>PWOD01000033.1 GCA_003557545.1 bacterium | reverse complement strand
TTTTCCGGATTCGCCTCCAGGTAATATCTTGTCGGGGAAACCTCCTGCTGCTCTTTCAGATCATCCCCCAGTAGATCATTCAGCCTCTCCAGCACAGTGCTTGCTTCCATCATAACGCCTCCAGTGTCTTTAACGCTGCTGACAATATCGCTTCAGGTTTTGGCGGACATCCGGGCAAATAGGTTATCACTGCCTCAGGATCCTCTTCCCTGATCACTCGATCAACCGTCCCGTTAACATTTACACCATCTTTAAAAATTCCACTGGAACATCCACAGGCCCCGAAAGCAATCACGGCACAGGGTTTCGGTGTTGCTTCATAAGCATCTCTCAGGGGCTGTTCGCTATGCCTGGTAACCGGTCCTGAAACCAGTAAGACATCAGCATGCCGGGGAGAGCCAACCAGTTTTATGCCAAACCGCTCAGCATCATAGCGGGGACACAATGCGTCAAGTATTTCAATATCACAGTTATTACAGGCCCCCGTATTAATATGATAGACCCAGGGAGAACGTTTTATCCCCCACAGAGCTAACCGATCTTTCCAGCTCATAGCCAACCAATCCCATAAATATTACCCACGCCGGCCAGCAACACTGCCAGCCCGGCAAGCGCTGTCATCCAGGTCCAAAAAAACACTACGGCCTGGTCGATCCGCAAACGTGGATTAGTATTTTTAATCAAAATAATCAGCACAATAATCAACAGATATTTTAATCCTCCCCAGATAATTCCATAACCGGTTCCGATACCCCCCAGAAAAATCGTTATCAAGTATAAGGGAAGTAGATAGAGCAGCAACATGTGCGTCGCCTTAAATATCGCCAGCGGCAGTCCTGAATACTCCAGCAGCGGACCCTCCATCAACTCAGTTTCAGCCTCTGGAATATCAAACGGAACCTCGGCCAGCTTGGCCTGGATACAGATCAAAGAGACGATAAAGGCCAGAACCCCGGAGATCGAACTTATTTGAGGTTCGGCCGAAATAACCGCCAGATCAAGACTGAACCCCGCATTGATAATCACCGTCACTATAGCCAGTATAAGTGGAAGTTCATAGGCCATAACCAGTTTCATCTCACGGGAAGCGCCGATTGAAGAGTGGGGGTTGCCAGAAGCTGATCCTCCCACAATTATTGCCAGAGATGGAATTAATAATAGATAAACAAGCACAATTAGATCGGCCAGGAAACTCTGGCCGAGAAAATTATTTACCCCAAGGATAACTGCTGAAAGTGCGGCCGCCACAAAACCAACCAGCGGTGCCAGCAAAAAGACCCCCGGCTGGGCTGATACCGGAATCACAACCTCTTTCCCCACCAGTTTAACTAGATCATAAACCGGCTGCAATAACGGTGGGCCGACGCGGAACTGGATTCTTGCCGTTACCTTCCGATCAACCCAACTGGCCAGTATCCCGACCACCATGGCAAATCCTATACCGGGAAAAATTAACAGATAAACCGACCATAACAACCAGTTCTCCATCACTATTTATCTTCCTTCCAGTTAACAGCATGAACCAAAAATCCAGGTTTAACAGAATGTATATCGGCTTCCGGATCCTCTTCAAACTCAGCGTAGTCAAGCGCATCATACGGACAGCTCTCCACACAAACCGGTTTGTCGCCCGGCTGTAACCGGGGTCTACAAAGATCACAGCCGGAATGTTTAAAAGCCAGGATATCCCTGTCCATCGTTCCAAACGGACAGGCTATGGTACAGGTCCGACAGCGGATACAGAGCATACTGGCCCGTTCCACCCGCTCGGTCCCGGGCGCCTTCTGCAGGGCATCCTGGGGACAGGATTCTATACAGTTAGCTTCCTTACAACGGCGACAGATCTCCTCCCAGGTCCCCTGCTCACGCAGCTTGGTAATCCCATTGTTGTAGGGATGATAAAAATAATCACAATCCACCACGCATTCAGGACAGCGCCGGCAAATCTCAAGATCAACCAACAGGGCCGGTTCAGTCAAAACCACCAGCTCCTAACCGTTTATTATTCAAAAACTTCACTGTATTTCTCCAGCATGTCATAGGTCATTACCGGTCCATCTTTGCAGACGTAATAAGGACCAATACCACAATGACCACATTTACCGATTCCACAGGACATATTTTTTTCCATCGAGAGATATATCTGTTCCGGTGAATATCCCATAGAAAGAAATTTCTGGGTGGCAAATTTCATCATTATTGGAGGTCCACAGGCCACTGCAACCCCACTATCTATTTCCAGGTCAGGATCATCCATGATTGTGGTAACAACCCCAACATTCCCCTCCCAATCAGGATAATCTTCATCTGAGTCAACTGTCAGCTCTAACTCCAGCTCGTCACTGTTCAACCAATCTTCAACCTCAGCCTTATAAATTATATCTCCGGGAGTCCGGGCCCCAAATTTAATTTTCACAGCCTTAAACCGCTCGATCTCTCCCAGCAGCGCATAGATCAAACTTCTCAATGGAGCCAGTCCCACCCCCCCACCGACAATTAAAATCTCCCTGCCGGCAAACTCGTCAAGCGGATACCCCTGCCCGTACGGGCCGCGAATTCCCACCATGTCGCCAACCTCAGTTTTGTCACGCAGATGCTGCGTAAGCTTCCCCACATGCATAATACTGATCTCCATCTGATCAGCCACAGCCGGATCTGATGACGGGGTAAATGGAGCCTCCCCCACTCCCGGAACAGTCAGTTCAACAAATTGACCCGTCAGGAAAGGAATCGGCTGTTCCGGAATAAATCGATAGGTGGTTATAGTGGGTGATTCAGCTATTATTTCAACAACTTCCGCCGGTATCGGTTGATAGGGATTCACTGTTTAACACCTGCCAGCAGACTCCTGATATCAATTCCCGCCGGACAGGCCGAAATACAACGACCACAACCGACACAACCATAAAACCCCATCGACTCCTCAAGATAATCAAATTTATGGGCAATCCGATGGCGAATTCTCTGCATCAATAACGGCCGTGGAGATTCATCCCCGGCAACCCGGGCATAGGCGTTAAACTGACATGAATCCCACAGGCGAAACCGGCTAAAACTTGTTTGATCTTCCGGTCGGTCTGCCAGGTAAAAACAATAACAGGAGCTACAGACCAGGTTGCAACCGCCACATTCCACACAGTCCTCAGCCTTCTCCCGGTAAACTTCAGCATCCCGGTTACTCCTGACCGACCGGTGGATATCCTCCTCGATCTCAAACTCCTGGTTCTTCTCGGCAACCTCCTCCGCTATCCGCTGGCGCTGCTCCTCCAGCTGCTGTTCTGTTTCAGGACCGGCTTCAGCTAAATCTAACCCGATCTCCTCGAGAAACAAACCGCCCCTTTCACTTCCCACGGTCAGCAGGTATTCCCCCTCGATATGAGCAATATTTAGATCAAAATTACCGGTGGTTGGATGGGGAGCAAGACCAACTTCTGTACAAAAACATGTATCTTCTACTATTTGACAGTCACAGGAGATAATGAATAACTTCTCCCGCCGGGCCTGGTAAAAACTATCGGCTATCTCTTCATCCAGCATAATCTCATCCAGCAGTCGAAGATGGTTTACGGAGCAGGCCTTAACACCGTATAAGGTGACTTCAGCTGGATCTGGTGTCTGTGAACTGTGGGGAAATTCAGCAACTTTTTCAAACGGCGAGAGAACTAATGATTTTAACGGGTCAAACGGGCGGAAAAAATCCACCGCCCGGGCAGCATCATAGTTTTCATCCAGTTCTTCCAGCTCCACCCTCTCCTCACTTTGCACAGGAACAAGAACCCTGGATCTATCCGCACGAGCTCCAATAAGTTTATTGATCTGCTCAGCAGTTAGTCTGTAATTTTTCACCATGCAACTCCTTGTAGATCTAAGCTTTTCCAGCTAACTCTACTGTTACATGTCAAGCTTACCCGAAAGATATTTGTCAAAGTATATACCAGAGAAAAATAAAAAACAACCACAATTCCAGCGGCACTAACTGAACCTGAAAATCTGTTTGCAAATTACTCTAAACAAACTTAAGCTGTAAATCTTCGCCTCCCCGGTCCACTCGCAGATCCCAGCAGATTCGAGCCGCCGGACAGCTGGAGCAGCTGGGATTTCTGGCAGTACAAATCCGCCGGCCAAAGGACAACAACCCATGATGTAGCTGATAGGCCTCACCCGCCGGTATCAGCGGCTGTAACTCCCAGAATAACTTGTCCCGAGAAGGCCCCTGGTAACTCACCAGGCGCAGCCGTCGACAAATTCTATTGATATGGGTGTCGACCGGGCAGATATCTGCTCTGGTTGTCTCCATCAACACTACCCCGGCCGTTTTTAAACCTATTCCATCGACCGAAGTTAATAGTTCCAGGGCCTGCCGGTGAGAAAACTCTTCAAATATCTCCTGTAAATCAGAAAAATTTTCTGCCAGTTGATCCATCTTCTTCAGCAGAGCCAGAATTGTCCGGGACTTGGCCTGCTGTAAACCGGCCGGGGCAATAGCCTCAGCCAGCCGCTCAGCCGAGCTGGCCGCCAGCCTTTCCCAATCCGGTCGGCCCAGCTCAAATGCCAGATCAACCACCCTAATATCGGTTGTTTGAAGCTCTTCATAATCCTCTTCTGAACTATTTGAAAACTCCTCCAGCAGTCCTATATAAGCCTGGCGGGCATTTACATCGGTGGTGTTCTGGCTTAAAACAGTCAGCACTGTCACCTGTAATAGATCCAGTCCCTCCTGCCGTCTGACAACTCCAAATTTATTTTTAACTAACTTTAAAACAGCTTGCAAACGGCTGTCATTTCTCTGTAACCAGCGACGCGGCCTATTCATCCCGCTCCTCCCCGGCCGGTTCACCGGCTTCATAATCAAACCCTGTATCCAACAGGACAACAGCCTCATATTCAGCTGGTTCGGTCCGCTCAAAGGCGGTTAAAAGTTCCGGGGGAAGTTGATTGCCATCCGCCGGATTAATTTTTTCAATCTCAGTTTTTTTTCGATGTTCGGTCAGATCTTTAGGACTCAAACTGATCACTTTACCACCGGTTTTTTCCAGGGCTTCCAGGGCAAAATACAGATCCAGCGGTCCCTGTTCCATCCTGCTCAAGCGGCGATTTGAAAAATCACCTCGGGCTGTTTTAAACTCACTCAACCAGCGAATCCGAGAGGACCTTCCCGGCCCGATGACCGGGTATATCCGTGGTATACTGCTGGTCCAACCGGTAATTTTAAGTTCTTCAAACCCCCTGGTCAGACCGGCAATAATCTCCCCTTCCGAGTGCTGAAAATAAACCCGTTCAGGAACTCTGTTCATCTGCAAATAAAGTTCAAAAGCGATTGTTTTATAAGCCTCTCGGATATAGGGATTATCACCCAGCGTAGCCCGGTAAAATCCCTCCTCTTCCGCCTGTTCACAACTTGCCTGAAAAACCTCTGAGACCGGGCCGGAAACTTTTACAACTTCTACTCCGGCCGGCAAATCAAACTCCTCAACCCCGGCGGGGGACTCCTCAGGTACCGTAATCCTTATCGCCAGATCAGCCGTTCTGGCTACCGCGGCAAAAGCTTCCACCACCTCCGGTTGAACCGTTAACAAGCTGACTCCTGAAAACTCATTCTGACGGGCCAGGGCCACAGCCAGACAGGCCCCCCGGTAGAGACTGGTTCCCGAAACTGCTGTCCTGTCATCCTTCAAAAACAATCCCGGTCTGCCCCAGATTTTACTGCAACCAGTAACCGTTCCGGAGCACTCTATAACTCGACGATTTTCCACCGGAAGCAGATCGGAAAAAGCCGCCATACCAGAGTTCTCCCAGCCGGCAAAGGCTTCTTTTACATCAAAGGTCTCGGCCAGTATACGATAATCATAAACCGCCCTGAGAAACTCCCCGTTATCACCTCTAAACCGTCCTGGCTCCGCCCTGTACAGACGGTTTCTATCCGGTTCATATAATCCAGCCAGCAGTCCCATATATCTTCTCTCCAGATTTTAAATGATTTAATCTTTTGCATAGCCCTCAACAAATAGAATTCACAGAATTTTAACAGATAACCAGATTAGAGGAAATGATAGCTCCCTTCCGCCCCGATTTCAAACTCCCCTTGCCATCTTAGTATTACTATTTTAGAATTCGTAACACATAAACGAGGTGGGAACTTACCATGCTAACAAGATTAACTCTGGCGCTGACCGGTTCAATTCTGCTCCATCTGCTTATTTTTAGCGGCTCCGCTCTACCACCGGTCCGCTCCTGGGAATCCTCTCCCCACTCTACGAATTCCACCCGAATCAAACTTGTTTCAGCCGCTAACCCCGGCCCGGCCCCGGACAAATCTACAACAATCAGCAACTTAAACTCAGACCGTTCACCACAAAATCTTAATTTCATCGATATGCCTGAAACTGAACTTTCCCCGGACAAATCTAAACGATCATCGAAAATCAACCCGCCCGCTCAGCAACCACCTAACCGCTTACCCGACCCACCAACTATCCCCCAAGCAGAACCACAAACAGCCGCCCGACAGCGGACTAAACCACCACCATCCAGCTCTACTGTTCAGACTGCCAGCGGCAGTTCAGCAGCTCCGCCAACCAGCAGATCAGCCAGCGCTGATTCGGAAGAGCAGTTGCTCGCCAGTTACACGGCAACTCTTATTGAAAAGATCCGCTCACAACTTTCCTATCCTTCCCGAGCCGCCCGAAAAGGCCAGCAGGGAACAACCGTTTTCCAACTGGAGATTACCTCTACTGGCCGGATCAACCAGCTGCAGCTTCATCAGTCCAGCGGCCACCAACAACTCGATCAAGCAGCCCGCCGTGCCCTGCAAAGCTCCCAGCCCTGGCCACCGCTGCCGGCCGGACTAACCGACCGCAGTCTAATAATAAAAATCCCCGTACAGTTTCAACTGGACTGAACCGCTCCCACACACTCATTAAATTAACCCGCAGCTTTCCAGTAACCGGCGATTGTCGATCAACTCCTCAAACTTTCCCTCGGCCACAACCCTTCCCGACTCCAGAATAACTCCCCGGTCACAACAGTTTCGGGCGAACTCTAAATCATGGGTGGCAACCAATCGGGTCTGCTCCAGGGAGTTAATCAACTTTAAAAACTCTTTTTTCCCCGGCAGGTCAAGATCTGAGGTCGGCTCATCTAAAATTAACAGCTCCGGTTTCGCCACCAGCGCCGCCGACAGCGCCACCTTCTTTTTCTCCCCCTCCGACAGTTTATGGGGGGCTCTATCAGCCAGCTCTACAATTCCAAACCGCTCCATAATCTCACCTATTAAAGCCTCGTCAACTCGATCATGTTTTTGCAACAGGGTCAACGCCAGCTCTTCACGAACCGTCGGCATAAACAGCTGCTCATCCGGATTTTGAAAAACCACCCCAGTTTTATCCCGTAACTCCTTACTCCCCCCGTTTAACCTACCCTGATTCCGGAAAATAATTTCTCCCTTATATTTATAGATCCCCGCGATCACCCATAACAACGAGGTTTTTCCGCTGCCGTTCGCCCCCAGCAGGGCCGTGGAGCAGCCGGCTTGAATCGTCAACTCAATATCTTTCAAAACATGTTTGCCCGGGTTAAAAAATAGATTAACTTTTTTTAATTCAATCATTTGATCTTCCTGAAATCCAGGTTGGAGTGAAAATTACGGCTTTTCAACGCCCCGGTTATTCTGTTACCACTGGCAAACGACTTAAACAGGGCGCTCTTCAGCATCTGTAAAAATAGCGCTGGCCTCTGTTTACCCCCGGTCCGCAACCTGTAGGCTATCAACATCTGACGGACCCGGCTGTCAAAAATATGCACTAACCGGTAACTTATTGTAAACAACATAATAATCAACGGCGGGAATCGCAAAATCTTCAGCGTCGCTAATAGCTCTGAAAAACTATTGAGGCTGTTGAAAAAACTCACGACAAGGTAAGAACCGGCCGTTCTATAAAACAGGTTCAAAACCACTATAAAATGCTCGGTTTGAAAAATCGGACCACCACCCAAAAAAACTCTATCGATCACAAAATAACCAAACAGAAACAGATGTGAAAAGCCGATAACCAGCAGAAATAGCTGCTTTCGAAAGAATTTTTTCAACTCCACCGGAAAGCTACATAACGCCAGCCCGAGCAGCAGCAGCGGCAGGTAAAAAAACCGCAGGGGGCTGATAATAAACCCGCCCAGCAAGATTAAAAAAACAGTGAATCTAACGATCAACTGCAGCTTATTTTCCGAAGACAGCAAGATATAAATTCTCCCTTTCGTCCATCTGTAAAACCCTCAGTCCGGCTGCTTGTATAATCTCCTGCAGTTCCTCCAGCGGCGGCAAAATATCAGCGCTGACAACTCCCTTTAAGTTGCTGTGAAACTGATTTAACTGCTGCCTTGAATCGACATGTGCAATAACAGCTCGACCACCCGGTACTAACAACCGGTTGATCTCCTCCAGCACCGACCGGGGACTGGAAAAATGGGGAAAAACTGAAAAACAGATTATCCGATCAAAACTCCTGGCAGCCAGGGGTAGCTCTTCTGCTGCTCCACAGACTGCAGAACTTAACCGGGAATAGTCCCGGCGAACTCGTTTCACCATCTCTTCCGCCAGATCAACACTCACCAGCTTTCTCTCCTCACCGGTCATCCCCCGCGTCAACCGCTCAGTAAGAATCCCTGCACCACATCCCAGGTCAAGGATCTTTTCCCCTGTTTCCGGTGACAAAACAGTCATTATCTCCTCCAGACTCTCCGCCTGTGCCGCTGATAGATCATCCGACCATTCCGCCGCCCGGCGATTAAAATAATCACGCTGCTTACTCAGCATAAAAATCGCTCTCCCTGTAACGTTTCTCAATCTCCCGGGATAAAGCCGGTAAAATCAACAAAATTATCAATAATCCGGGCCAGCTGCTGATAACTCTAACCAGGCTGAAAGAAAAGGCCGGAAGCCGGAAAAGCTCGGCGAAGACTACCAGCATCCCCGCATAGACAACCCGGTTGACTAAAACTGCCAGAAAAATTGTTGTCCGGTGACTAACCGCAAATCGCCTGTGGATCACTGCTATACTGCCGGCCAGCACTAACAGCTCAATCATCATTATCAGTACTATCGGTGGGTTTATCGGCGGCATTCCGGTTAAAACTGTTGAGCTTACCGGAGTTAATAAACCGGTCAGGGCAGCCAGCGATGGCGTCAATAAAAAACTCGCTATAATAACCGGATAATAGAGCGGCAAAAACAGCGGTCCCGCACCTTTGATCCCATGAAACAGGAACGGGATTATCGTTCCCAGGGCGATCGCCGTCGCCGCCACCACGAGCTGCCGGTTGGTGATCGAACCAAAACTTTTCGAGCTGCCTTTATCACTGGCTGAAAACATCTTCAAAACTCCACCTCTATCCCACCAAAAACTGTTAAACCGCTATTGTACATCCTTGTTCCATCATCATAAGTCTGGGTGGCATAATCCACATCCAGCAGATTATCCACCTCCACAATATAGCTTATCCCACCGGGTGGCTGATAACTTGTTCGCAGATCCAGTTTTAAATAATCGGGCAGCCGGTTTTGACTCTCTGCTTCAGCATACAGCCGGTTCACATACTCACCGGCCAGATATACCAACCAGTTTTTCCGCCGGTAACTCAACTGACCCGTGACCCGGTTTTCAAACTGAAAAACTGTGTCATCCTCAGGATCGATCCAGCTATAGGTCAACCCTCCCCGGAGATTGTTTGATAGATTACCGGTAACTTCAAACTCAACACCATAATGCCGGTATTCCTCCTGGTTTTCCGGTGGAAAACCGGCAATTCGATCCTCCCCCTCAACCCGGAACAGTGCCAGCCCGGCCTGCCATTTTCCTCCCCGATTATATTCAATCCCAAGCTCATAGTTATCTGCAATCTCCGGCTGTAAATCAGGATTATTATTAAGCTGCATAATTGATGGGTTCCTGAATCCCCGGTTATAGGAGATCCGACCGCTTAACTGCTCCCCTAATTTTCGTTTGATTCCTAACTTAGAAAAAAATCTCTCCCCATAAACACTGTTGTCATTGTATCTTCCACCAACCACAACCTCTGTATTCTGTCCCAGTTCCCGATTGACCATCCCGTAGATGGCACGCTCATTTTCTAATCGCTTGAACAGTCTCGAACCATCCGCCGGGTCCAACCTTCTGCCACCATATTCCCGATAATCAAATCCATAAATCAGCTTCAACCTTCCAAAGTCGCTGCTCTGCCGGGCTCGCACCCCGGTCATCTCATCACGAGTATGAAAATCTAAGGTTCCGGTGTCGATTAAATAACGTTGATGCTCACCTGAATTATAATACCCCTGTAAAACAACCCGGTGATTTTCCCAGACTCCGTCAACTTTTAGATCAAATCCGGCCCGTTGTTTCTCCCACCGCTGCTCGGCTCCCCGGTTCAGCGGATCTTCATATTCACCGTCATAATACTGGGTGGTCAATTCCAACTCCACTGCGTCCGATAGAAAATAGCCTAATTTCAAAAAATAGTCACCTGATCTTAATTCACTATTTTCCAGGTGACCATCGGTTGTTTTATACTGATAACCCAGCGAATAATAACCAACTGCTCCACCACCCGAACTTTCCACCGCCCCGGCAAATGAACTATTACTCCCGGCCTTTTTTGAAACTCTGGAACGGTAATCAGCCGGACGTTCAGTCACAATATTAACGACCCCGCCCAGCGCATCGGCGCCACTTAATACCGCCTCCGCACCACGGGTTACTTCAATCCTTTCCACCCCGCTCAAACTCAACTGATTATTTATCACACAGTTAAACAGCTCCATGGTCACCGGCCGGCCATCAACCATTATCAGCGGATTATTCCCCCGCAACTTGACTCTCCCCTGGCCAACTGTCCGACCACCAAAAACTGACTCAGACATCAAACTGCTGCCGGCAATTAAGTTCAATAGCTCGCCCAGGTCCCTGGCTCCTGATTGAGTTATTTCAGTTTGATCAATAATTCGCCGGTTAACCGAAAAATCATCCTCTCCCCAACCTCTTTCCTGGTGGTCGACTATCACAATAGGCTCCAATTCAATCGATCCGGCCCACCCGGGAGCTGCCGGGCCAAAAGTTACTGTCAAACAGATTACCAGGCTCCACCAGCTAACAACCACCGCTCTGTAATTCATCAGCAAAAATCTCCTTTGTAACACGATTTACAGAATAATAACACTAATCATCCATGCTGAAAAGAATTACATCCAGTTTCCTCTAAAATTGATATCGGGATAAATCACTCTGGTGGGAAAAAGTTACTGCACAGTTTTTCAGGGGGATAGACTGCTCCACAGAAAAGCTGCTGGATTTCATGGTAGATAACTGGCTGACTTCACAGGGAAGAATATTCAACCCTACACAGAAACTCTCTACAACCGGCAAACCAGTTCTACAGACAGCCCGACCCGCAGCCCTCAAAACAATTGCCGGCCCTGGCCGGCCAGCCTGACCGACCTACAGCTTCTTACCGCAGGACGGACAGTAGTCATAATCCTTATCGGTAATATGACAATCACAGTTGGGACAGCTATTTGGTAACGGAGCCAGCTCAACAATCAGCTCCCCTTCCTTAACCGGGACCATCTTACGATCCTTCTGGTAATCAGCTGATTTAAGCACTCTTTCGACGATTCCATCGGTCGGAGCATTGACCGCTTTCTCCTGTTTCATAATACTAACGTTAAAAATCTCATCCCCCTCTTCAACCACCACACCCGGATGCACATATGTCACCCACAAATCTCCATTACAGGGGGCTGCCACATGGTACGGGTTGTCAGACTCAGCCATTTCAATCCCGATATCCGCACCAACAGTAGGTTCTTCTGTTTTTACCTGGTATTCAAAAGTCTCACTATCAAGATTATACCGAACCAGCTGGTAGCCCCGCTCATCCGGCTCATCAATCGCGATAATTTTCAAAAGGTGAGGTTTGTCATTAGCATCAAAAAACTCCAGCTGCTCACCTTCGGGCAGCCCTTCAAACCAGACATCTACCGGTAGATTATTGGGATCACCAAACTTTTCCTGGAAGCGAATAGTTTTAAGTGCGTCTCCCGGATGGTTTAGATAGATAACCAGCTCCTCTTCCGTCGGTTCCCGATCGAGCTGTTTGGCCAGCGCAGACCGCTCTTTATCAATTGCAATCGGCTCCAGCTTTTCCAGCGGCGATGATTCAGTCCGGTTGTTCAGCGCATGCTTGTAATTGTCGCCAAAAGCAGATTTATAAACCCAGTCCGGTGGAAAACCGAGAGGCAGACGGCCATATTCACCCAACAACAGATCCCTGAAAGCATCGTTTGAATCGCGGTATATGGCCAGCCGCTCCTTCTTCACCTGGCTACTGAGCTGTTCCTCCGGGACAGTCGTTACAGTTTTCAGCGTATCAAGCAGAAACTTTACCTCGGCTGTCCCGCCCCGTTTGTAGGCTGAAGTTACCGCTAAAAATGCCGTGTTCCAGGTTATTTGAGAACCCGGCGTAACATCATGGTAACGAACCACCTTGCGGGTTAACGCGAGGAAATCAAGAATATAAGGCAGCAGATGAATATAGCCCTGCTTCATCGCCCCTTCCTGGGAGGAAGATGTTGCTCCGCCCGGCATACCGTGCCGGGTAACATCATAATCCGGCCCCTGGAACCACGGAGCTGCATAACGATCAAAATAGGGCATTATCTGTTTGAGCAGAAAATTAGTTGCCCGTAGAGCATCCTTGTTAAGATTGGTTTCCAGCCCCAGCTCCCCCTCCATATA
Source organism: bacterium (assembly GCA_003557545.1). Classification (GTDB taxonomy): domain Bacteria; phylum T1Sed10-126; class T1Sed10-126; order T1Sed10-126; family T1Sed10-126; genus PWOD01. The sequence continues at coordinate 3,955 of PWOD01000033.1, read as the reverse complement.
AGCCGCCGTCGCCAGCACATCACCCTGACCATACCAGCGTACCGCGGCGCTCATACCGGTATCCACTATATCAGCCCCGGCAGCAGCAGCAGCGCCAACTGACGGAACAAACAATCCATCAGTACAATGACGGTGGTAATGAACAATAATATCCGGATACCGCTCCTTAACCGCTTTCACCAGGGAACTGATAAATCGCGGCGGACAGACTCCGGCCATATCTTTTAATCCGAGAATAATTTTCCGCCGGGCTTGCTTTTCACTCAAGCCACTAACCTTTGCCGTCATCTGCACGATACTGTCAACTATTTTCATATAATGCTTAACATCAAACCCGGTGGCCCAGGACAGCGATACCGCCGGTTCAAAAATATTTTTCTCAGAACGCATGACCACGTCCGCGATCGGCTGCATATTTTCAATATGATTCAGAAAATCAAAACAGCGCACGACGTCATAATGCTCACAGATCATCCCCCCGGTCAGTTCCATCATATTCTTCGGTTGTGGTTTATAGCCGAGGAGATTGGTCGACCGCACCAGTATCTGTTTCGGTGTTCTGGGGGCAAACTGGTTCCATTCATAACCCTCGGTAAAGGGATAGGTCATGTTGGCCAGCATGGCCACATGAAAATGGGCACCCCCGGCATTTTCAATTGAAAAGAATCCACACCGGTCAAGCAGCGGACCAACCAGTCTATCCTCCGCCAGTCGAAACCGGTTGCCACTGTTAGACTGGGTTATATCACGCGGAGTTGTATCGGTAAAATGAACATAATCCGTATCCCGCAGAAACTCCAGCAGGGCCTCCCGATCATCCCGGGGATAGATCCCCTCGTCGCCCTCTTCCGGCTCCGGCAGAACCGGCTTGAACCGACCAATACGTTTATCCTCGGTTCCCCGGTACTCATCTAGGCTTACATACGGGTTATACCCGTGGGCCGATATTTCAGCCACAAGTCGTGACAGACGTAAAGCTTCCGGCTCCATATCGGTATAATCCATCAATTCAGGCGTATCATCGACAAAACTTGTGGTGAATTCACCCGCCCTGAAATCAGGATGGTTTATTGTTTTTTTATGGAAATTTATCGTCGTTTTCACACCCGATATTATATATTCATTGAGGGCACGATTCATTATCCCGAGAGTTTTTTCCCAGTTCTTACCATAACTGATCAACAACGCGGCGGCCGAGTCATATACGGAGGGAAACTCATAGCCGGTGGTAATACAGGAGTCCAGCCTTATCCCCGGTCCGGCCGGCGACAGATAGCGGTTTATAACCCCCGAGTTAGGAGAAAAATCATCCTGGGGATCCTCACAGTTTACCCGCACCTGGAAGGCATGATGAAATGGTTTCGTCTCCTCTTCATTAAACCTCAGTTCAGCTCCGTAGGCGATAGCAATCTGCTCTTCAACGAGATCCACGCCATAGCGGCACTCGGTTATCCCATGTTCTACCTGCAGACGGGTATTAACCTCAATAAGATAGGGATTCCCCTCCGGGTCAACTAAAAACTCAACCGTGGCCAGGGAATGATACCCCGCCTCCTGAATCAGCTTGATCGAATATTCTTTCAGCCTGTTTCTTAGCTCTTCGGTCATTCCACTCCAGGGTGAAGGGGTTATTTCAATAAGTTTCTGATGATGTCTTTGCACCGAGCAGTCCCGCTCATCAAAAGCAAAAGCGTTCCCATGCTGATCGGCCACAACCTGAATCTCAATATGCCGAATATCAGTTAACAGTTTCTCTACATATATGCGTGGATTACCAAATGAAGACTCGGCCAGCATTGAGGCCTTCTGGAAGGCATCTTCGAGCTGCTCCTCATCAAAAACCTCATACATCCCACGGCCGCCACCACCACCCTCGGCTTTCAACATTACCGGTAGACCCAGTTTTTCAACCTCAGCCCGGGCCTCATCAATACTGATGGAATTATCGGTTCCGGGAACAATCGGCACACCGATTTTTTTAGCAATCTCCCGGGCACTCACCTTATTTCCCAACTTTTGCATCGCCTCCGCCGGCGGACCGATAAATATCATCCCGGCCTCACGACATTTACGCGGAAACTCATGATCTTCGGCGGCAAACCCCCAGCCCGGATGGATGGCACTGATTCCCTCTGACTTTGCCAGCTTAATAATCCGATCGAGCTCAAGATAAGCGTGAGGATTTTTCCCCAGTAACATCAACTCTTTCGCACCGGTAGTAAACGGCGCAGTCGTATCTTTGTCAGTCACTGTCAGAACCGGTGCAGCTTTAAACTGATCCCGGATCGAGCGAATAATCCGCCGGGCGGTTATCCCGCGGTTGGCAACCAGTATTTTTTTACCTTGAATCTCTTCTAAAACTTTATTAAAACTTTTGTCAGTCATTGCAAAATTCCTTTACTTTGAATATAAAATAACAGTTTTTCAGCATTAAAAAGCCTGTATTTAATCGGGTAAAATCTTTGCGTCCCGTAAAATCTTTGGCTGCCCGTCAATCAAAAACCGGGCAAAACCACTACTGTTTATTCCACTGAAAACAGCGCGTGTGGCTTCCACTTCTCCCGCCTCTAAAATCATAACCTCTTCCTCGATAAACTCCAGTTGAGGCTGCACGGTATCTATAAAATTTTCCACAGTTCCACCGTCAGTATAGCCATAATACAATTTTTTAAACCGTTTAACAAGAAAATCCCACAGGGAAACAGGCTCCACAGCCCTCCCTGCCGACTCCCACAAGCAGCCCGCCGGGAACGCCCCCGGTCCCTCCAGCTGTTGATTTTCCGGTCGATTGATCAGGTTAATCCCCACCCCCACAACGGTCTGGCCGGCCTTCTGTTCTATCAGAATCCCGGCCACCTTTTTCCGGTTCTGCAATATATCGTTCGGCCATTTAACAGCCGTTTCACAGCCCAGCTGATTTAATCCTTCGCTCAAGCAGAACCCGCTCAGAAGCGAAGCAAGAGTCTGCCACTCAGCGGGGATTTCAGGCAACACAAGCGAAACGTAGAGATTACCCGGTGGAGATATCCAGTGACTTTTCCGCCGCCCCCGACCGGCCCGCTGCGACACAGCGATCACCGACTCCCATTCATCCAGCTCCGACTCGCCAATCAATCGATCCGCAAGATCAAAAGTTGAACAACATTCGCCCGCCACAATAATCCCCGACTCCAACTGTTTTCCCGCCGTTAGATAATCTCCGCCAGCGGTGGATTCCCAGGGACTGAATTTCTCAATATCATTTTTCCAGGGGGGAGAAATCTCGACAATCTGTTCAGGCGTCAACGGATCATGCAAAGACTCAATATTTCGCTTTAAAATCTTAAGCATAAACTATCATTTTCTCTCCTGAAAATCGCGGGAAGGTTTCTAACGAACCACCAAAAAATCTGTTCTCCCTGCTTACTAACCCCTTCGATTATATGCCCCCCAGACCAAATAAACAAGCCCTCTCAGCAACTCCCCCCAAAAATCCAACCCGGACAAACATCCCATTTCCAACCCCGCGTAACTTCCAAACCAAACTCCAAAACCAATCTCATCCCCACCAGATCTAAATCATCATTTTACCAACAAGAATTTACAGACTTAGTTTTTCTCAATTTATATTGGCAACTAATGCATAACATCGCAAATAAACACTACGCAATCTTTTTTTAATCACATTTTTCAATCATCTGAATTAGCTCATAAACTTTGTTTATGTTATTTGTTCCAATTCTATGCTCTGATTTATTTGTTATTAATTCATTGAGTTTCTTTTTAATTTTCTTCCGAAAACTCTTATCCGCTTTTTTAATGATAATCTTTGTTAGATCAATTAATAATTCCACGACATTCTTAGGTTTTCCAGCTTCAAATAACTTTAAAAACACACGTTCGAATTCTTTTTGATTGTCAGGGGACATAAAGTTTTCCGTAAAGTCTTCGCTTAATAGCTCCATATATATACGGT
>PWOD01000092.1 GCA_003557545.1 bacterium | reverse complement strand
GGTTCGTTATTTTGATACTAACTACCTGGTGCGGGAGGGTCTGGTTAAATCTACGCTGGAACGGCAGCAGCCCCTGCTGGTGGAGGAGTTTAAATTTGCCAGTTCTGTGGCGGACCGACCGGTTAAGCAGATTTTGACCGGCCCCTTAACTTTGAGCTATTTTGCTGAGCTGGCTGATAGCCCCTATGCAACTCAGCAGGAGCTTGCTGAAGCTTATGCTGACCTGCTGGTGGAAGAGGTTGCCGATCTATCAGCCGCTGGATTAAAAGAGCTGCAGATTGAAGAACCTGTTTTATTGCAGAATCCCGAGGCTGCCGAGTGGGCTCTGCCCCTGGTCGATCGGATTGCTACTGCCGCAGCTGATGTTGAAGTGCGGTTGGCCAGCTATTTTGGCGATCCGGTTCCTCTGTATGATCAGCTGCAGGAATCAGCTGTTGATCTGCTGATGTTTGATTTTGTTTATGGTAATGAGCTGTATAAAACCATTCAGCAAAAAGGTAGCGATCGCCGGCTTGTTATGGGTGTGCTTGATGGTCGTAACACCAAACTTGCTGATCCGGCTGAGCTTGTTGAAAAACTTAAGCCAGTTTTAGATAGTCTGCCGGAGGGGCGAAACTCATTGAGTTTTACCAGCAGTCTTGATTATTTACCCCGGGATAGAGCCCGGCTAAAACTCCAGCGCTTGGTGCAAATTGGAGATCAACTTCAGGAGGTATTAGGATAATTATGGAACGAGAAAAACTTGAAAAATTAGGAATTGAACTACCGGATCTTCCATTGACCACGGTGGGAAGCTTTCCTAAACCCCCGGAGCTCAAAGAGGCCCGGAAAAAACATCGTGAAGGTCAAATTTCACAGGCTGAGCTGGATGATATGGCCCGCAAGATGACCCTCTTCTGGATTGAAAAGCAGGCAGAACTGGATTATGACGTCTTTGTTGATGGCGAACAATACCGGGGAGATATGGCGACTTATTTTGCTGAAAATCTCCGTGGTTTTGAGATTGGTGGTCTCGTGCGTTCCTATGGTAATCGGTACTATAGAAAACCGATTGTGGTTGATGAAATTGTCTGGGAAAAACCAATCACTGTAGACTGGTGGAAGTTTACCCAGGAAAATTCTGATAAGCCGGTTAAAGGGATGCTCACCGGCCCCTACACGATGATGGATTGGACCTTTAACGAACATTATGCTTCCCGGGCTGATACGGCGCGGGCTTTTGCTCGAGCTATTCGCAGTGAGGTGGAAGCTCTGATCGAAGCCGGCTGTAAGATAGTTCAAATCGACGAGCCGGCCTGCTCTGTCCGCCATGATGAGATGGAACTGGTAAAAGAGGTTGTGAACGATGTTGTCGAGGGTCAGGACGCCTATTTTATCTCCCACATATGTTACGGGGAGTTTGAAAAGATCTATCCGAAAATGCTGGAAGTGCCGGTCGATAATTTCGATCTGGAGTTTACTAACAGCGATCTTTACCTGCTCGATCTGTTCAAGCAGGATCCTTTCACCAAGGATCTTTCTTTCGGTGCGGTAGATGTTCATACTCATCAGATTGAGCGCCCTGAAGTTGTTATTGAATTGATTGAAAAAGCTCTGTCTATTGTCCCCCGTGAGGCCCTCTGGATCAGTCCTGATTGTGGATTGAAAACTCGTACTGTTGATGAGGCGCTGGGGAAGATGGAGGTTCTGGCTGAAGCAACCAAACAGCTTCGTTAAGCCGTTAATAGCTGACAATTTTCGCCGGTCTGATTTTTTTGGACCATCGAAAAAGGGGCCTTAGCTCAGGGGTAGAGCGCTACCTTCACACGGTAGAAGCCGCAGGTTCGAATCCTGCAGGCCCCATTTACTCCTGTTTGGTTGGCCCTTCTGTGGATCATTCGCGAAATGTCTAATATTCGATAAAGTGGATCTCCTGACATTTTAGATGATACCATCTGATCTTTCTCAAATTTTTTCTTCCACATCCCAATTATTGAGGAATTAGCGATAGACTGGACCGGCAACCAGATTTAACTTCTATTTTTAATAGCAACCTGTCTCTGTCTGTTTATTCGAGGAAATTTTTCCTGCTCTCTGGCTTGCCTGCTGGTTTTGAGCTTAATAGAGTTTTTTTTAGAGTGTTTTATTCTTTGAGAGTTTGGCAATGATTGTGTAAACTGATAGAATAAACAATTACCGGGGAGGAAAATTATCAGATCACATGCTTAACCCTACCCCGACGTGAGCGATTGGTTGGTTTTAATTTAATACATTCCAACCTAATCTTGAAACAGTAAAAAAGAAAAAAATTTCTTTGTAGCATTTTATCTATGATAGTTATTTCACTATAAATTTTTTCTAGAAATGAAGAAGTGATTCTCCATGACAGCAGCTGAAATTGAGGTTTCGAAAGAAAACCAGAAAATCGCTCAAGAGCATTAGCAAAATATTAACTTTATTTACAACCGATTCGATCTTGGTATCGGTGAAGACCTGGATATGAGCAAGGTTGAGGACCAAAAAGAAGCCCTGCGACGGGCGGCAGGAATGCTGGTTGAGCGTATCTGTGATAGTTTTGAATGCACTCAGAATGAACTGGCTGATATTTTGGGTTGTGCTCCCGGGACAATTAGCCGCTGGAAACGCCAGGAAAACCAACCGTTAGGTCATCTGTCAAACTTAGTTGCGCTTGCGCGTAAGGCAGAACAACTCGCCACTCGGGCTCAGCGGTGTCAGTATAAACATGCCATGCTTTTTGTAACTTATCTGCAGGAAAATCGCCAGATAAAAGATTCAGTTACCGCCCAGAAATTTCAAATACAGGCGATCCCCGCCGTGGAATACGTCCGCTGGGGACGGATGGATTCTATAATCGGTTTTTTTAAACAGGGTTTTCGGATCGGCGCTGAAGCCACCAACCAGGCGTTTTGTGAACTGGCCGAAGAACGTGGGGTGGCCCCGGAGTATATTGACATTTCCGAGGATGAATTTATGGCTGTTCTGGACTCTGTAGAAGAAGATATTATGAGTGATCTTTATCCCCTCTGGAAGAAAAAATTAAAACAAAAGACGAAGGTCCTGCTGGAAGAAAAAGAATAGTTTTTCCTTAACAATTTACAAACAAGATGTTGACTACCCATATTTTACAGGTGTAATCACCCTTAAGAGACAATGTTAATTTTAAAAGAACATGTTGTTTTAAATTACATAAAACTCTTAAATTCTGTGACGATTTAATTAGTTGGAAGGCCTTTTTTATAAGTGGCTAAAATATATCTTGTCAGTCATCGGGTTGGATTGCTGAGTAAGATCGAAAAAACCGCTGGTAGGTATAGAGCGCAAACCGGCATGGTATCGGATTGTTTTGGCTGCCATCAGCAGTTGGAAGAAAATAAATAATCGGCTTAGAGTATTTAAGGGTAATTTTTTCGACGCTTTGCTATCTCTTTTGAGGTTGGACAGTAATCAAGGTTACTTAACAGACAGGACGGTTGAGTCGGGGGATGGTTGAGAATTTGTTAAAAAATAACAGTTCAACCTGTTGCGATAATTTTACAAGTGATTTGCACAATCAATTGTTAGGAGTGAAATAAAATGGGCAAGAGTACCAGGTATATTGGCTATTACAGTTCCGATGGTTCTCCGACAAAGCATGGTCTGCAACTGCGCTTGATCCGTGAGGAAGATAATCTGAGTGGAGAGGGAATAAGTGCGAAAAACGGAAAATTTACTTTATTCGGTACGGCTACTGATGATAACTATGAGTGGACTATCAACTTTGAAGATGCCTCGATGAACTGGCAGGGTGAGCTGGACGGCCAGGAGATCAGTGGAAAGTGGAACCGGATGTTTCTCGGTAAAGAGTTTACCGGAGATTTTTATCTGCGTCCTTTTCAACGCGGCGAAGATTTTCACCAATACGCTCGAGATCTGATAAAAGAAACAGATCCCAGTATTTGTAGTCAGTGTGGCGTCGGTATAAGGGAGGATTTCAACTACTGCTACAACTGTGAAGTAGAACTGGAATTTTCTGATGTTGACGAGGAGATTATACCGGCTCCCTCAATACCTATTCGGGAAAAATCACTTGGCCGGAAGATATTTGAACTGGGACTATTTTTCATAAGTATGGATTCCGACCAGGACCCGCGTGCTCTGGTTATTATAGATCGCTTTTTCGCGGAGTCGCAGCTTGAGATCGATTTTGACCACGAGCGGGTTGCTCGTCGTTTTTTGGCTGATATGGAGGCCGGAGAGGTTGATATGGAAGAAATTCTGGAGGAATTGGATCGCGAGTTGGACCCGGAACAAAAAGCCACCATCTATGCCATGGCAATGGCTATTGTCAGTGCCAACGAGCAGGTAACTCAGCGGGATAGGTGGGCTCTTAAAGAACTCAGTCAGGCCTGGGAAGATGACATCGACTGGGAGGCTTTCGAACCCCGGTTTGAGAAAATAATCAACGATTTCCGCCGCGCTCACCATAAGGAATGATAAAATCCTGAAAAATTCTAATAGAAATACCTGGTGTTGGTTTTTTTAGCTGTAATATCTGGTAGAATTAAGCCTTTAAAAGCTGATGTGGGTAGTAGCAATAATCAAATTGAGATTTGTTTATTGCTTTGATTCAACTTGAGTTAAAAATACTGCCCCATTGACTTTCCCAAAGTTCAGTATCGGGATATTTGCTACCTGCCTATACTAACTATAACAGGAGGTTATTTATGAAGGATTCTGATAGAAAATTTCTGAACAAATTAATTGCTGCGGTGAGTCCGTCTGGATTTGAAGAAGAGGCGGTCGAACTCTGGAAATCTCAACTGGAAACTGTGGCTGACAGGGTTGATGTTGATGTTCATGGGAACTGTCTGGCCAGTTTGAACGGAGAAGGGAGTCCCCGGGTCATGCTGGCCGGCCACATCGATGAGATTGGATTTATGGTCAAATATATTGATGAAAACGGCTTTATTTACTTTTCTTCTGTGGGTGGTGTTGATCCCCAGGTGGTGCCCGGACAGCGGGTTAAAATAAAAACAGACGAGGGCTATATTCGTGGTGTGATTGGTCGAAAACCAATCCATCTGCTGGAAGATGAGGAGAAGAAAAAAGTTCCTAAAATAGAAGACCTCTGGATCGATATCGGCGCTGATGACGGAGAAACTGTCGGCCAGAAGATAGCTATTGGTGACCCTGTTGTATTTGATGTTGGTATGCAGAGGTTGGATTCTGAGCTGATAACCGGGCGGGGATTTGACGACCGGGTTGGTGCTTATGTTGCTGCCCGTGTTCTTACAGAACTGGCCGGTGAACAGCTGAAAGCAGCCTTATATTCGGTGGCTACCGTCCAGGAAGAGATCGGTTTGCGGGGTGCCCGGACCAGCGCGTACGGAATCTCCCCGGATATTGGTATTGCCGTTGATGTAACCTTTGCCAGTGATTTTCCCACGATGGATAAAAAAAAGTCCGGTGATATTAAGCTTGGCGGCGGTCCGGTAATCGCCCGCGGTCCCAATATCACGCCCCGGATTTTTAAAGCACTGGTTGAGATTGCTGAGTCTGCTGAAATCCCCTACCAGGTCCAGAGCATCTCCCGGGCGACCGGAACTGACGCCAATGTCATCCAGACCACCCGCGCCGGTGTTGCCACCGGATTGGTCAGTATCCCCCTGAGATATATGCATACACCTGTTGAGGTTGTCAGTACTGAAGATCTTGAAAACAGCGTACTGCTGCTGCAAAAATTTATTGCCCAACTTGATTGATTAGCTCAAGCAGAGTAACTGCCCAATTTTAGTACGATCGACTACCAGGGAAAGCAGGGTTGGTTATGAAAAAATATTTTTCAGTAATTCTTTTGCTCTTTTATCTACTGCCGGGATATTCTGTATCGATAGTTTATGGAGAAACAAACTGGGACAGAAATCTCCGATTTTCAGCCTCACTTACCAGTATTAGCTCGGCTCATACTGAATATTACCCTGAAGTTTCGGGAATTGCCGGAGTCGATAGTCAGACCAGCTGGCAGCTTGGTACCAGCGGTCGGTTTGAACGAAAAACCGACGATTGGAGCCAGGAACATCGGATTACGCTGCGCTTTGGTAAAGCTGACGGTGACGTAGAAGAGGATGAAATAGATTTAAACAATATCCTGCGTCGTCGGTTTACTCCTGAGCTGTTCGGTTATGCAAGCGCCCGGCTGCGCAGTGAGTTTGATACATTTGCTCATCCGTCACGTTTCGACGGTGCAGGAGGGGTTGGCTATTTTCTTCTCGACTCCGACCGCTGGGGTGAGCTGGAGTTTCGCCTGGGCGCCCGCTGGAGCAGAAGCTGGAATCCCTCCAATGAATTTGATGGTCATTATGAGTTCATTGCTGAGTATCTTAAAACCTTTGAAAATGGCAGCCAGTTTAGTTCCAGCCTTGAAACCTACGCTCCCTTTTATGAGAATGATTATACAGTCCGCTGGGATAATACTCTGCTGGCCTCGGTAAATAGCTGGTTGGATATAGAATACCGTTTTACTCTCTATTATCAGGACAAAGTCGGCGAAACAGCCACAAGAAATATCTCCCGAGTAAATTTCGTCTACCACCTCTGGCCCAACTAAACCACAGCAACCGGGGTCAACCGGGGTCAGACACTACGTTTTACGTTTTTCAACTGTTCGGGTGCTGTTAGTTAATCAATTGTTACAATCAAGACTAATTTGAACGGGTGTTTGAACTATGGAACAGGTACTGCCGGAAGGTAAGCTGGATGCGGATATTTTACGGAAATCGCTGGAACGGCTGCCTACCGCTGAGTCGATTGTTATTGGCCCGCGGGTCGGGGTGGATGCCGGAGTAATCAAAACCAGCTCTGACTATCTGTCAGTGGCTGTTGATCCAATCACTTTCACGACCCGGCAGATTGGTGTATACAGTGTGGCAGTTAATATAAATGATCTTGTCTGCCAGGGGTTTCGACCGGTTTGGTATAGCACCAGTCTTTTACTGCCGGTAGGGACAACCCGTTCGCAACTGGAAATAATCTGGGAAGATCTGGTTGAGGCTCTTGAACAGTGGAATATTGCTGTGGTTGCCGGCCATACTGAGATAACGGATGGAGTCAACCGTCCCTTGTTAGCCGGGCAGATGCTGGGGGTTCCGCTGCAAGATCTGCCACTGGACCCGGCCAATGCCAATCCGGGTGAGGGGATCTATCAGTGGCGTCCGGCCGCCCTGGAAGGATTAGCTTTGCTGGCCTGTGAGTTTCCTCAGGCCTGGGAACGGTTGTTTCCTGAGCTGGAGCTGTCCTATTTCCAAAATTTATTGAACGAACCGGGAATCTGTGTCTGGCCAGCGGCTCGCGAACTATTTTCTACTGCCATGCCTTCGGCTCTGCATGATCCGACTGAAGGGGGTATAGCTACCGCACTGCATGAGCTGGCAGAAGTCGCTGGTACGGGACTGGTTGTTGAGCAGAATAAAATAGTCTGGCCTGATCATAGTGAGGAAATTTTTCAGAAGATACCGGTTGATCCACTGGGCCTTCTGTCGTCCGGCTGTTTGCTGGTTGTTTATTCTGAAAAACAGTATCAGAAACTTGGACCGGCTGTCCGGGAAAATTTGCGGCGGCTGGGTCGATTAACTGCAAACCCCGGAATTTATATGTTAGACTCCAGCGGAAATTCTAGAAAACTGCCCAAATTTACCCAGGACCAGTTGTTAAAAGGGTTTGATTTTTTCAAAGCTGATCAGTGATTTTAAGCTTTAAATCGTTTTTTCTCGGGAAAGGTAGGTAATTATTGTGAGTTCAAAACAGTGGTGGGTTTACAGCGATGATGAGCCACAGGGTCCCTATACCACCGAGCAACTGCTTGAGCTTGACTGGGTAACTTTAGAAACACGGGTCTGTCCGGTGAAAAGTGCGGATATCCGTCCACTGCAAGAATTTTCGGAACTGCGTACAATGGTTGGCGCTCCGCAGGAGAGTGCTGATCAAAGTGAGGCTGCCATGGAGGCCTCGGTTGGGTCAACCACAGATTTTTTTAAGACTGAACCTGTAACTGATGAAGCTGCTTTCGCAGGCAGTTCGCGGCTATCAATCTTTGTCTCACTGTCCCGGGCCTGGGAGATTTTTAAACAGCATTTTTTCTTTCTTCTCGGGATTACAGCTCTCTATGCTCTGTTAGCTTTAGGGCTGAGTTATCTGGGAGAACAGATTTTTTTGACCGGCGGGCCGGTAGTGATGTTGATCTGGTACATAGCCTATTCCTTATTCTTTCTTTTTATTCAACTGGGCTACATCAAAATCTATCTACAGCTTCTGGATCGTCAACCGACTGCTACCTCTGAGCTGTTTTCTCAGGCTGATAAGCTGTGGGCCTATCTGGCTGCTACAATTCTCTTTGGTGTGGTTTCAATAGTTGGTTTAATTTTCTTTGTAGTGCCTGGAATTTACTTAATGGTCAGGCTGTTTTTTTATGATTTTTTAATTGTTGATCAACGGCTTGGTGCAGTCGAAAGTTTACAGGAAAGCTGGAAAATAACGGTTGGCTTCAACCGTCAGCTGGCTGCTCTGGCAGCAATTCTGGTGGTTTATCTGATTAATTTTTTCGGTATAATGATGCTGGGGATTGGACTCATTATTACTCTTCCGCTTACCGCCCTGGCCCTGGTTGATTTTTATCGGCGACTGGTTGAGTTGTCTGAGCCGCCCGGGGAGTCAGCCCCGGACAACCAGGAAATATGGTTTGATTAGAAATATTTTTTTATTGATATTTGCTCGAGTTCTGTCGTGGTTATTGGGGAGGAAGTTTTCACAGGACGGGAAAGAGGCTGTTAGATATCCAGCTATTTTTGGTGGAGTGCTGTAAACGGTTTCCAGTCTTCAGCCGGTGGGTTTTCTAACAGGTCCTGACATCTTATCCGCAGGTAATCTGACGGACTGTCCCCTGTTTCGGGGCCGGGAACTATCTGAAGCGCCGCGGCAAACTCTCGCTTGCGATATTTTTCCAGCGCTTTTTCATAGTTGTTAATCAGTTCGAGTTTTCCTTCCGGGACTGAGTTCGCCCAGCCAATCCATTCATAGATTTTAACCGGTTGTTGCCGCCCCTTCACCTGGACGGTATCCAGTTCTCGAACTATGGCATCGGCGCCCAGCCCCTGTCTGGTCTGTTCTCCGATAATACAGCTGGTCTTATAAATCTTATTAACACCCTCCAGCCGCGCTGCCAGGTTTACGGCATCACCGATCACAGTATAGTCAAATAGTTCTCGGGACCCCATGTTGCCGGCTGCAACTGTTCCGGTATTAATTCCGATTCTTACCTGGAGATTGTTATCCGGATTATTCTGGTTAAATATTTTTAGCCGTTTTATCATCTCATTCGCAGCCTGGCAGGCTCTGCGCTCCTGTTCGGGTGGTTCTAAATCAAGCAGTCCGAATTCAGCCATCATAGCATCGCCGATAAATTTGTCGATTATTCCTTCATATTGAAAAACACAACTACTCATCTCACTTAAAATTTCATTTAATCTTTGGGTCAGGTCGGTAGCCTTTAGCTTCTCGCTCAGGCTCGTAAAATTTGCAATGTCGATGAACAGCATGGTGACGGTTTGTCGCCGCGCCTTAAGCTGAAGTTTTTCTGGTTCGGCCAGCAGCGTTTTTAAGAGTGTCCGGGGAAGGTAATGCTGGAAGACGTTTTTGATCCAGCGTCGCTGTTGCTTTTCTTTTAAAAGATTTTCCGCAGTTACACCGCCGAAGACTAAAATTCCAGTTATTATGGGCAGAGAAAGATTGATTGTATATCCCTGATCAAACCCCCAAAAACTACCATAAATAAAACCACCGAAGATGATAGCCATGAGCAGCAATCCGCTGAACGGTCCGGTGAACAGGGCCACCAGTCCGATTATGATCCCACTTGCAATTATTGTTAACCAGGTGACGGTGGTATTTTCCGGATAGAGTAGATCGCCAGTGGCCAGCATCTCGTGGACGGTGGCATGGACAAGCATTCCGGGCTGAACCGGATCTAATGGTGTGGGATTAAGATCAAATAGTCCCGGGGCTGTAGCTCCAATCAGCACCGTTTTACCGGCAAACCATTCCGACGGAATAGCCGGCTGAGTTCCTCTGATCATTGGTTCTACCAGCTGTTCCACCGGGATAACTGTATATTCGGAAATATCCCCCCGGTATCTTATTGGGATGTATCCCTGACGATCCAGGGGAACCGTAACACCGTTACTCCGGAGTTGATTTGTCTGGTAGCTGGTCTGGCGCTTTTCGGAGGCTAAACTCCCGGTCATTCCCAGCAGTGGGAAAAATCGGGTTTTCCCCTGGTAATTAGAACTTTCAACAAAGGGAGCAAATCTCCGGGCAACACCGTCAGGATCCGGAATGAAATGGATATGGGAAAAGAACGCGGAAGTAGAAAGTAGTGGATCGATTGGAATGACGAGGTCGCCGGTTGTTGTGCCCCGAACTTTACCTGTTAGCTTCCATCCGTAGGTTTCATAGAAAATCTTTTGTTGCTCCGTTAGTTCCGGTGGTTCACTTAACCGGTCGGTTAATTCTCGGAAAGTTATTGCATGGACTACATTACCCGCCTGGCCGGTAAATTTTCCAAGAAGTTGATCGTCTGGAGTCTGGAGATCCCCGAGTTGTCTGTTGAGTCTTTCTAAAACTTTGTTAGCTTCGGCCCTGTCGGTCGACTGAAGTTGTTTGGCCTGATTAAGCTGGTTACGTAGTTGGTCGATCAGGCGCGGGGTCAGTTCGACCAGGCTGGGCTCCCAGAAGCCAATATCAAATTTAATTTGATCTGCCTGCCGAAGATAATCTATGACTGCTGCCCAGATGCGTCGGGGCCAGGGCCAGCGGCCAAGATTATCCCGAAAAGTCTGTAGCGAGTTTTCGGTAATAACAACCAGTACAACTTCATCTGATAGTTCAGTCCGATTGGCATACCACTGGTGGCGCAGATCCAGCAGCGGATATTCTAGCCGATTTATCTGGTCACCAAAGCTGTTTTCTAGATTTAAACTCCAGATGCCTCCCACCAGAAGAACTATCGCAATAATAATCAGCGAAGAGCGCAGAGAAATCTTTTTCCAGAGATTGTTCAGGGCGATTTTAACTGGCAACAATTAAATGGCTCCTAAAAGCTGTTGTGGTTTCAGTAAACTATTTTCAATCTGAATCGGATATTGTTTCTTGATTAGCAGGATTTTTACAGGAAACGCTTGGACATTCGGGCAGCGTTATTGGTCTGGTTGATAGCTCTTTCCGCAGGCTGGTTTGTAGCTCTCCAGAAGTTGTTTGTGGTTGGTGTTTTAGTTTAACTATCTGGTTGTCAGCTCGCAAATAATATTCTTCATCCGGGCTGTTCAGCCGGGGGAAATATTCTCCACCAATATCCTGATATAGTCTGATTTTTTCGATGACCTTAGCCTCTGATCCAGACTTTGCAGCTAATCTCACTGAACCATCAGGTTGACGTATCAGGTAGTGTTCTCCGTTATTGTCAGGATAACCGACAAAATATTCTGATCGGTTTTTATGGTAGCACAGGGCGTTCATGGGATAACAGTTGTTCTGTTTGGTCTGTTCACAGATGCCGGATTTTTTAACCAGAAAGGTTTTTTGTGAATGAACCAGTGGGTGTAGCGAGGTGAAAACCTCCGGACTGTGGGTTAACAGGACGTCGCTGGAAAATTCGGCCAGCAGCCGCTGGTTGGTATGAACTACCGAACCATTTTTGGCAACATCATGGATCATCAGATTAAGGGCTGTTCTATCGTAAAATTCTACTGCTCGCTCATATCTTTCATGACTCCAGATGAACTCGATGTAATTATTAATATCTTCTCCATAGATCACCTGTTGTTCTTCGGGAAAGTCTTCCTCGACGGTTGGAGATGGTCGGAGAGGTCGGGTGAGTTTTTCCCAGAGAATTGGATCGTATTTTGTATCACTGCTGAAAAATACTGACAGACCATTGTATTCAAACAGCAATGAAGTCGTAAAAGGTCCGTGCCAGGCGGGCGCCTTGAACGCGGATATTTTCAGTCCAGAAGCAGCTTTGTAGGGTTGAAAACTGTCGGTCTGGTAAAATCTTGAGTCGTTCAATCCATAAAAGGTCTGGGGTTCTATCCAGCAGTTAAGTTCCGGGTCTTTAAAGAGAAGTCGGGGTCGAATAGAATCTTTTGTATGAAAAAAAAGTTTAGCTCGATCAGCTCCCAGTTCTTCGCCATTTTCAGTAACTACAATCCAGTGGCCGGGTCTGTCTGAAGAGCTGCTTTGGATACAGCGGTATTTGGGTCGGGGGGCAATCGGTTTAAACGTCGTGTAATCTTTAAAATCATAATTAATTATTCGCTGGCAGTTATTTGAAAGTGTCAGCCCCAAAGCTGGTGTTGAAGCCAGCCGATAATCCTCCATAACTTCTTCAGCCGCCAGGAGATGGAGCAGGTTGTCCCGGGGACTGAGAAATTTTTTATATAGTGCCAGATCGGTAAACCATCGCTTATGATCCTCGTGCGCGTGGGTTGCTACTACTCCGTCGATCTTATTTAAATCATCTTCGTTTAATAGTGAAAATATCGGGCCACCACAGTCTACCAGAAAATCCGTTTCCCCGGCTGTCACCAGATAACCTATACTCTCTCCTAATTGAGAAAATGGTCCAGAATCACCAATGATTTTAATTTCCAGGAAATCTTCAGTCATTTGTCCCATCCCTGAGTCTGGCATAGTTTGTCAATTGGAAAAGTTATACACCAATAAGTTTAAACGCTATAGGGCTTTATAACAATAGAGACACTCCGAGCTTTCCAGGGATCGATTGATAGAGTAAAGGCACTTCAGTACTAAAAAACATTTCAGTTAAACTATTGGTTCAAACTGTACTGGACTATTTTTTTCTGAATTTTATTTATTTGCTTTCGTCGATCTGGAGCATTATAATTAGTAAGTGGACAGGGAAAGATTTTTTTAAGGAGAAATCGTATGAGCAAAACGGTTGGTGGGTTTTTCTCTGGATTATTAGTTCTGCTTCTTCTGGCGCTTCCCGGTCAGTCGCTTGCGGGAGATTTTTTTGGAGCGTTCAGTGGGGATATGGACATTCGAGCTTATTATGATGATATTAGTGGTAACGAGGCGCTTTCCTTCAAACAACATGGATTTAATTATCTAACTGATTTCTATCTTTATTATGACAGTCATCTTGGTCAGACCGACGATCTTCTTCTCAGCGGTCAGCTTGTTGTGCGAGCCACAGATGATCAGCAGTTTAAGACCAGTGACGACAGGGTCCGGGTAGAGAATCTTTATCTGACAGCAGAAAAGTTGGACAGGTGGTATTTGACAGGTGGTTATTTCAGTGGAAACTTTAGTCCTTTAACAATGAACACAACCCAACTGGGTTTTCAGGGAAGTTATCAGCTTACCGGCGATATTTTATTGACTGCTTTTGGGGGCCGTGACCGGCGAGCCCGGACCGATCAATATCGCCGGCTTAGCAGTGGGTTTCAGCTGCGCTGGGATGAAACCACCGCTGCTCACTGGGAGCTTAATTTTGTACGCACAAGAGATCATGCTTCATCAGCTGATATTGTCGAGCTGCCCCGTTCTAACCGGGTTTTATCACTGGCGACCGAGCGCCAGCTACTGGATGGCCAGCTGCAGCTCCATGGAGAAGCTGCTCTCGCGGAAATAGAGGATGGTGATACCAGTCATGAAAACCAGCTGGCCTATCGTGCTGGAATTGAAATCAATCCGCTTGATCGGTTGCGTTTAGATTATCGGTTTGAGCGGACCGACAGACAGTTTGAATCATTAACCGCCTCGGTGCTTGAAGATAGAATTATCCATCGCAGTACAGTTAACTATCAACCACAAATACTCGGTTTGGAAAACTGGGAAATCCAGCTGTTAGGGCAGCGGGATATTGATGAGTATACCCGGGGTGATACCCAGGATCGGCGGATTTTGCGGGGTGGGGTAAATTACTGGGCAGGCGGAGTTGATTGGCTGCAGAGCCTTCGTCTGGAGACGGAACGGCGCTGGCGGGAAGATCAGATTATTCCCGAAGATAACCGGATTCTGGAACTCTCCGGAGGGTTTAATCTGGGCGGAGCATCTTTGCTACTAGCCACGCAATATGAAGATATTCGT
The DNA here is from genome assembly GCA_003557545.1 of bacterium. GTDB lineage: Bacteria > T1Sed10-126 > T1Sed10-126 > T1Sed10-126 > T1Sed10-126 > PWOD01. The sequence goes on along the minus strand of PWOD01000092.1, from coordinate 2,612 downwards.
AAACAGCAGGAAAAATCACGTTCCCACCGGGCAGTTTATGATTGGCAGGGTGATATTTGGGCCCAGCCTCTGGATTGGAATCTAGGTTTTGAATATCGTAAGGACAGGGTGGAAAGAACGGCAGTTTTTGTTCACGACCGGCGAAATATAATCGACAATTACCTGGTTATTGGGCGCGGTCGGGAACAGCTCTTTATTGGCCACCGTTATGATTATGACCGGCGTGGTGGAGATCAGGCCGATGTTGTCCAGGAAGAGTTTAATATCGGGATTGAGTTTCATCTGAATCCCGCCCTGGAAACCAGCCTGGCTTTTTCCTATGAGTGGTTCGATAGCCGTGACAAAGGAGATTCTTCACGAAACTATACAGAAAACAGTTATGAACTGAGATTTAGGAGTCAATTCTGATGAAAAAACAACGATATTTTTGGTTATTATTAGCCATGGTAATCCTCTTGATAAGTAGTTCTGGCACTGGTCAGTTGCGGGCTGAAGTTGCTGTGCCCTCGCTGGAAATCTATGATATTTCGGGAGAGGTAACCCAGCAGAGGAACGGAGTTGAATTTTCACCGGAGAGCGGTCAGGAGTTGCTTGGTGGTGATCAGCTGTGGACAGCTCCCGGATCCCGTGTAACATTGATCATCCCCGGGGCTTCATACCTGGAAGTAGAACCGGAAAGCACACTGTCAATTAACCAGTTGACCGACCAGATTGAATATCAGGGATTATTGTTTTTTCGTCGAGAGGTAGTGGTGAGGGAGTTGCTACTGGAGTTGTTTGATGGTGAGATCAAAGCAACAACCATTGAGGATCCTTCTGCCGAATTGGATCTCCAGGCGATTACTCCGCATGCCACCCTGGGCATCAGGGGGACTTCTTTTGACCTGAAAACTGAGCGACTTCGCACGCGGGCTGGAGTATACATGGGCGAGGTAGTTTTTCAGAGTCGTGAACAGCCCGACCAGCGGATATTTTTAGGGGCCGGACAGGAGTCAACTATTGAGTTTGATCGGCCACAACCATCTCCGCTGAGAGAACTTTCTTCGGCGCGTCGGGAAGCCCTTGCTGCCCATCGTGAACAGGCTTTAGACCGGTTGCGCCATCCACGAGTTTTTAATTTACAACTTGATGGTAGAAGACTGAGGTCTGCTCAGGAACTTGATTTTACTGATCCCCGACCAATCACGATCTCCGGCCAGGCCGAGGCTGTGCAGCCGGATGCCACGCTGGACTATGTGAAAATCCAGATTGAAGGTGAAGATTTAGCCGTTGTAGAACAGCGTCTTGACGGGGCCACCTGGGATTATCGCTGGGAACCTGAACAGCCCCCGGCCGGAGAGGCTGTTGATTATCAGCTAACTGTCCGGGCAATTGATTCTATGGGCAATATTTCAGCCCACAGAGCTTATCGTGTTACTCTTATAAATCGCACTCTTACTGAGGCTGATAGACGGGTTGAGCGTGCTATTCAGACGCTGATTGATGGGGAACGTCTGGAGCGGCAGCATCGGCTTGAATATTCAGAAGAACGGGTTATTGAGCTTTCTGGACGAACCAGGTTTTCAGTTCTGTTGGATGATCTGGCCGGAATCAGAGTGAAATTAAATGGAGAAAACCTGGCAGCTGACGGTGAGTTATTTCCGGGAGAAAGCTGGGAGTATAGCTGGCAGCCGGAGGTGCCTGTTTCCCGTGGTAGAGCTCCTGAGTTTTATGAACTGCAGGTGGCTGCGATTAATCAGGATGGTGAAACACTGGAACAGGCTCAATACAGGATTCATCTGTATAGTTCTACAACTGCTGTCAGGCCCGGAGAAGTTTTACCCTCGTTGCCGCAGGAAAATAATATTCTGAGAATAACCAGTCTGGCAGGTTTTGCCGTTGATGATGTAGAATTTCCACTCCACCTTTATCGTGATGATCAGCAAAATGGGCTGATAGAACTTCAGTTTGCATCCCCCAAACCGCTGCAGGGTATTGCTTATTCGGCCGATGGTGGACGCAGCTGGCAGGAGGTTAAAATTCGCGGAGCAACCTTTTCAGTACCTGTGCAGGCAGCTGTGAATAGTAATTTTCAACTGCGCGGTTGGACTACTGAAAAACTCGGTCGTCCAGTTTATTTGATAAATCTTGTTGGCTCTCTGGAATATCGTCCTCTGAGGTTTGAAGAGGTCTGGCGCCAGCAGATTGATCGGTTTTATTCTGCCAAACAGCGGGCCGATGAGTCGCAGCTGCGTGATATGGTTTCTGAAGAGTTTGTTCATCAGTCGATTTTTGGAAAATCCTATGAAAAAACTGAATTTATTCGGGATTTTATCAGAGATTATTATCGAACCATGCGGGGATTAAGAATTCGTCACGATATTCAGCGAGTCTTTGGTAATCCACAAGCCCCCCAGGCCAGGGTTGAGGTTGAGCTTGACTATACCTCCCAACAGTTAAAGACGGGTGATTCTAAACGTATGGTCCCCGGAAATTTTGATGTTTCTAAACAGCGCGATATCAGCCTCGGTATGCAGCGTGAGAAAGATGGTCAGTTCAGGTTTGTCTACAGCCGTTCTGATGAGCTTACTGCCCGGCGGGTTTATTTCTGGCAGCGGCGGATTGAACTGTAT
>PWOD01000107.1 GCA_003557545.1 bacterium | reverse complement strand
TTATACTACGATGTATGCTGAAGTCCAGGAGCAGCTGGCCGGGGTTGGACTGGATAAACCAACCCATATTTTTGTCCAGGCGGGGGTTGGTTCCCTGGCTGCTTCAGTATTCGCTTTTTACCAGGGTTTGTTTGGCTCTGATCGTCCCCGGACAGTGCTGGTAGAACCATCGGAGGCCGCCTGTCTGTTTGAATCGGCCCGTCGGGGTAAAGCGGTCAAATTCGACGGAGAACTTGAAACTATTATGGCTGGCCTGGCCTGTGGTGAGCCTAATCCGATGGCCTGGGAGATACTGAAAAATACGACCGATCTATTTGTTTCATGTCCAGATTTTGTGGCGGCTAAAGGGATGCGGGTTTACGCTGTGCCGCTGGAGGGCGACCCGTTTATTGTTTCGGGGGAATCGGGGGCTGTAACTCTGGGGGTTTTGACCCATATTATGGAACATCCACATCTGGCCAAACTACGTGAAATACTTGACCTGGGATCTGATTCCCAGGTGTTGCTGATTAATACTGAAGGGAATACCGATCCGGTTTATTTTAGACGGGTTGTCTGGGAAGGGACTAATTCAGTTCCGGAAAGATTTCGCATGGTTAACGGTTGAACTCTGTCGTTATGCTGAGATATGTAATGTGGTCAGCCGTCCGAGCTTAAGCTATGGGGGCGTAGTGAAATAATTTGACAGAGTTGGGTGAGGGTAGGATAATCGGGTTAGGAAGTAATAAAACAAACTAAATAATCTGAGAGTTGCTGTCATACCGCCGGGAGGTGTAGAGTTATGGGACCCCAGGTTTTTGCACTGCTGTTTTTTATTCTGGCTTTGTTGATTGTGATGGTCTGGAAGAATTTAATGTTGCGTTCTAAGAGCTCCGCTGGAGCATCGGGGGAGGGAGGCTTCGAGGAGTGGCCGATCATTGCTGAAAGTGCTAATGACTATGACATCGATTTACTCAAGAGCCGGCTGGAGACGGCCGATATCCCGGTAATAGCTGAGACTGACACCCGGAACGCGCTCCAGGGCGCAGTAAATCTTATGCAGAATCGTCTGCGTGTTAAACCGGAGTTTGAACAGTCGGCCAGAGAACTGTTAGAAGCAGAAGGAAAAGCAAAATTTCTCACCTGAAATCAGTAAATTCGGACTGGTTTGTTGAATAAACTGTTGCTTGATAAGGTCGGCAGTTCGGTCTGTTATTTAACTGTTGTTGACCCAGGGGAATTTGCGGCAATTAAGGTGGCCGAATGAAAGAACAAATATTTGTTCAGTTGCTGGAACTATTGGAGATTGTTGATCAAGAGGAGCGGTTGCAGAGCCTACGTGATTTATCTGAAACTATTGAGGGGGTTGAGGTTGTCGAACGAGCTGGCCTGGCCGGTGCCGATTTAAAGTTAAACGACCAGGTCGGAATCAGATTTACTGAGGAAACCAGTAGTTATTTAAAACAGATTTTCCACTGCTGGGTCAAACAGTATTTAGCCCATGAGATTGAGCAGTATGATGAGTTAACCGGGCTCTATACAAGGAGTTACTGGGAAAGAACATTGCGCCACGAACTTGCCGGTCAGCTGGGTAGCCTTGCCATGGCTGATATCGATTATTTCAAACATTTCAATGATGATTATGGTCATCAGCTGGGGGATGAAGTTCTGGCCGCTGTGGGTAGAGTTTTGCGGGATATGATGGATAAATCTGAGTTTGTTGTCCGTTATGGTGGGGAAGAGTTTTTGATTCTTTCACGCCAGCCAGCAGCCAGGTTACAGAAAACCCTGGAAAAATTCCGTCTATTTCTGGCCGATAATCTACTGTTTGAAGGACAGCCTGAGCCAGTGACAGTTAGCCTGGGACTGGCCTCTGAGAAGGCAGACATTCCCCTTGGAGAACTGATCAAACGGGCAGATCGAGCGCTGTATCAGGCCAAGGCCGGAGGCCGCAACTGTTGTAGAAAATATGCTCCGTACATGGCCCGGTCTGATTCCTATTATATCTGGGGGGTTTATCGTTATCTCTGGGGAACAAAGAATCGTTTTGCGATAAAGGATAAGGGGTTGCTTCTATATGAAGAAAGCAGGGGTTTGTGTTATTATAACTGGTGGAAAAATTCGGCTGTCGAACTGACAAATACCGCCCGGGTGGCCAGGCCACCCCGTCAGCTTGTAGGGTTTGAAGAGGGGTTTGCACTGCTGGATTCAGCCGGTCAGCTATGCTGTCTGGACGATGAATTGAACTGGCAGGAGGTCGTAGTCGGAGATGCCCCGGATCTGATAGCTTTATTGACGGATGGCAGTGAACTTTTTGCTATCGGGATAAACAATCAGCTTTATCATTATCAGTCCAATCAGCTGATCCATTACCGGGGATTACCGTCCGCGTGGGAGCAGGTGCTGTTTGCCGGCGAGTTTTATTATCTTGATGAAGATTTATTAAAACAGCCGGATCGGCCTGATATTAAACTGCCTGAGCCGGTTGTTTCAGTAGCTGTTGAAAAAGATGTGCTTTACATTGTTGGGGAATCCGGTAAGATTTACAGGTTTTTAATTGGTTCTGGAAACTGTTCTAAGTTAGAACTGATTAATGCTGATCGAAGAGTACAGTCGCGGGAAATCGCGGTTAACAAGGGTAGGCTATTGATCAGGGATCAGGCCGGCCGGTTGTTGCTGGCACGAACTAGATCGAAAGCGGTCCCTCAGAATATGGATATTCGACCCAAATAAAGCGTGAGCCGAAGACAGGCTGGAGGAGTTGGCAGGATCTATGCAGACAATATGTATAACCGGAGGAGCAGGATTTATTGGAGTAAATTTAGTCCGCAAGCTGTTGGACAACCGGGCTAAAATCCGAATAATCGATGATTTTTCAACAGGTCGAGAAATTAATCTTCAGGGGATAGAAGGGCAGGTCGAATTGTATCGGGGAGATCTGCGCGATACCGACCTGTTGAAAGAGGCGTTGCAGGGGGTTGATGTTGTTTATCATCAGGCAGCTATGCCCTCGGTTCCGCGCTCCATGGAAGCGCCGCTTAAAACTACTGATATTACTTTAATGGGAACAGTAAATCTCTTCAACCAGGCGGCGGAGTCTGGTGTTCAACGTGTTGTTTATGCTTCCAGCAGTTCAATTTATGGAAACCAGCCGGGTTTTCCTCGAACTGAGGAGATGTATCCCGCCCCGGAGTCACCTTATGCAGCATCAAAAGCCGCCTGTGAGCTGTTTGGAAAGGTGTTTGGTACTAATTTTCCGGTAGAGACCGTGGGCTTGAGGTATTTCAACGTGTTCGGTCCTTATCAGGATCCAACTTCCAATTATGCAGCAGTTGTGCCGAATTTTATCACCGCCGTGCTGGCCGGTGAGTCTCCGGTGATTTATGGAGACGGGGAGCAGAGTCGTGATTTCACCTATGTGCAGGACGTTGTTAAAGCAAATATCTATGCGGCTGAAAAGGGGCAAAACGGTCGGGTCTATAATGTGGCCCGCCGGGATCAAACCACGATTAATCAGCTGTTAGAAATGGTCTGTAAAACGGTCGGGGCTGATTTAGAGGCCAAGTTTGAGGAAGCCCGACCTGGTGACGTCAGATGCAGTTATGGGGATGATAGATTGTTCAATAAAGAGACCGGTTTTACAGCTGATTATTCGGTTGCTCGGGGAGTTCGGGAAACTGTCGAGTGGTACCGTGAAAATCTTGATTACTGGGACTGTTTAGAATGAGTTTTAAAGGTAAAAAATTTCTCGTCACCGGTGCCGCCGGGTTTATTGGCAGTCAGCTGGCCGAAAGACTTGTTGAGCTGGAGGCGGAGGTTATTGGTATCGACCGCATGAGTGATTATTATGAGCCGGAGATAAAGCGGTTGAATCTGCAAAAACTGGAGAGTTCCAGGCAGTTTAAATTTGTTGAGGCCGATCTTAATCAGATTGAACTGGTAGATTATTTAACTGGTATTGATGGTGTTTTTCATCAGGCTGCGCAGGCCGGGGTTAGAGCCAGCTGGGGGGAGGAGTTTGACATTTATCTCAAGGATAATATCAGGGCGACCCAGGTTTTGCTGGAAAATATTAAAAATCTGGCTCCTGAACTTCCCATGATCATGGCTTCCAGCAGCTCTGTATATGGTATTCCGGAGAGCCTGCCGATGCATGAATCATTTCGTCCCGCTCCATACAGTCCCTATGGAGTGACAAAACTTGCAGCTGAAAATTTAGCTCTGCTGTATGGGGCAAATCATAATCTGTCAGTCTCGGCTTTACGCTATTTTACTGTTTATGGGCCACGTCAACGGCCTGACATGGCTTTTAGTAAATTTCTGAGTTGGATTGATAAGGGTCATCCAATCATGATCTATGGGGATGGCAGTCAGACCAGGGATTATACCTATGTTGGGGATGTGGTGGAGGCTAATCTGGCGGTCTATAGAAATAGCTGCTATGGAACTGTATTTAATGTTGGGGGTGGGAGCAGAATTAGCCTGAATCAGCTGTTAAAACTATTTGAAAAGATCACCGGTAAGGCGG
>PWOD01000102.1 GCA_003557545.1 bacterium | reverse complement strand
TAAAATATTCTGGTAAAAAATATTTTCCGGGCTATTCCCCACAAAATCGTCCATCACCGGGCTCACCTTTTTATCAAATTCAACCCTGTCTGGCTGAACTGGTCAAGAAGAATATTAACTGGCAGAATCCGCGTCAGGCCCGCACCGGATTTGCCGAACTATTTAAGGCTTACCTGGATAGCTGGTTTGGTTGTTTAGATATTGACGATCTGGCGCTTGTGCTTGACAGTCTGATAAACGCAATTCCCTCCTGTAAATTACTGGGTTCACATGATTTGCGGGGGATTAAAGGTCGGGGAATCGGGCGGACGGTTAGCTTAAAAACCGAACGTCGAAGAGAACGGCGTGTTGCCAAATTTGTTCAGATATTATTTCAGGCGGTTACCAGTGATGCTGTTTGTTCATCACCATTACGGACCAGCAGACTATGTCAGGGGGTTTTGCCAGCGCCTTCCCGGAGGAGCTGTTTTTTGTTGTCGAGTGGGAGTTGGCCGGTGTTTTTTCAGAACTCGACAGAAACTCTATCTGCGACTGAAAAAGCCGTGCATGTTTATCTTGATTCTTCCGGTTCGATGTCGGATGAAATAGTTGATTTTGTGGTGGCTTTATTGCTTGGTTCGGGCGGGGTGGTCAGCCAACCTGTTTATTTGTTTGCCTCAAAAATAAAACCTGTGGGACTGAAACAGTTAAAAGCAGGATTTAGGTTGAGTGGGGGAACATCGATTAATAAAGTCCTGGATCATGCACGTGAGAAGAAATTCAAGAGATTTATTGTTGTCACTGATGGTTATGTGGAAAATATAAGTTCCGTCAAGAAAAACTATCTGGAAACTGCTGATATGTTTGTGGTGTTTGAAAATTCCGTACAATCGGAATTATCTTATTATGCTGTCAAAAGTTGGTCGGGCTTGCGTCGATATATAAAAAATGGTGAACCGGTAGGGGTTGTTTAATAAGGGTGATAGATTAAAGATAACTATCATGCTATAACGTTTTCCTCACCAGAATCTGCAACAAATATACAGGCCGAACGGGTTAAATCGACCCAGCGCCGGAACAGCTGAAAATCAGGGCTGGGTAGTAGCCCAAAAAGATCGATATCTGCCCGGGGGGCTTCTGACAGCAACTTATTAAAATCAGCACATTTGATCAGGATCTCGACATCTTTAATTCTTGCAAGATCCAGTAGATTATCGATAAATTCAGCTGCCTTAGACTGTTCCGTCTCTTGTCAGACTGCCATGATGATACGTATTTTTCCACCCCAGTTTCTGCGTAATTTATAGGCGGTCAGCAGTTGCAGGTCGATATTACCCAGATCAAAGCTTAGTTCCCAGTTGGGACTTTGGTCTTTTAGCCAGACGTTAATTGACCGCCGGCGACCCAGTTTAGCCAGCGGGTCTTCGGCCAGTAGTTGTACACCCAGACCCAGCCTTCTGGCGCGTAAGATAACTTTCCGATAAGCCTCTTCATGCTGTTTCGGAGGGGTGGTTAAAAAAATGATATTTGGTTGAAAAAAAGTTCCTGATAATGCCTGAATAGCGTTTGAAACACCTTCATCAAAACTCTCACTATTAATAATTGTACAGTGAGTAAAGATCTTTTCCTGCCGAAAATCTTCAGCCAGTTCAGGAAGCTCTTGCTGAATATTTCGACGATTTTGCTGATTACTAATACCGAGTAACTGGATGGAACCCCGCGGCCGTGTCAGGTTTACCAGAAAATCAAAGGTGCCATGTAGTTCACGTGGATCTTGAACAGGAACAAGCAGGTTGGGCTTCCAGGCTCGCTCATTACTGGAAGGGATGCTGATCACCTGTTTGGCAGCCCATTCTGACAGTGACACCATAAGTCCACTTCTGATGTCGCCATATTCCGGTGCTTCCAGAGTTTTTTGCGATAAATGGTAGTAAATAATTGTGACAGTTATAACTGCAATCAGCCCAAAGGTAGGGCTGATTATAAATACCGTCATTAAGCAGCCCAGAAGACCCAGTAGTGGTATCCATATGGGCAGTTCCAGGGTGGGCCGAAAACTGATCATATCAAGCTTTTTTTCAATTACTATTACAAGATTGATCAGTCCGAAAGTTATCAGGAAAAACATGGTTATTAATGGAGCAATTATGTTCAGATCGCGCAGCAGGAGAACCAGGGCAATGATGATGCCCGTGAAGAGGATTGCGTTATGAGGTTGCCTGTCCAGCGAATTTCGGGTGAAATAATCTTTGAATGGTAAAATTTCATGTTCATCCAGTGATTCGAGGATCCGGGGGGCTCCCAGCAAGGTGGCCAGTCCGGAAGAAAAAGTGGCACCCAGGAGTCCGGCAATAACAGCAGTTGAAGATAGCGAGTAATCGATCATAACAATAAAATTATCCTGTAACTGATCAAGTGGAACAAGACGAATGAAGAGAAAAGCGAGTCCCATGTAGAGTATGTAGGTGAAGCCTATTGCGCTAATTGTTCCGCGGGGGACGCTTTTTCGGGGATGGCTTAGATCACCAGAAAGATTTGCTCCTGCAAGAATCCCGGTGCCAACGGGGAAAAATATTGAAAATAGTAACCAGAAATTTAATTCACCTCCAAATCCCCCGGTACTGCCAGACAACATACCAGAAAAATCTCCCCACCAGACGATTGACTGTGTTTCAAGCTGAGGATGGTTTAAGGCAAAAGAAACTATTGCAAGCATGATCAATCCTAAGATTAAGTATTGTAAATGAAAGGCCAGACGGAGGCTTATAAGTGTGATGATGAGCATTGCAAGGAGTGCAGTGAAATCGATAATTATCGGATGGTGATGGGGGAAGATATATAACCAGCCTTCACGAAACCCAATGATATAAATCGCAACGCTGAGTGATTGACTGAGATAGAGGGGAAGTCCGACGCTTCCGCCAACCTCCAGTCCCAGGGATTGGGCAATTATTGAGTAGGCACTACAGGCTCCCGTGCGGATGTTACTAATAATACTGGACATTGATAAGCTGGTGCAGGTTATTATTAAGTAGGTGAGAGTGATTATTGACCAACTGCCCAGAAGGCCAGCATGTCCGGTGATCCAGCCGAGCCGCAGAAAGATTATTAGACCCAGTAGAGTAATTGTGACAGGTACAAAAACACCAGGAAAAGTTCCATAACCCCGTGTTTCGAGCTGCTCTCTGTCTTCCACCTGCTTTTGAAGGTGGGTTGATTTACAATTCTGGCTCATTATTTTTCACCCTTAATGAACAGTAAGTTGCTATTAATGAATTATCGGTTAGAGCCTGGCTGTAGTCAAACCTATTTTTATCGATTGTTTTACGAACTGTTTTATGCTCGGCTATAATAATTGGTTAAAATCTTCTTGTGAAGGCTAATTTTTGAGTTTTTATTTTGCTGGGCCATACGGGAGTCATTAGTTTTTAGGAGACAACGAAGCTAATAGATTTATTTGTATGAATTAGGGATTCGCCCCAAAAAAATTCATTTTCAGAAAATAAAATTACCATTTACCGATAAATCAGCGTATATTATACCCTGTGTTTATTAGCTAAATTACAATTCAGCAGATAGATTTGTTTAAGAAAGTAGGGATTATATATGAAAATTGTATGGAAGATCTGTTTGTCGATCTTTATTCCGGTTTATCTGGTAATTTTGTTGGTGGGTGGGGTGGTTTTAACTGTTGGACCGTCCCAGGCCACTGATCCTGGATATTTTACCTTTGATACTGCAACTCAGACAATCACTGGTTATGATGAGACCCAGGGACCTTCCGATGTTGTTATACCCGATATAATAGATGGTTATCTGGTGAAGCATATTGGCACAGAAGCTTTTATGGGAAAAGGGCTTACCAGCGTGGTTATTGGCGACAGCGTGTTGACGATCGGGGAGAATGCATTTCGTTGGACTCAGGGACCTCTGGACACGGTTGAACTAGGTCAGAGTGTCGGTTACATTGGTAAGGAGGCCTTCGCATATAATTCGCTGACAGAGATCGAGTTGCCGGACAGTTTGTTGTTTATTGGGGAAAGCGCTTTCAGATACAATCAACTCGATCGCCTGGTAATTCCGTCTAATTTAGAAACGATTGAGAACTGGGCTTTTAGAGATAATAATCTGGGAGCCGTCACAGTACTCAGTGACACTGTATTATTTGACGGTACTGCTATTTTTGGTTGGAACCCTGATGTCAGGTTACGGGGTTGGGTAGGTTCGACAACAGATGCTTATGCGAATGAGTTTATTTCAAGTATAAACAGCCCACTGTTTCCGTTTGCCTCTCCAGAATGGTTTTTTGAATTTGACACTGCGACAAAAACCATCACTGGATATAATGATGCAGATGGTCCCCAACAGATTGTAGTACCAGGTATGATTGGCGGGCAGCAGGTTGAGCATATTGCAGCGGGAGCTTTTCAAAATAATAGTTTAAGTTATGTGCGATTGCCCTATGGGATAAGCTCAATTGGTGATAATGCGTTTGGGGATAATACGTTGAATGAAATCAAATTAATCGATCCGGCGCTGCTGCT
>PWOD01000132.1 GCA_003557545.1 bacterium | reverse complement strand
GAGCCATACGGGCAAGTTCCTCATTACTTTTTTGAAGTTTTTCAACCAGTTTTCCCTGCCGGATTGCAATCGCTATATGATTTCCCGCTATATGCAGAAGATATCGATTGTTTTCGCTCAAACGGGTCTTTTTACCGAACGAAAAATTTAAAACCCCTATTATCTCATCAGCTATTTTCAAAGGGATAGCAAGCAATGATCGATAGTTTTCCTGTCCCCTTGGCTTAACTGCTTTAAACTCTCGCGAGCTGTGTATGTCTGGAGCCTGTACAACCTCTCCAGTTGAAAAAGCTCGACCTGCTACACCCTCACTTATTGTCAGTTTAGTTCGATTATTCATGCTATCAATCTCACCCCGGTCATGATTGAAGGATGAGATTATTTTAAGAAATTCACCTGTCTCATCAGGAACTGCGATCGAGCCGGATGAAGCTTTAATCTCCAGAGTAGTTAACCGAACAATTCGATCAAGAGCCTGATGAAAATCCTCTGTTTCCAACACAGCTTCACTTATCCCGGTTAACAATTTTAACAATGAACTACCCGCTTTTACCTTAACAGTACGCATACCAATCACCTAATTAAAAACACCGTTTTGAATTAAACAGGGAACAAACGGCTGGATAAAATTTACTTTATTATTATCTCAGAATTAGCTCTATCAGTCAATCATTTTGATTAATAGAAAGGGACATTTGCAGATTATCCAATCTATAAAAATACTGTTGGCTGTGATAATATTTAATTGAACCAACTGAAAGAATCTATACCCGTCGAAGATCATTTCACATTTATGGGGTAAATTTACCAATGCGTCTAATTCAGGCAACACTCTGTAAAGAACAGGTGAAACCACTAACTGAATGGCTGAATAGCCAGGAGCTTACCTTTGTTTTGCTCCCGGAAGAAGACGACAACTACAGCCATCTGATCATGATCCCGGTAGAGGATAATCAGGTAGAAGAAACACTGTCAAAGCTGAAGGGCCTGGGAAGTGACAGGGAAGGTTACCTTGTGGTATCGGAAGTTGAAGCAGTTGTTTCAGACAAAATCGATTTTCAGCGTGAAAAAGCGGAAAAAACTGGTAAAAAGACCGAAGGAAGAATAGCCCGGGAAGAGCTGGTTAGCAGCGCCCGTTCATTATCCCGTAATTCAACAAATTTCGCACTTTATACGATACTCAGCGCAGTCGTTGCTACCGCGGGATTGCTCATGAACAGTGCTTCTGTAGTAGTCGGAAGTATGGTTATTGCGCCGCTTATAGGACCCGCCATGGCCTCCAGTGTGGGCAGCGTAATTAAGGACGATAAACTATTCACCGAAGGTGTAAAAACCCAGTTAACAGGGTTATTTACAGCGATTTTATGTTCAACGATATTCGCAATCTTAATGCGTTCAATAACAGCTCCTCAATTGGATTTAATGCTCTTGCAACAGGTGGCGGAAAGAGTTCACTCGGGGTTGTTATCACTTTCAGTTGCGCTGGCTGCCGGGGTTGCGGGTGCACTCTCTCTCACATCAGGCGCCAGCGCAGCGCTGGTCGGGGTGATGATCGCAGTTGCTTTAATACCTCCGGCAGCTACTGTTGGACTGGGTATTGCTTATCTTCAACCTGTAATTGCATTTAGTTCATTAACGCTGGTAATTGTAAATTTACTTTCCATAAATCTCATGGCTCTATTAACCCTCTGGGCAAAGGGCTACAGGCCGGAAAAATATTATAAAAAAAACCAGGCTAGAGGAAGCACCATAAAACGTGGAAGTTTTTTAATTGTTATGATTTTAATCCTGGCATCTTTTTTATCAATTACCACCGCCCAGGAACGACAAGAAAATATTCTTAAACAGAATCTTATCGAGCAAACAGAACAGGCCGGGTTGAACCTGATTGATTATCAAGCCAGTTATGAGATAGACTGGCTTTTTCGAAAAACCTCTGAGATAACCCTCGTGATTGAACAATATGAAGAGGGTCAACTAAAATTTTTAAAGCAATATCTGAGACAGTCCCATCCTGACCTGGCGGTCAGAATAATGGTTCAACCGGTAAAAAGGATCAGATGAGGATCGGGGGAATAACGCCGCTAGTAACGGTGATTAATCGGTTTTTTTACCCTCTGGAAGCAGAGTAATAAAGAGTGGTTTGGTAGATAAAAATGTTTTTTCTACAACCTGCTGTATCTCAGATGGTTCAACCTTTGAGATAAGCTCTGGGAAATTAGCATCATATTCGACACCTAATCCCATGAACTCATAAAATCCACTGTACCAGGCAATATTAGCAAATCTTTCATGAGATAACAAAAAATTCCCGGTAAGTTTATTCTTTACATCCCGTAGAACGGCGTGGGGAAGAGGCTGTTTGGCCAGTTGGCTGAATAATTGTTGTAAAACTGTTAAAAACTCTTCACCTGAACTGTCACCCCCACCGAGCCGAAGAGAGAACGGCGCGGTAAATTGACGATTGGGATAAGAACTACCCACATGATATCCAAGCCCCCGTTTTTCACGAAGTTCTGCGAACAACAGGCTACTCATGCCTTGCCCCAGATAACAATTAAATAGTTTTAAAACCAGATTATCCGGCTCGGATATGGCGGGAGAGGGGTAGACCACTGTATGGGTAGGTTGATCAACGGCGCCTTCCAAAGTAACCTTCCCCTGGCCAAACTGAGATGGAGCTGGTGGTTTCTGAACTTTAACCGACGGTAGAGATAACTTTTCAAAGATTGTCACTGCCTCCTCTAGCTCAATATCACCAACCACCGATCCAACCACTCCCTGATTAGAATAGTTTTCCTGATAAAAAGCTGTTAGATCTTTTAGTTCCATATTATTCAAAGTTTTAGGTGTACCGGCAGGACTGTGATTATATGGATGGCCAGGATAAAATTTTTCTAAAAGTTTATCGTAAACAAGGGTTGAAGCGCGATCTTTGCGACTTTTACATCGGGACAGATGGATTTTTTTATATTTACTAAAAATCCCGGCTTCTATTCCAGGCGATTGGAAGATTTCCCTGATTATTTCAATCAACCGCTGGCGCTGTTGACTGGGAGCCGAAAAGGAAAAATTAACAAAATCAGAATGGATTGAAGAGGCCACTCTTAAACCATATCTTTCAATATATCGATTAAAACTATAGATATCTCGAACTGCTGTTTGACCGGTCAAGATATCAGCTGTCAACCCGGCAACTCCCTGCTGTTCAGCCGGTTCCATTATACTGCCGGCCGGAATAAATAAGGTTATTGCTACTAACGGTAAAGTTGAGATTTTCTGGTGAATCACCCTGATTTCCCCTGACTCAACCAGATTTTTCTGCTGATGATTAATTTTCGCCATCTGATTCACCGCCGGATAACAATCTGTATCGAGCCCACTTACGGCCAATAAACATCTCTTCAGCGAGAGCTGTTAAATCCGCTCGAGAAACCTGCCTGAGTTGAGCTATGTAGTTGATTATATAATCGAGATTATCCAGGACTAAGCCATAACCAAGCTGATCGGTCTGGCCCGCTGCTGTCTGTGAACTATAAATTAATTCGGTTTCAAGTTGAACCCGAGCACGCTTTAATTCCTCTTCACCAATACCTTCTTCAACTATCTGTTTCATTGTGGAATCAATCGCCGCCTCCAGTTTATCTAAATTTTCTGGAGAGCAACGATAACTTATCAGCAGCGGACCTGCTTCTTTTCGGGTTATAAAATCTGCAACAATAGAATCAGCCAACTGCTTTCGATAAACCAACTGCTCATACAAACGAGATGACCGGGAACCACCTAAAATTTTAACCAATAGATCAAGTTGAACAGATTCCGGGTGATCAATCCCATAACCGACTGTTCCATAAAGACCATATACCTGTCCTACGGGATGGTTACCCTGGAGTTCCCGCGAACCAGTCAGAAGAGGCACCTCTGGTACAGTTCTACTCCCAGCGCCAGGGGCAGGGGTAGAGGAGGATAAAAAAAGTTGTTCCACCCGTTTTAAAAGATCGACAACAGAAAATTTTCCTGCAACTATCAAAACTAAATTTTCAGGTCGATAATAGGTCGAATGAAAATCTACCAATTGATTATATTCTAACTGATCTAGAGTTTGGCGGGTCCCGATAATAGCTTTTCCATAAGGATGATCAGGATAAATCAAAGGATTGAATTTTTTCCAGATTATTCTTTCCGGATTGTCTCTATCCCGTTTTAATTCCGAAATTATCACCTGCTTTTCAAGGTCAAACTGGTCAGCAGGTAAGCGGGGATATAAAGTCAGCTGTTGAACTACCTGTAGACCGGTCTCCCACGCAGAGGGGGGGACGGTAAGATAGTAATTTGTATAATCCATAGAGGTGGCAGCATTTTGCCATCCGCCAAGATTTTCAATCTCCTGATTGATCTGTTCGGCTGAGTATTTTTCCGTTCCTTTGAAAACCATATGCTCCAAAAAGTGAGAAACTCCACTATTATCAACCCCCTCCAGGACAGCTCCTACCTTGACCCACAAATTGACAGAAAAACTCTTTG
>PWOD01000151.1 GCA_003557545.1 bacterium | reverse complement strand
TGCAACAAAGCGTGTCCTTTATTCCAAGAGCCGACGGCCGGACTTGAACCAGTCAACCTGTCGCCTCCTGCTCCTCAAGGGGGGAGCCTCTCCCCCCTCGACGCTTCGATCACTTCAAGAAAAACTACTAAGTTAAACCGAAAAGGATAGAAAACGGTTTACGATGGAGGATAATTAGAATTTTTCAGCTGTAAATAGGTACATATTAAAAAGGGATTGAATTATCGCATGACTTTGCCATCTGAAAGGGAAAGAACAAATGGGGGCTGCTGGGTTCGAACCAACGACCTCCTGCTTGTAAGGCAGGCGCTCTTCCGCTGAGCTAAGCCCCCTGTCTAACGATTAAGTAGAATATTTTACCTGAAAGATCGGGTAAAAAGCAAGATTTTTACCGGCTTATCGGAAAGAAAAATTAAGGTAACCTTTGGCAATTGCCCGGGAAGAATATACAATAGAGAAAACTTACAGGGGTGACAAGATTGCTTGTTTTACGCTGTGCAGCTTCCTCCTACATTACAGAGGAATTTTTACAAGAAGAACAGCAGATGATAGAACAGTTAGGCTTAAAATACAGGGCAGAGTGCAGTGGAAAACTTTCCCCGGAGAGTTTACAAAAAAGCGATCTATTAATTATCAACAGTCAGTATAAAATAGATAAATCGTTCCTGGACTCCTGGCAGGGTGGAAAACTAATCATCACTACCTCAAGTGGTTATGACCATATAGCAGTTACTGATTGTATCAGCCGGGGAATAACGGTCGCCCGTACCCCGTCCGCCCGAACTGAGCAAGTTGCCGAACATAGCCTGGGAATGATTCTGGCCCTATTACGCGATCTTCACAGAACCGGGCGGGAGCTTCACAACGGACTCTGGAACCGGGCTCAGGCGGCTCAGAACTGTCGCTGTCTGGAAAAGGAAACGATCGGGGTTATCGGTTATGGAAGAATAGGGCGCAGGCTCTGTGAAAAATTGAGTTGTTTCAGCCGGGGCCAGTTACTGGTCAACGATCCCCTGAAAGAGAAGCAGATCGAAACTGATGGTTATGGAAAAGCTGAGCGTTTAAAAACTGTCCTGAAAAATGCAACTGTGCTGACGATTCATACCGACCTTAACAGAACAACACAGGGGATGTTCAGCAGCAAGTTGTTCGATCTGATGAGAGATCAAGCCCTTCTGGTAAATACTGCTCGTGGATCGATAATCGATGAAGCAGCACTGATCAATGCATTAGAGAGAGGTGACCTGGCAGGGGCGGCAGTTGATGTTTTCAACCAGGAGCCCTTAACAAACAATGATCTGCTAACAGCACCTTCACTCCTGCTAACCCCGCACGCTGCCGGTTTTGGACCAGAAATGTTGAAACAACTACAAAAAGAAATTATCAGGACAATTAAAAACTTTATTAATAACACTCCTCTTCCGGCCACCTTACCAACAAGGACTACCAGTGATTATCAAAAACTGAGACAGGAGCAGGAGAACCTCAAATGAATTTCAAGCAGCGACAGAACCGCGTTCAGCTCGAAGGTCAATTCCGATGATGAGCAAAACCAGCCGGGTAGTAACCGCTTTCATTCAACAAAAAAACACTGTTTTACTGTTAAAAAGAAGCAACGAAGTAGGAAGTTTTAGTGGTTACTGGTCTGGAATCAGCGGTTATCTCGAGAATTCAGATCCGCTGGAACAGGTATGGAGAGAAATTGCCGAAGAAACGACTATCAGCCGGGAGCAGTTGAAACTGATAAAAATTGGAGAACCACTGGATACCAGCACTGACGCGGGGAGATTTATAATTTACCCATTTTTATTAAAGCCAATTAAATCGATAAAAATTAAACTTAACTGGGAAAACAGTTCATACCGCTGGGTAGTTCCAGAAAAAATTCCCCAGTTAAAAACTGTACCTGACTTATACCAGGTCTGGAGGCGAGTGAAGAATGACCCGCTTTAAATGGAACAAACCAGACGAGCTATTCAATGAAATCTCGCTTGATCGCTCCCTGGGATCAAGAGAGTTAGCTGCGGTTTTGCTGGAGGAACTGCTGATCTGGACATTGGAAACCCCTCCCCTGCCAGAAGAAAAAATTGAACAGATCTGCTGTAAAATTATCAACCTGAGAAAAGAGATGGCCGTAATAACCAATGTTGGCTATCTACTGCTGAGAAAATTCAAGCAGAACAGCTCACAATCATCTGACCGGTTTGCGACTGCGTTAAGAAGTTTACGGGCAGAGTTAGAAAGAACTGAAACGGAATTGATCAAACAGATGAAAGGGGCCAATCTACCGGACCGGGACGTGCTCTGCTTCAGCCGCTCCAGCACCATACTAAACCTGCTGGAAAAAGCTCCACAGTTAGAAAGTGTAGTGGTCCTGCACTCCTACCCGGGAGAGGAAGGAATCGATCTGGCAGAGGAGCTGGTAGGTGACATCGACGTAACCTTCGCATACGATGTTGAAGCCGGGTATTTCTTACCCGAAGTAGATGCTCTCTACCTGGGAGTTGATACACTGTTTGCCAACGGAGCCATTGTCAATAAAACCGGTTCAAGATTGCTTGCCAGCGCAGCGGGAGATACCCCGGTAAGAGCTGTAACCAGCCTCTGGAAACTAGCAGTAAATGAGTTAATACCGGAGGTTCCAAGGTTTCCTTCCCCCGGCAGTCTACCGGAAAAAATCCAACGTAACCATCCTCTGTTTGAAGTGGTTCCGGAGAATTTAATCGACAGCTATATAACTGACAGGGGGGTTTTTAAATCGATCGAAAAATTGTTGCAAACGGCGGATGATCTACGGGAAGCACAAAAATCCAACTGTGGTTCAATTTAAAACAATAAATGATTTAACAGATTTTAAAGGCTCTAGTTATCAAGATGATTCAATATCTTGTGAAAACTTACAATCTTCAAGAATCTCAGGGGGTCTTTTACCGGTTTTATAATAATGATCAAAACCCTGGAGCCAGTGGGGCCGGGCTGAATTTGGACAACTTTTAACAAACTCAACAAAACTTCCCAGTTTTTCAAGCGTCTCCTTACTTACTGCGTGTTCTAATTCACAGGCATCCTGTTCAGCAATCTGGGGATCAATTTTAAGAATATCAATTAGCAACTCCAGAAACAGTTCATAGCGTTTTTGAATGGAATTGGCAACCTGCTGGCCCTGTTCAGTGAAATCCACATAGCTATATTTTTCATGTTCAACTAACCCGGCTTCGGTCAAGACATCAAGTGCTGACGAGACGCTGGGGGTACTTACCTGTAAATCCTCACTGATATCCTTGACCCTCACTACCTTATTTTTTTTAGCCAGCAATGCGATTGACTTGAGATAGTTTTCCATATGTGGACTAAGATCAAACTGATCTGATTCTGTCATCGATTATCGTTCTCCAATCAAGTTATTTCAAACCAGGGCCTGCCTGAAAATAGGTCACTTGAATTGTAGCAGACCATTAAAATTAATCAAAGATAGATTATAAAGGTAAAGCTATCCCCGGTGTCGCGGGGTATAGTTGTTTTGCAATAGTTTCAGTCAGTTGCCCGCGCAAGGAATTTTCGCAAAACAAAGGGTAAAATTCCACCATGCTGATAATATTGAAGTTCAACAGCTGTATCGATACGACAGAGCACTTGAAACTCTGTACAACCGCCCTCCGGTTTTTTTGCTTCAACTGTCAACTGCATCCCCGGTTTTAGCTGCTGCAGGCCCCGTATAGTGAATATCTCTTCGCCGGACAGACCAACTGTACGACAGCTATCGGAAGAATTAAACTGCAGGCGGAGCAGCCCCATACCGATAAGATTAGACCGATGAATTCGTTCGTAACTTTCAGCGATAACTGCCTTAACACCGAGCAGTTGAGTTCCCTTGGCCGCCCAATCCCGGGAAGAACCGGTACCATACTGCTTACCGGCCAGGATAACAAGAGGGGTCTGCTGTTCACTATATCTCAATGAAGCCTGATAGATTGACATTAGCTGATCATCTGGCAAATATCGAGTATATCCCCCTTCCCGATCGACCAGTTTATTATCTAACCGTAGGTTGCCAAAGGTTCCCCGAACCATAACCTGATGATTGCCCCGACGTGAGCCATAGGTGTTAAAATCCGCCTGAGCAACTCCCTGTTCCCGTAAATAATCAGCAGCCGGACTATCAAGCGGAATATCACCGGCCGGAGAGATATGATCGGTGGTGACAGAATCACCCAGCAAAGCAAGACACCGGGCATCAACTATATCCTCAACCAGAGGATGTTGCGGTGTAACTCCCTGGACAAAGGGAGGCTGCTTTATATAGGTCGACTGGTCATCCCAACTATAAACCGGAGATGATTCTGGCTGCAGCTGTTGCCAGCGCTGATCACCGGAAAATAGATCAGAATATTCAGCCGCAAAAAGTTTTTCCCAGGGGATCTGTGAAACAGCCCGATCAATTTCCTGATCGGAAGGCCAGAGGTCATCTAACATAACCGGTTGACCGGAGGCAGTTGTTCCGAGCGGCTGGGATGAAAAATCTATATCAACGGTTCCAGCCAGAGCAAAGGCCACAACAAGCGGTGGCGAGGCCAGATAGTTGG
>PWOD01000228.1 GCA_003557545.1 bacterium | reverse complement strand
TTCAAAATAATATATACCAACCCCGACAGCCAGGACAGCCACAGAAGATATGGCATCGGCCAACAGATGTAAATAAGCTGCTTTAATATTCAAACTATGGACACGATCATAATGCAATAGAAAAACTGATAACCCGTTAGCTATAAGTCCCACAAGAGCAATCCAGAAGATAACCGTTCCAAGCGCTGGCTGGGGTTCTAAAATACGTTTGTAAACTTCCCACAACAAATAGATAACAATAAGTAACAGCACTGTTGAATTGATCAGGGAGGCGATAACTTCGGCCCGGCGATATCCGTAAGTCTTTTGTGAATCACGTTGTTTGCCAGCTATTTTCATGCTTATATAGCTAATAGCAATGGCTATAGCATCAGAAAGATTATGTAAAGCATCAGAGATTAAAGCAAGGCTATTAGCAAAAATACCCCCAACTATCTCAACAACAGTAATCGATAGATTGAGAAAAAATATCAGGGCCAGCCGAAAATTTATATTAGAACTGAGCTGCCCCCCATGATCTCCAGCAGGATGGTGATGTGCCATAAAAAACTCCCAAAATGGAATTATGCTCTATCCAGCGGTTCAGTTTAAATACCACAGGGCCAGATTTAGATATCCCGCATAAAGAATCCAGAGTTGATAAGGAATAACCAGATAACCAGCCAGAGGAACAACCTTCTGGCTGGTGAAAATATAGAGGGCCACCAAAAGATTCAAAAGCAGGATATTAATCAACCCGGCCAGAGTTGAATTCATACCGAAAAACAGAAAACTCCAGCTGAGATTAAGCAGCAGTTGAGTTAAAAAGATCAATAATATTCTGCTTTTATGCTGGCTTTTAGTTCGGGCGATCAACCAGCCTGAAACACCAATCAACAGATAAAGAGTTGACCAGACAGGGCCAAACAACCAATTAGGCGGTGTGCCTGCCGGTTTAACCAAACCATCATACCAATCCATTCCGGCACCGGTGGCCAGAGAACCTAAAACTCCGACCGAAAGAGACCCCGTAACAAAAACCAGCAATAAAACTATTGAGCTGAATTTTGCTATTTTACCAATCATATATATACCTCATTATTCAAGGATTTTTTAGAAAAATTAAATACGATTCCAAAATATAATCATAGCACGATCTACAAAATAAAAAAACTCTCGGTAAATTCACCATTGTAAGAAGAAAAACTCAGGAAGAGATTAGAAAATATTGACAGAGACAACTCACAATCCAGCGAACAAAGATGAACAGCAGAACAAAATTATCTGACGATCGCTACCTTTCCAGTTTTCACCTGGCCGGTTCCCCTATCCTTCACCCTGTAAAGATATATACCACTGGCCAGATCTTGAACGGTTAACCATTGATAGGTTGGTAAATTAGTCCGGTTTTTATAAACAGTCCGGCCGGTAATACTATATATTTCCAGCTCAAACGGACCGGGACTGGTAGAATTAAATTCAAAATTAAACTGCAAATCACGCTCGGCTTTAAAGGGATTAGGGCCTACCACGAGATCTGACAACCCATAGCTGCCGGTTCCAAAAACTGCTAAAATCTGCTGAGCAGTTCCGTCAAAATAATAGTTAAGGGTTTTCTCCCCGGGATAGAAAAGATCACCACCCCACTCTATAAAATGCCAGTCCGGAGCGGGAATTGCCTGCAATGCTAGAGTCTCTCCAAGCAACGCATTAATGCTGCCGATTGTTGTTTCTCCATTCAACAAAACTGTTCCCTGTCCAATAATCTGCAGTAAAAGAGGTTGAGTATCCTGGAGAAATTCCAGCTGAAGCTGGCCCGGTTCCTGTAAGAAAAGAATTACAGCAGGCGCAGTATCGATCAATAATCCCTGCCAGCCCGAGAACCGCCAGAAAATATCGGGGATTGCTTCCAGGGTTATTGTTTCACCGGCAAATTTTTCTATCTCACCAGCAACAGTCTCACCATCAATAAGCAGCTTCCCCTGGCCGTCAATGTCGACTTCAATGAGAACCAGCTCCGGCTGAAAAACCGCCGTTACCGAACGATCATCATCAACCGGAAAAATAAGCAGAGGAGAAGTCCCCGAATAATCACCATACCATCGATCAAAATTCCAAAACTGCCGGGCTACAACCTGCAGTTCAACCGTCTCCCCGGGGGATATTTCAACTGGTTGAAGATATGTTTCTCCATTAACAAAAACTATCCCCTCACCTTCCACAACAACTGTAAGAATCGGTATTACAGGAGTTTCAACCGGATATTTTTTCGAATACCAGCTATAGTTATTGAATCCGGCCGGAGAACTATCATAGGCAACAACCCGGTAATAATATCTCTGACCACCGCTAATATCGGTGTCGATAAAAGATGTATCATAAATATCATCGGTAAGATGGATTAGCTCTGGCTCCCAATCAGTAATTTGTGAGGAGGAGGAACGGTAAAGCCGGTATCCGGCAAGATATTGATCTCCACTGCCAAGAGGATTACCCAGTTCATCGTCCAATGGTTTGCTCCATTCAAGGCTGATCTGCCCCTCAACCGAACTATCGGCCGAGACTATAGCCGGTGCGGCGGGAGCAATCGTATCAGCACCCCAGGAGGTATCGGCCGCAGTTAGACGATAGGGTATCGATTTAACCATATTATTCTGATCGTTTATTTTTGAGTTGATCAGCTCAGAATCTGTACTGGAAAAGTAGTTTTGCTGAAAAAAGACAGTGTCCGATCCATAATAATTGATCACTGTGGGTACCTCAGTAAAATTGTTATGGGAATAGATGTTGTCATGTAGAGGGCCCCCGAAAGCAGCGGTTGAAAAATTTTTAAAATGATTCTGGATAAAACTATTGCCGGTTGAAATCCCCAATGATATCGCATTCTGCCCCTGGCTGAATAGATTATTTTTAAAGATATTAGAATCGGAACTGGTAAAATAGATGGCAGATATCGGATTGTCAAAAAACTGATTGCTCCGTATCAGGTTGTTATTCGTCCAGAATAACTCAATACCGGTAGAGTTTTCTGTCAGCAGATTATTATAAAACTGATTGTTTTCGACGATGCCAAGATAAATGCCGGTATTATTATTTGTACTAATATTATCCTGGAATAGATTATAACCACGAGTATCATAAGTCCAGCTGCTGACTGAAAATCCCCAATCAAAATTAGTCGCCCTATTTTCTATAAAACTATTACTATAAGAACTCTGCTCAGCTAAAAAACCCGCCTTATAAACCATATTTTCCCCCGAAACGATATTATTTAAAACTGTCGCGTACGAAGAGTTTCTCAAACGTAATCCGTCTTCCACTCTGCTACAAAAATTATCTTCAAAGAGTAGGTAATCAGAATTTATTGCCCGGACACAGATTCCCAAATTATCTCCCGTGTTAGCTCTGACAACAACCGAATCAGAATCGATAATCTCCACCCCTCCAACATACCCTCCACCGCTGCCCAAAAAACTATTGTCGAGGAGAAAATTGGAAAAACTATTTTCTAAATAGACCGCACGAAATTGATTATTAACAAAATTATTTGCAGTCATGGTGTTCTGCTCACTCTGATTTTCAAGGAAGATTCCGTAGTGAATGTTTTCAAAATGATTATTGTGAAAATTATTATCTGAAGAGTTGTTCAAGTTGAAACCTCTTTGGTCAAAAACAGTTGATGTAACAACAGTAGTTCGGGAAATCGTATTACTGTCAGAGTTGAGCAAAGCTACCCCCTGATTAACATCATCTATCCTGATCCGTGAAAGCTCTGCACCGGTTAGATCGGTCAACTGGATAGCAATCCCGACATAGCGAATTTTCAGATCGGAGATCCGAAGATTATCGATATTTTCAGCCGCAATCCCGATAGAAGCCGAGGAATAGGCCCCGCCGGGTTCGCCAATCTCAATGATTGCAGAAGCCGAATCGGAGCCGCGCAATGTAAAATCATCATGTTGAATAACCGTTGATTCCCGATAAATTCCCGGGTACAAATGGACTGTTTCACCGGCAGTGGCCTCGTTCAAGGCTCGAGCAATCGTCTGAAAGGGAGCGACGGGTGAACCGAACCCCTGGGTATCAGAACCGGTTTCAGCATCGACATACCAGACTGGCCCAGCATACTGTAACGGTTGAAAAGTACGTCCAAAGGTGGTTGCATACTCCTCGGCTGTTGAACCTTGCCAGCCCAGGACAGTAAGATTTGGATTGTTAGAGAAAGTTTCAAATTGAAGATTTATCTCTGTCTCGGGATTATAAAAAACAACTGTATCGAGGTTATTATTATTAAAAGCTGCTCCGCCGAGTTCTGTCAGGCTGACCGGTAAAATTATTTTTCCAGAGATATTATTATCGCGAAAAGCATTCCAGCCAATTTTTTGAATAGAATCGCCAAAAGTAACAGAGGTAATATTATTCCCGGTAAAGGCAGTAAAACCAAGTTCGGTCACAGTTTGAGGAATTACCAGCTCCCCGCTGATATTGCCCGCTTCAAAACATTGATCCCCAATTTTCCGCAGATTTGTCCCCCAGACCAAGGTATCTATCATATTCCCATAGAAAGCCCCCTGCTCAAGCTCAACGACTCCATCATTAAGCACAAGGGTCTGGAGCGGATTATTCCCAAAGGCCCATACGCCGACCGATTCGAGGGAGTCAGGGAGGATTACTTCTGAAAGATTGT
>PWOD01000011.1 GCA_003557545.1 bacterium | reverse complement strand
CAGGATGGTTTTACTCTCCCTTCACCTCAGGAGCAGTTTGGGTCCGATACCCGGCTGGAATATAATCGGGGTGTGATCGATCCAGGTTTTACCTTTTTTGTCGCCGCCCTCACCGACCGTTCGTCCCGTGTCGGACAGGGTTTTAAGGCCCGCATAAGCCCCGGTGGTCTCCATTTTGATCAGGGTGATCTGGTAGATGATCCACATTTTACTAGTATCACCCCGGAATACAGGCAGGGTATTCATGCCCATTTCAGTAAATTAACTGAATCTGATATGCAGATCGGGGCCCCCAGTCCACCGGTCCCTGTCATTGGTATTAACGCCAGCTCTCATGATATTCCCTCAGTTTTAAGTCAGGTTGATTTTTATCTGCGTCGCCCGGAAGATAATACGGCTTTTACCCAGGATGATTTAAATCCACTGTCAAACAGTGATACCAGTGGTATTTCGATCTACGTTGATAATCGGGGACATCCTGATAATATTCCCGGAGTCTTTGATGCCGAGATCGATACCCGGCTGCCATTAGACCTTGAAAATTCCCGGAAGAATGCACCCGGTGGAACCGACCGCGCAATTTTAAATCGTCTCCATGTTGATCTTGACCGGGCCGGTGCTGATGCTCTGGTGCCGGCTGAGGATAGAGGGGAAGATGCCGGGGATAATTTTTTCATTGTTATTCGAACCAGTGAACGGGCTGATAACCAGGATATTTTTCAACCGGTTATCGGTGATTTTTATGAGGATGACGGGATTCGACCTGGAGTTCATTTTCGTCGAAAATCGGACAGTCAGCCGATTACCCGGACATTTTCCAAGGGCGATCAATTTCCCAGTGATTTTTTCTTTGCCGATTATATTCGGGTTAATACACTGTCAGCTCTTGAGCTGCGTGATCTTACTATGCCCGGACAGCAGCTGCAGATCGCCAGTGAACCGCTTCCGGTCCTGGGGATTAATCTGGCCGATGGAGTGGAAGGGGAGCAAAAACTTGAACGAATCCGTCTGACTGTTGATTTTTCAGATAGTGCTGATAGCACGGTTGTAGCTGAACTGTCTGATTCGATCTATTCAGGATTTAGCCTCTGGCGGGATCGGACCGCCGATAACCGGTTTGATCCGGCGGTTGATCAGTTGATTTCACTACGGACGGTTAGCTGGATAAATGATACACAGGTAGATTTAATTCCGGCAACTCCCCAGGAAATACCGGATGAAAATAATGATTTAACCGATTTTTTTGTGGCCCTTCGAGCCGGTGAAAATCTCCGGCGTGGGGATTCTCTGACGATCGAGATCCAGGGTGAAGATATTCTGTTTAGCGTTGAAAAATCTCACCCGACAGATCAGGTAAAGAGCCACTCTTTAATCGGTGCTCTGCCAGCGATTTATACCGATATGACCGCTGTTGAACAGCCTCTGAAGCCCGGTGATACAGCTCTTGAGCTGATCGGTCTTCGACTGGCCAGTGGGGAGAGCCGAACGGAATATCTGGAGGAACTTACAGTTCGTCTGGAGAATGTTGGAAAGGTAGAGAACTTTTCGATTGAGAGTCTTAAAAAAATAACTGCGGATTCCCAACAGACAGGGTTGGGGTTGTGGCGGAATAGCCACGGGACTGAGTTCGATCCAGTGGGAGATAGTTTTATTGAACCGGTTGAAATCAGTCAGTTTAGAAATAATCAGTTAACATTAAAATTTTCTCGCGACTCCGGGACAGTTTTGCCGGAAGAACTGCCGGAAGAGATCCTGTTCTATCTGGCCGTCCGAGGAGGGGACAATCTTAACTACCAGGATGATTTCAGGGTTGGAATTCCCTCTGGAGGGTTGCGTACAACCAATGCTGCGGTTGAGCGAAAACTGTATACTGACCGACGTATATATGGTGATCTGAAACCGCTTGGTCCTAATCTGATTGAGTTTGAATATGATGCTAAAAATCGTCAACTGCATGGTAAGGTCGACTGGGTTGAAGTGGCTGATACAGTTGAAATATACCGAATTGAAGTGGATGATGTTGAACGGGCAACACCACTTCTGGTAGATACCGGATTGCGTGATCATCATGTCGGAGAAACAGCAACCTTTAGAATTTCTGTTGATCAGCTCGATGAGGGTAGATACCATCTGTTTGGTCGTGTGTTGCATCGGTATGGTTTTAGTGCTGACACGATGAGCCTGGAGTTTGCGATTGATCGAACTCCTCCGCAGGTTAGTTTTCGCCGGCCCGCCGAGGCTGCTCGATACCGGTTTGAAGGACCGTCTGATAGCCGACTTGTTTTGATTCGAACCGAGGACAAATACAGTGAAATAACCGATGTAAAACTTTATCTGAACGGGGCTAATTTTGCCGCTGGTCGGCGGGTTGACCCCGCTAATGATGATTTATGGTATGTGACGATTACCGGGGCTGACTTTATTGAAGGTGAGTATCTGCTGCAGGCAGAAGCCACCGATGCTGCTGGTAATACGGGCAGTTCCGCTGAACGGCGAATTACGGTGGTTGAAGATAATAGTAACTATGAACCGGTCGTTGTAGAACCGGAAATTTCACCGGTCCGATTGCGTGGAACCTCGGTTGATCTTGTCTTTGAAGCCCCGCGACAGAAGGAACTTTCGGTTGAACTGAAAACTGCTGAGCATGGTTTTAGAGTTGTAGCGACAGCTTCACCGGATGGTCCAGAAGCTGATATTTTTAGTTTCTATAACCTGCAGATTCCTCTGGCTTCCGACACCGCTCTGGTTCGAGCCCGGGGACTGGATCATTATGATGTCTGGTCAGCCTATTCAGAAACAATCCGCTTTCAGCGACCTGAACTCTACCAGGGGATTGAACGTTCTGACGCCCTCGCTTCCGAGCCTGATTTTGGATATGTTCTGTTTGGCCGCCGCGGTGGTTCTAATTCTAATCCTGACGATCCTGTTTTTGATCCTTCGGCCGGAGAGAGTTTGCGGGTGGTTAAACAGGCTGATGATCCACAACGCAATTATGAACTACGAATTTTTACGGTCGACGGGCGGCTTGTTTATGAGACCCAGGGTCAGAATATGGTGGAGTGGAATGGTCGTAATAATAGTGGCAAAATTGTTAATAATGGTCTTTATATAGTCCATGTGGAGACAGTTGGCGCTGTGAAATCATTTCCGGTTATGGTGGTAAAATGAACGATTCCGGATTAAATTTTAAGTTTTTCACCCATCTCTTTTTGTCAGTTGTCCTGATCCTTTCTGCCAGTTTCTCTCTGTCCGCCGGTGAGATAACTGATCGGGCAGTTTATTGGGGGACTGTGGCCCAGGGAATGGGTGGGGCTTATACCGCGGTGACCGGTGATCTGGGAGGGATTTCTTATAATCCGGCAGCCACTGCAACAGTTGGTGGGGGACAGTTTATTACCGACTATAATCAGCTGTCGATTAACAGCCTCGATATTAATAATATCACGGTTGGCGGCTCTTATCGGTTTGGTCGTTTTATCCACGGGCTGGTGTTACATCGGACTGCGTTAGATTTTAATTTTGACAATTTCCAGCACAGCTCTGCCGGGCTGGCTCTCGATTATTCCGATGATATTTATTACTATAATCTCGTCTGGAATCTTACCCGTAATATGCATGTCGGAACCAACTTAAAATATTATAGCCTTTCCACCGATGTTTCTGATGGTAATGCTTCCGGGTACGGGGTTGATTTTGGGCTTATTTATCTGCATGAGGATTGGCTGACCCTGGGTGCTTCAGTAAAAAACTTTATAGCTGAAAAGGATTGGGATTCCGGTACCAGCGAGGACCTTCCTCTGGAGGCAAGGGTTGGAGTTCGGCTCCATCCTTCCGCTGATTTCGCCTGGAATCTCGATCTGGCCTATGGAGAAGATCCCGGACTACAGTCGGTTAATGCCGGTGGTGAGTGGTGGGTCTGGCGAGCTGAAGAAACAGCTCCTGTTTCCTACCGGGAGCCCTATTTCTGGGGTCGGCGGCATCGGCCGCGCGAGGGGCTTGATTATGGAGTGGCCCTGCGTGCTGGAGCTGAAAAAGAGTTATTGGGAGATGAGGAGCTGGTGATTTCGGCGGGGGTCGGGATGCAGTTTGGCCGGGGACAGCTGGATTATTCCTATCGCCAGCGTTCTGATTTTGATAATCAGCACTTCTTTGGTTTTTCGGCGACCTTTGGTGGTCAAGCAGAGGATCAGTATGACCAACCATGGGAAGCGCTTGAAGAGGCTGAATCAGCCGATGAAACTCCGGTTGAGGAGGCGGCAGAGGAACTATCGGTTTCCGGCCAGACAGTTGGATTTTTGCAGTGGTTAACTCCGACCGATGTAGAGTTTCCGGCTGAAAAGCTGGCGAGCCGTCTGGCCGCGCAGGGACTTCAACAGACGACGGTTTTTGAACCGCGTGAACAGTTGCAATCAGCTCTGGTCGATCAGCAGATGACTCCCGCTCAGATTCAGCAGTTGTTAGAGGCTGTCGGTAAAGAGCTTTTAATCAGCGGTCGGGTTCGACGGCAGGATGGAGAGTTTTTGGCTGATGCTCATCTGTTTGGCCGTTATGAGGTAAGCAGTTTTACTGTCAGGGGTTCTACTCTGGAAGAACTGGCCGATAAATTGGCCCGTCACCTTTTAGAAACTTTTTGATGGCGGGTTGAGTTTGTTCTATTAAAGTGAGTT
>PWOD01000210.1 GCA_003557545.1 bacterium | reverse complement strand
TGTTGTGGATAGTGATCGGTTGGCCAGCTGGTGGCCGTCAGTTGCTTCCGGCAGTTATATCTACCGGGTGAGTGGCGGCGGTAGGAGTAGTTCCAATACTCTCACAATAATTCGTTAAATCTATTATTTTCCCTTAAACGCCGATTAATTGGTTTGCCGGCGGAAAATTGTACCCAGGGTCCAGCCCGATCTTCTATTAACCAACAGTAGGTTTTCCCCGGTTGCTTCTTAAGCTTATCTCCATAACTGTTTTGTTTTAACTGGCTGGTTTAAATTAATCTAAAAAAAACTCTCATTCGAGACGAAACTTAAGGGGAAGCTGATAGCTGTCTGTTCTCCGGTTGAGAAAAAATTATCGATCAAGATGAAATATTTTTCACCGGCAAAATAGTTTATATTACAGGGAATGGTAATAAGAGTGAAAAACCAGTTTAATTGGCAATATTTACGGTTAATCATCAGGAGTCTGGCACTTCTGTTGTTAATTATTCTGTTGTATACCTGTGCAGTACAGAGGGTACGGGTTCATAATATTCAGCCCGGTGAGACTCTCTGGGAAATCTCTCGTGCCTATCAGGTGCCTCTGGAGACATTGTTGCGGATCAACCGGATTGAGGATGCCAGTTTGATTCGCCCTGGAGATGAGATTTACATCCCGATTACTGCCTCCGGATCGGGCGAGGTTCGGCGGCTAACCGAATCGTCGCACGTAGATATACCGCAGGCTGATCCCGATAGTTATCCGGAATTGCCGCAAACTGTCAGGGAATTTTCACCAGCCGGACAAACTCCGGATTTCGCTCCGGTCTGGCCGGCTCGGGGTGAGGTTGTTAGTTCTTTTAAACCCTCTGGTAGCCCGACTGATAATGGTCTGATGTTGCGGTTTGAAGAGGCGGTGGAAATTGTCGCGGCAGAAGCCGGCGAGGTTAAACTGGCAGGCTTGTGGGATTCTTTGCCGGAATTAGGTAAAATAATCATTATTGCCCATGATCAGGAGTTTGTTACAGTTTATGCTCAACTGGCTGAGGTTGAAGTCGCTGCAGGGCAGACAGTCAGGCAAGGTGACAAAATTGGTGTTGCAGGAGATATCGATATGGTTGAAGGGAAAACAGTCTATTTTGAAATTCGTTATAACCTTGAACCACGTGATCCTATTTTATTTTTAGGTGAACCTTGATGAGTTTATCGGATAAGGACATTAAACCGCTGCTTGAACGGGCCCGGATAAAGGATCGACCGCTTAACCTGGATGATATTTCAGCTTTTATTGATTCAGAAAAACATCAGGTTGAGGAGGTTTTGAAAAAGCTTGAGGAAGCGGGGGTTGAAGTTAAAGAATCTTCAGAAAATGGCGGTAAGAAACTGTCTGTTTCCAAAAATTCCCTACAGCTCTACCTGGAAGAGATAGGCCAGTTTGACCTGCTGACGGCGGAGGAGGAAATAGAACTTTCACGTCAAATTCATCAGGCCC
The DNA here is from genome assembly GCA_003557545.1 of bacterium. Taxonomy (GTDB): domain Bacteria; phylum T1Sed10-126; class T1Sed10-126; order T1Sed10-126; family T1Sed10-126; genus PWOD01. The sequence continues at coordinate 3,203 of PWOD01000210.1, read as the reverse complement.
GAGATAAAATCGTTGAAATCTGCCGGGCTCATGGGGTGGATCCGGACAACTGTCAGAAAATTTTAAAATATCCGGATAAGGAACTGCTGCATCAATTGTTTAAAAAACGTGGAGTTAAAGGAAATCAGCTGGCCGGGATTATGCGTCGGATAAATCGCTATCGGGAACAGTACCGCAAGGCCCATACCGATATGGTTCAGGCTAATCTCAAGCTGGTTATATCGATCGCCAAAAAATATCAATATTGTGGCCTAAGTTTTGATGATCTGATTAATGAGGGTAATCTCGGGCTGATGCGAGCAGTTGATCGATATGATTACAAAAAGGGTTTTAGATTCAGCACCTATGCTGCCTGGTGGATACGCCAGGCTATTTTACGAGCGATTTCTAATAAGAGTCGAACGATTAGGTTGCCTGTATATATGATTGCTCTGGTCCGCCGTTGGAAATATAAAAAACAGGAACTGCAGCAGCAGCTAGGCCGGGAACCCCATATGATGGAGGTGGCAGATGCACTTGACATCGATTATGAGAAGGCCACCCATATTATGCGCCACTCAATGGCTCCCACCTCCCTTGAAGCTTCCGTTGGTGAGGATGAGGATTCTGAACTTAAAAATCTTATCGAGGCCGATACTACTAAGGGAGTTGAGCGCTGGTTTGATGAACGACGTATGCAGGAAAAACTCTGGAAGGCGATTGAACAGGAGCTGGATGATAAAGAACGAGAAGTTTTTATTTATCGATATGGACTGAAAAATCAAGATGAGTTGACCTTGAAAGAGGTGGGGGAAAAATTAAATTTGACCAGAGAACGAATCCGTCAGATACAGGAGGAAGCCCTGAAGAAGATAAGAAATTCTAAACATAGCGAAGATTTGAAAAGTTTTCTTCGATCACTCACATCCTGAAGACCGGCTAATGATCAGTAAAAACTTAAGATTTTTTCTATCACTTCTTCCAGCTGAGAGTGAGGTGTGCTGGCTCCAGCTGTTAGTCCTATAGTGATTTCCTCCGGGGGTAGCCAGTTTTTCAGTTCGAGTTTATCTTCATTCCCGGGAGGTAAATACTCAATCCTGTTCTTGGAGATGTCAGAAGATTGTTCAATATGATAGACAGGTAAGTCACTGCTGTTTTTTACGGTGCGCGCAAGATTTTGAGTGTTGGAACTGTTATGACCACCGACTACGATGAACAGTTCAAAATGATTGTTTTTGATTAGCTCTTTAACAGCATCCTGCCTGTCTTGGGTGGCACTGCAGATAGTTTCAATACAACGAAAATTAGCGAGATTGCCGTCCCGCTCCAGTAAAGTTTTTTTGAAAAGGTCAATAATTTTTAACGAGTCGTTCATCAACATTGTGGTTTGATTGGCCACCCCGATTTTTTCAAGGTGGATCTCAGGATCAAAGTTTTTTGAGCAAGCCTGATCAAATTTTCTCAGAAATTCTTTTTTATCTCCGTTATTTAGAATGTAATCGCAAACATACCGGGCTTCTTGAAAATTTCTCACCAGCAGGTAGTCGGCTGCATAGGAACGGGTGGCAATCGTTTCCTGGTGTGAATATTTGCCGTGAATTATTGCTGTGTAACCACGGCGGTTGAACTGTTTGACCTCCTCTTCTACAGTCTGAACCTCAGGGCAGGTCGTATTTATCAGTTCAATATCCTTACTTCGCAGTTCTTTTAGAACATCCTTTTTAGTGCCAAAGGCCGGAATTATTACTACATCCTTCTGTTGCACACGGTGGATCTCGTCAAGTTCAATAAACTTTGCCCCGAGATTTTTAAGTTCTTGATTGACAAGGGGATTATGGATCAGCTCGCCTAAGATCCAGATGGAGCGATCATGATATCGATCAAGAGCTTGCCCCGCAGCTTCCAGAGCATACAAAACCCCGTAACAGAAGCCCCAGATATCGGTTAACTTGATTGTCAGCTGGTTGCGAATAATTTTGTTGAAACCAAAGGTGGTCTCTCCTAAAGTGGTTTTTTCTCGACGTTTCGCCAGTCCCAGAAGTTTTTTTTCTAAAAACTGTTTTTTTACTGAATTCATCAACTCACCTTACAAACAAGGAATTTTAACTGTAATCAATTATCATACGGTCATTTCTTTGGAAATTTAGGGAGTTTTATTTTTCCAAAACCGCGCCGATATTTGTCAGCATAGTCATCCGAGGAAATTAGGATTTTTCAATCCGATCTGATCAATTTTCCTCCAGCAAGTTAGACCTATACCAGGGTCGTTTAGCTGCATTAAGTGTTTTTTCCAGATATATAACCGCGAGCAAAAGTTATTTAAAAATGCCTGATAAACAGTATAATATCCGGATTCAGTTTAATTAAGACTTTTTCGAGTTCTTCTAATCAGGAGTTTTTGCATTATGTTGGAAAAGGGGAAATATATTGTCCTGTAATCCTCAATCAGGGTATAAACTTAAAAGGAAAACTGATTTTTTTGTCGATAAATTTAATAGGACTTTTAAACGCTGGGAATGCAGCTATTTAGTCTGTTTAAAAAATACTGAAAAAATCTTTTTCCGGGATGTCTATATCAGCTTAATTAAAACTCATTAGTAACCATATTTACAGGTCATATTAGGAATAATTAATAGACGGAAACAGTTCTATTTATTGAGTCTATTTTGTTGACTTTAGACTGATTTAGTGGTATTTTTAAGCTGTTCGAGTATCTATGAAAAGCGGTAAAGTTTATGGTATTTATATATAAAAAATAGGGCTTTTTTGTTTAGTTGCTAATATTGGAAGTTTTTTTAAGTGGTAAGATTTTATCCATGTCTATTTTACGGGTTATTAAGATGAATAACCCGGGAAGGACCGTTAGATGAAAAAAAGTTTTGTAGTAGCAGTGTTGGTTTTAATCTTTTTTGGTACTGCTGCTGCAGGTTTTTTCTGTCCTGTTTGGGCTCGTCCTTCTGTACCTCGTATTTCAACTGTAGATTATGCTGAACTCACTGGTGATGCTGCCTACCTGATTGGTGATCTGTTTGAGGTCGGTGACCTATATTCCGCCAATCTTTATTTTCGCTGGCGTAAAGTCGGGGAAGAAAAAATCTGGTCCCATACAGAACACAGTGCTGGTGTAAATGCTGTAACCTATGCCAACGGGATTCTTTTCTCAGGTGGTGATGACAACACGGTTGTCGCCTACGATATATCCAGTGGTGAGATGTTGTGGCAGC
>PWOD01000133.1 GCA_003557545.1 bacterium | reverse complement strand
GTAGCTCGGGCATGATTTTTTTTCGGTTATCAGGCAGGTTTTTAGCTTCTATCAAATTCTTAGTTAGGATAGTTACCTACCCCTGTAATAAAAATTTCCCTGAAAAGTTTTTTGGGGGGCTCTCAGCTGTTTTTCTCTCTCGAGGAAACCCGGCTAATTTTTCAGGCCTTTTGAACTCCACAAATAATATCCAATCAATCCAAATAAAAACCAATTTATCAATCAAAATTGTTCGAAAATGTAATGTTAGCCATTGTATTGCCGGGGGGTTTTGATGATCTCCAATAATGCCTGTCTAATTGGAATTTTCTTGTTGTTGACCGGCGCATTTTTGCTGGTGGTACCGGCCTACGGACAGGTGACGGTGGATGTCGGTGTTACTCCGGCCATGCAGGAGATTATCAATGCACTCGATCCGGGTGAAACCCTGCCATCAGAGCCGGGGCAGCTGGTAGGACGGTTTAAAAATATTTCTGACGCAGTTGACTACGTTGCTGCACCTCAGCTGATACTGACGGTGGATACCGGCTGGGATATGACAGATATAACCGACAGTACGACGATTACCGGTGAGTCAGATCCCTCAGCCGTCACTGTTTTTGGTGCTGGCGAGACAGTGACTTTGCAGGCGGGAGATTCGATTGTGCGGGCGGTGGAGGTTGCGAATCTTGGAAATAACTATGTAGAGATAGATTTTTCGGCGGTGCATCAAGCGCTGCAGGGCGGCGACAGTTTTTCTCTAGCCCTGTATTATGCCGATGGGTCACATGTTGCCGATGATTTTGATGATCTTGACCCGGCTCCCGGTGAGGTAACAGGTGCTGCAGGTGATATCCCGGGGTGGACAATGGGTGAGGTGAAAACCCTGTTCCTGGTGGTTGAAGCGGAGAGCTTTGCGACTAATCAGGATGCCGTGCTGTCTCGTTTCAGTATCACCAATAATGCTCCTTTAAAGACCGAAACTGGTGATGGTTGGGAGCGTGGAATTCCTCTGGCTGAGGGAGTTGACGATTCTTATGATACTCAGTCCGGTATTTTTTGGACAAAAGTATCCGGTCCAGAAATTCAGTTGACTAAAACCCAGACCGCTCCCGATCGGCGTCCCGGAGGGGTTATCAGTTACAGTATTACGGTTGTAAATGCTGGAAATGATACTGCCTATGAGCTGCAGGTTGTAGATGCAATTCCTGCCAGCACCGGTTTTAATGGGGAATATACAGCCGGTCAAGCAGCGGTTTATTATGAAACCGATCTGGCCGGGAATAATTGGACTCCCATAGCGGAACTGCCGGTGGGGGAGGAAACAACTGTGGAGAAACTTCGCTGGTATTATGAGGAATTTCCCTATGAAACTTCGGGAAATCATCAGGATACAATTGGTTTCGAGGTAGTAATTAATTGAACTGTCTGGAAGTGGAATAATTTATAGTTAGATTAAATTTCAGGAGGTTGTAATATGGATGTTATTGCTCGACTGTTGAATAAAGCTTGTTTAACTGTTAGAAAAACTGAAATAGCTGGAAGCTCTGGCTGGGGATTAGCTGTTGGTTGTTTTATTATGCTAGTAAGTTGTTTTCCACTCCAGGCCGAGATGCCGGGGCAGTTTATCTTACCGGAGCAACCGGAAGAGGGACTGGAATTTGAGGAAATAGATGTGGTTGATATTTCGGAAACCCAGGCCCGGGTGGTGGTGGAGTTGAACCATCCGGCTTATGTTCGCCTTGAATATGGTCCGGGGAAGTTAATGGGAAGAGAAAGTACGATGATGCGTGCCACCGCTTCACATGAGTTTTTAATAACTAATCTGGTTGAAGGGACTTACCACGGTTTTAGACTGCAGGCCTGGGTGGATCCTCAGGAGGGTATTTCGACTGATATTTTGAGTTTTAAAACTGAGGGCACCGCTCCCCCGAATTTTCAGGCGGTTACTATTAAAGAGCGAACAGCGGAGGGAGCAATGATTGAGTGGCGGACCAATATCCCTGTCACGGCAAAGTTTTACAGTGGCCATGATACTGAGTTCGGTTATGACAGTCAGCATCCGGTTTATAGCCGGGTCCACGGGGTTGACCTGGTGGGGTTTTATCCGGATACCACGGTTTATTATAAAATTGAGATTGAGGATGAGCGGGGGCGGACCAATCAGACCTCTGTCAGGAGCTTTGAAACTCGGGAAAATAATGTGGCCTGGAGACAGCCTGTGGAGGGGAGTTTTGATCAACCGCCCTATGGAGTCAGTGAGGAGCGGATTGATACCGGTGAACGGTTTGTTGAGCGAATAACCAACGGGATGACCAACTACACTGACGGGACAGCTACCAGTGGTGATCCAGATCTGGAAACACAGTGGTTTTTGATCGATCTGCAGCAACCTTATCCGATGGAAAAGGCAGTTTTTCTCTGGCGTGAGCACGCTTATCCACAGTTTTATCATTTATTGACAAGCTCCGATGGTGAGGAATGGATTGAACAGGCTATTGGGCTTGATGCTGGTGCTGGCGAACAGCTTCTGTCCGATGGTGGAATGCCCTCTTACAAGCAGGTGGTGAAACCGGATTATCCAGAAGAGTTGGTACAGTTTATCCGTGTGGAGATCCCCCGGGGTGCTCCCTATTTTCAGTATTTTCCCCAGTATAATTTTGTTCAGCTGATCGATTTTAAATTTTTTCCGGCAGAACAACCTGAACCGGTTCCGGGAGTTGACAAACAGCAGCTAGATGAACGCTAATTAATAACCTGTTAGAGAGAATGATTTAGATATAAAAACAGGAGGTGATGGAGCTGCTCTGATTTAACCGTTTTGTCTGAGTTGAGTAGCTTTTCGATAGTTCAAGAGGAGGTTTTAAGATTGAGTTTATTAAATAACAGCAAGTTAATTCTGTGGGTCGGGGTGGTGATCTTTGTTGCTGTCGGTTTGCTCCAGGTTGGGGTTCGGCCAGCTGAAGCCGATATCACCCAGGCTCTGGAGGAGATTATTAATGCAATCGACCCGGGAGCTGAGCTGCCTTCCAATCCCGGTGAGCTAAGTAGTCGCTGGAATAATCTGGTTGGTGGTGATACAAGTTTTGCCGCCGCCGATGCCACTGTTAGTTTAACGGTTGACACCGGATATGACATTTCTGATATCACCGCAAGCCTTGATGCCAACTACGGCTTGACCACCGATAATTCTGTTCAGGAGGCCACTATTGGTGCCGGTGATACCTTGATTGTGGCGATTCCTATTCAGAACCTTGGAAATCCAGCATCAGCGATTCCTTTTGATCTTTCTCACCTGATTGATGGAACTGACGTTCAAACCGATAATTTTTCGGTTGAACTGTGGTATGCCGACGGTGAAAAGGTTGCTGCTGATTTTGATCGCAATGATGTTGAATTTGAGGAAATCGCTAACTCGGCGGGTGAAATTGAGTTTACCATGGGTGAGCAGAAGACCGTTTTCGTTCTGATTAAGTCGGAGATTGATGCTTCAGATGGAACTTCGGTCGGTTCGGATTTTTTTGTTACCAACAATGCTCCCCGGTTTGACGGTACTTCTGGAGACAACTGGAACCGTGAGGATGGTCCGGTGGAGACAGATGACGGGATGGACACCCAGGAGCTGAGTTTCTCAGTAACCGTGGCCGGCCCCAATATCACGATTGCTAAAACACAGGATTATGAGCGTATATTGCCGGGCGCTGAGATCGTCTACACGATTGGCATTGAAAACATTGGGGGAGCTTCGGCAGCTAATGTTATTGTGGCTGATGCCATCCCTCAACACACCAGTTTCACGGGAGATTTTCAGGCCGATGATGCTGATACGGTTTTCTTTGCCACTGATCTGGCTGATCCGGACTGGACTCCTCAAGGTGACTTTGTAGGTGATGTGGCTGATGTCCGGTTGATCCGCTGGGACTGGGATGAGTTTGCCGCGGCAGCGGAAAGCTCGGTTGAGTTTACTGTAAAGATTGATTAAATCTCGAGTTGTAGAGCTTGATTTTGAGAGGTTTAGCTTGTTGGTTAGTGGCTGATCAGCTGTGCTGGTAGTTTGAAATTCCAGGAAGCTGGTTGGCTGCAGTTGGAAATTTAGTTAACTGGAGGTGATAGGGTAAAGTTTTGTAGGTGAGACCAGTAACAGTTTGAACCAATATTAAACTTAGATTCACGGGAGGTTTTGAAGATGGATAGAGTTAGAGTATGGAGTCTTGTAGTACTGCTGATATTTGTCGGAGTAATTGGTTTTTCAATTATTCCAGGTGCGGCCAGGGCGGACACAGTTGATGTGGGTGTGACCCAGGCGATGGAGGAGATTATCAACGCCCTGGACGATGCGGCGACTGAAGAGCGTCTGCCGAATGCAGCGGGTGAGATCACTCTGCGCTGGACCAATATGGCCGGTGCTGATACCACCTATCTGGCCCCCGAGGCTCAGGTTGTGAGTACGGTTGATACCGGTTGGGATATGAGTGATATTCTCGATGCTGATTTTCAATCGGTTGATAATGGCGATCCCAGTTTCTTTGGAGAGACTGTGTCGCTGGTCGCCGGGGAAACAGTGGTACGCGCTCTTGAGGTTGAAAACCTTAGTAATAACTACGTGGAAATTGATTTTTCCGCAGTCGTAAGGGAGCTTGACATATCAGGTGGATTTAATCTGGCTCTCTGGTATCAAGATGGCCGGGTGGATGCTAATGATTTTG
>PWOD01000049.1 GCA_003557545.1 bacterium | reverse complement strand
TTTTTAGAACTTCGGGATCCAGTCTGAACTCGGGAATTAGTTGACACATTCCCCCCAGAATATTATCTCTTTCAAAAATTTTAACGGAGTGACCTCTCTGGGCCAGGAGGGTAGCGGCAGCCAGTCCGGCCGGTCCTCCTCCTACAACAGCTATCGGCTCCCGGGTCGCCGGTGGCGAACTAAGTTTAGGCATAACTCCCATCTGTTTGGCTTTTTCGACAATTGTTGCCTGAACGGCAGGTATATTGAGTGGTGAGTCAAAGTTTTTGTGTGTACATTTAGCCATACAGTGTTTATCGGGGCAGACCATGCCGCAAACTCCCCCAAAGGGGTTGAGTGTCATAATTTCAGCGGCAGCGCGTTTAATATCTGAGGGATTGCCGATTTCGACTGCTTTGATAAAATCAGCCGGAGAGCAATCACAAGGACAGCCGTCTTTACAGGGTTTATCCTCACAAAACTCGCATTTTTCAACTTCAGCTTTTAGTTGAGCATCGGTTAAAAATAGATTGGTGTGGTATAACGAATCGTCAGGATCACTTGCTATGGGGTCACGCTGTTTAACTAAATTTGTCACTATAACTCCTCCTTGGAAGTTGAGTTTATATATTTATGTTGAGGTTTTTAGCAACTTGAATTTATCAGAGGTTGACAACTGAGACAACTGTACTAAATTCTGTATAAGCCTATCATAGGAGGCTAAAAAACTGTAGTGTGAGTTGATAGTAATTATTATTTTACGGCCATAAAGATTATAGGTAAAGTCAATTGACCGAAGGAAGAAATTTAATTTATTAAAAAACTCGTCGGCCAGACTGAAAATTTAATTCACCAGCTTTATTATTCTGGAGTAAGTGGGTAATTAGTTAATGGATGACTGTTGAAAATTAATCTTTCGTTTTCAGGTTGATAAATCTAACTGTTATAGTTTGATGATTTTTTGTTGCTTGCCAGTGACAGTTTTTCCTATTGGAAACTTTTGTTTTTGGGATAAATAACGTATGGTTGTTGGAGACTTAATAGGGGAGAAATTATCTGGATGGATTTGCCGGGGTAAATTTATAATTAGCACTGGATTTCCAGTTGAAGTTTGGGAATTAAGTGAAATCCGGGCAAAAATTATAGTTATGGTTTTCGAGCTGAAAACTAAAGTGGAAATCTGAATTTTTTCTAAAAATTGCCGGATAAATTGTGTACAATTAGTTATTTGTGCAGTAGAACCATAAGTGTTTTGAAAATGACAATAATACAGTTAAGCAGGTTGAAAATGACAACAGAACAGAGTTTAAGAGTTATCACAAATTCAGATCTTGATGCGATAGTTTCCACCGTTTTATTGAAGACGGTAGAAACTATAGGGACTGTAAAATTTTTGCCGCTTTCTCGGATCAAAGCAGGTAGTTTTTCTACCAGTCCGGTTGATCTGGTTGTTAATATGCCATATATTGAGGGCTGCAAATTATGGTTTGATCATCATGATAGTAATACAGCGCCCGAGGATTTTCAGGGTAGATATGATCCGCAAGCCCCCAGCGCCGCCCGGGTAATTTATGATTATTACTCTAACCAGGGCCGGGCAGAGAGTTTTGTCGGTTTAGAAAGACTGTTGGAAGAAACTGATCGAGTTGATGATGGAAAACTTACGGCAGATGATATTTTGAATCCCCGGGGGGCTGTCTTGTTAAGTTTTTTGATAGACTCAAATCCGCTGGAAACCGGAACTGTTTCTGAAAACAATCTGATGATAAATCTATTAAAATCCGGTGATCCTGAGGTAGTATTGAAACATCCTGTATTTCAGAAAAAAGCCGCTGATTTTTTAAAAAATTTATCCAGAAGTTTGAAATTTTTAAAAAAACATCTAAATCGTTATGGACGGTTATTATTATTGGATTGCCGGGATATGACCGAGCAGGAGATCGCTCTCTGTACTAATAAATTTCTACCTTTTGTAATTGATCCGGATAGTGAGGCTCTTTTAAGAGTTAAGGAACATAATGAGACACAGCTAAGAATGGGTCTGGGCTTTAATATTTTCTGGCCGGAACAAGATTGTTCAACACATTATGGTAATCTGCTGGCAAAATATGGCGGCGGAGGTCATGCTCGTGCCTCCGGATGTGCTGTTGATAAGAGCAGTTTTAACAGTATTTTGGAGGAAATAAAACAGGTTTTTAAGTGATAATAAGAGTTCATTGAGAGGGATAATAATGTTTTCATATATTAAAGGTCAACTTATAGAAAAAGGTAAAGATCGGGCAATAGTTGAAACAGCTGGTGGTGTGGGATATGAACTAAATATTATTGCTAGTGAACAAAATCTTTTTCCACAGAAATCCGAGCCGGTCCTGCTTTATTGTCATCTTTACGTGCGTGAGGATGTTCAGCGTTTATATGGTTTTTTAAAAAGAGCTAACCGGGATTTTTTTCGTCAGCTATTAGGAATCAAGGGATTGGGTCCCAGTATGGCACTTAACATACTGTCTGATTTAGGGGCAGAAAGATTCCGTAAAGCAGTTCATGAACAGGATTTAGACAGTCTGATGACAATTAGTGGTGTGGGCAAAAAAACTGCTCGTCGGTTGATTTTGGAACTGGCTGAAAAATTGCCCCTGGATCCGATGGACAGCGGTCAAACTTCTGATAATCAGATTGTGGAGGAAGCTGTAGAAGCTCTTATCGGGCTGGGTTTTGGTAAGGCTGAAGCGAGTAAAATGATTCGACGGCGGGTTGAAAAAAAGGATTATAGTTCTCTGGAAGAATTAATTGGTGATTCACTGTCTACAACTGATTAATAGAAAACAGTTAAAATAGCTTGATCTATTAGTGGAGGAAACTATAGATGACCGAATTTGAAAGTTCAAATATTGACGAATCAAAACTCCAGATCGATCCACTTAAGCGGGAAGTAGTTGATCGTCAGGAGGCCGAATTTGAAATTAATCTGCGCCCGGCTCGTTTGTCCCAGTTTATTGGGCAGCACAAGGAAAAATATAATCTTCGAGTCTTTATCCAGGCCGCACGCAAACGTGGTGAGTCGCTCGACCATGTTTTGCTTTATGGACCCCCGGGTTTGGGAAAAACAACCCTCGCCCATATCATAGCGAATGAACTGAACTGTCCAATAAAGACAACCTCAGGCCCGGCCATGGAGCAACCGGGAGATCTTGCAGCGATTCTGACCAACATTGAGCCCGGAAGTGTATTGTTTATTGACGAGATTCATCGTTTATCCCACATTGTGGAAGAGTTTTTATACCCGGCAATGGAGGACAAAAAAATTGATATTACTATTGGGGATGGTCCGTCGGCCAGAGCAGTAAGTTTGGAATTGAATGATTTTACATTGGTGGGTGCTACAACCCGTGCCGGGTTATTAACAGAACCATTGCGGTCACGTTTCGGGGTTCATACCAGGTTGAACTTTTATGGTTATAATGAGATGTACAAAATAATTCTACGTTCGGCTAAAATTTTAGGAGTTGAGATAGAAAAAAGAGGGGCAGAGGAAATATCGAGACGAGCTCGGGGAACTCCGAGAATTGCCAATCGTCTGCTCCGTAGGGTGCGTGATTTCGCCGAAGTAGAGGGCAGTGGTCTGATAGATCGGGAAATAGCTGATATTGCACTTGAAAGATTGGCTGTCGATAAGATGGGTTTGAATGGTATGGACAGGCAGATTTTGTCCCGGATACTTAATTATTTTGATGGCGGTCCAGTGGGGATAGATACGCTGGCAACGGCGGTGGGAGAAGAGGCTGGTACGATTGAAGAACTACACGAACCTTTCTTGATACAATCTGGTTTTATTAAAAGAACCAATCGAGGAAGAGTTGCAACCCGGCGGGCCCAGGAACATTTAAATATTGATTTACAATCTGATTCACCGACGTTATTTGAAAGTTGAGTTGGCAAGAAAAAATGGCGAGATATGACGATTATTTAAAACTGAAAAAATTCACTATGACTACGGGGAAGAAGCTGACCGTTATTATTTTTTCCCTGTTGATAATTTTTAGTTGTCTGATAGCAGCCGGCAGGGTGGCGGCTAAAAATTTCAGCTGGCCGCTGGATCAACCTACCCATCTCACCTCTAGTTTTGGTGAAATACGAGCAAATGGATTACATAATGGAATAGATTTTTCAACTTTGCAGCAGCGTGGTCGACCGGTACTGGCAGTTGATGAGGGGCAGGTAGAAAAAATTCTATTTGATCCGGTTCGTTATGGTAAAACAATTGTAATCGGTCATCCTTCAGGGTATCGTAGCTGGTATTCACATCTGGAGAGGTTTTCTGAAACTATTCTTAAAGATATTGAACAGCTTGTCGAACCAAATCTCAAGATAATACCAGACACCAGGATTTTAGTTAATCGAGGAGAAAAATTAGGTATAGCCGGTGAAACAGGACGGGGTCCAGTGCATCTGCATTTTGCTCTTCAATCAGCTGCAGGATATTTTATAAATCCGATTGGATATTTCGACCCACCCCTTTCATATAATCCGGTACCTGTTATTGATAGCCTGAGGTTGATTCCGGTTGATGGTGAAAGCTGGGTGAACGGTGGGCCGGAGGAACAGCTAATTGATTTTCCGACCGATGAGACTGTGAATCTATGGGGGCGGATTGGATTCGCAGTCAATGTCCGGAATTTTCATCCGGGGAATGCCAACAGAAGTTTACCCTATAGAACAGAAATTTTGTTGAATGATGAACCTGTTTCGCGACGGCTATTTGATAAATTTTCGGCTGATGAGATAGATACGGCCGCAGCGGAATATTTTTATTTAGGTTATTCAAATATTGTACCAACAGAATATTGTTTAAAAATGACAGGGAACCGGTTTTCAGAAATTGGGACAGAGTATATTAGTTTTATGGAACCTGGAGATACTGGCTGGATAGAGATCAGGTCACACACCAAAACGGGTGAGATGCGAAGTCGTAGGATTAATTATCAAATTAAATTACCTCCCCGAGCTAAAGATTGGAGTAAGATAATTGAGCGGCTGGGAGTTGGATTAGAGAACAATTCGAATTTTCATGGCGAGGAACGATTTATCACAGCAACTCTTGAAGATCATCAGCGGGAGCAGCGTCAATATTCTCCACCTTTGTTTTCGGTTGAGGAAACCTCACCAGAGATTAATTTGATTGTTACTCCAATAAATAACCGAATTAAAATTGAGTTTCAGATTGATGGTAACTGGAATGGCTGGCCTGAAATAGTTATTGAATCGTCTGGCCATCCACCAGTTAAGCCTGAGCCGATTCAGGTTGAACCGGGCAGATTTATTAGTTGGTGGGCACCGTCTTTACAGCGTGAAGGATGGCATGAAGTTACTGTTGATCTACCCGGGGAAGATCGTGCGGAAACTCAGTCTGTCTATCTGCAGAATTTAATACAGGGGAGAGCCGGGGCAGTCTCCAGTCCCGACGGGATATTTACTCTGTTTTCGGATGGAACCGGTTTAAATTATAGTTCAAAAATTATTTTTCAGCGGTTAAATGATATTCCGCCCATCCCCGCAGGAGTTGAGCGGGTGGGGCCAGCATATCGAATGGAACCGAGTTTTTTACAGACAACTGGCGGATTTTATCTAAATGCCATGGTGCCAGCTGATGTTGAGCATCCGGAAAAAGTAGGAGTTTATCGTTTGAATAAGGTTTCTGGGGAGTGGGAGGTTCTTTCATTCGAAGGATATTCCCGTCAATTATTTCCCCGGGAGAAGGAGGTACAGCTCTTTGAGTTTCCCGTGGTTGCTCTGTTTAAAGATAGTATCAATCCTGAAATCGAAAAGATCTATTATGACCGGCGGAGTGACCAGATACGGATTAAGATCTCTGAAACCGGATCTGGATATAACCATGAGGATCTCTTAGTAAAAACAACTGATCGTAAAATGACAAGCTATTTTGACCAGGATAATCATGAGATAGTTTTATCTGCCAGCCAACTAAAAGCAGCTGATGCCGAGTTACTTCAAGTTGAACTGGTTGATCGAGCCGGAAATCGAATCAAGCAGGAGTTTACTGTTAGTTCAGTGCGCTGAGTCGGCTCTATTGATTGTGGAATAAGTTTTAATTTGCGGTATTATAGAATCAGGAGAATAAAATGCCAAAAAAAGTTTTAATTGCCGGAGCGGGAACTGCCGGTCAGATGGTACTTGATGAGATAGAGAACTGTTTTCAACAGAACCGTCAGGTTGTTGGTTTTGTTGATGATAATACTGATTTGAAGTCAATAGGAGGAGTTGAAGTTAGAGGGACTACGAGCAATATCAAACAGCTCTGGCAGCAGCTGGATTTTGATGAATTGATTATTGCAATTCCTTCGGCCGGTGGCAAAACAATTCGTAAAATTATTGAGCAGACAGCCGGAATTGATTGCCGTATTAGAATTGTTCCCGGGATAAAAGAGATAATTGAAGGAACTGTTAGATTGCACCAGATCCGGGAGGTTAAGCCGGAGGATTTGCTGGGAAGAGATACGGTGAAAATTAATTTCCAGGAGATGCAGGAGTTTTTCACGGGGAAACGTGTGCTGGTTACCGGGGGGGCCGGTTCAATTGGTTCGCAACTGGTTGAATATCTATTTGATTTACCGGTGAATAAACTGCTGGCATTGGATATCGACGAGTCCCGGCTATATGAGCTGGAAAAATCTCTGGAGGCTGATAGTGACAGATCAGCTTGTTTTGAGTCTGTTATTGCGGACATACGTGACAAGCAACGGCTGGAAGATATTTTTCAGCAATTCAAACCTGATATAGTATTTCATGTGGCTGCTTTGAAACAGGTTCCATTGCTGGAAACAAATTCTCAGGAAGCAGTCAAAACCAACCTGGGTGGTACAGTTAATCTGATAAATCTTCTTGACAGCTTTTCGGTTGACGATTGTGTGTTTATTTCAACTGATAAAGCTGTTGAACCAAAAAGTATTATGGGGCAAACAAAGCGGATTATTGAGCGGTTGGTATCAACCTATCAGACGGAGATTAAAAATGTAAGATTAACTGCGGTCCGCTTTGGAAATGTGATTGGCAGTCGTGGCAGTGTTGTTCCGCTGTTTAAAAAACAGATTGAGCAGGGTGGTCCGATCACCGTTACTGCTCCTGACGTTTATCGTTATTTTATGACTGGTTCAGAGGCTGTAAATCTTGTGCTCAAAGCGGCCAGTTTTAAGGAGGACGGAATTGTTTATCTGCTAAGTATGGGTGAGCCGATAAAGATAGTCGATCTTGCCCGGCAGCTTATTATGGTTTCTGGATATATTCCGGATCAGGATATATCAGTTACAATAACAGGTTTGAGAAAAGGCGAAAAAAAACAGGAGATGATCTGTAGCCCGGCTGAACAACCCGGCCCAACAGCACATCCTAAAATTTCCTGGATCAGACCTCCTGAATATAGCAATGACGAACTTGTTAAACTACTGGAGTTTATTGATAATCCTCATGGTTCAGATGAGAAGAATTATCGTGTAATGGAGCAATTCGTGTGATAAAAAAACCTGATCTTTCAGGTGGTTCTGAGGTTAAAGATGGTTTTTGGGGTTTGGGGAAAAAGATCAGCATTGGTTTTCTTGATCTGTTATTGCCGGTTAGCTGCTTATTTTGTGAAAAAACGGTTGATCGACACAAACTAACTCCTGTGCCGATATGTCAGCATGATGAACAAGAACTCCCCGTTCTTAGACCACCTTTTTGCCGTCTTTGTGGTTTTCCTCTTGGTAGCTCTAAAATAGTTTCTTTGAATCAGTTTGAACAGATAACCGAGAGTGTTTTATCATTTGATACACCGGTTTGTGGAGACTGTCGTCTTACACCGGTTGATTTTGAATTTGTTCTGGCCGGATTTTCCTTTACTGGACCTATTCGCACAATAGTTCACGATTGGAAATTTAATAGGTTTCAGCCCTGGGGTGAGTGGCTGGCTGTTAAACTGGGTAGATTGTTGATGGATAGATTTGCCTCTGACGGTTGGGATTGTTTACTTCCCATCCCACTTTATTATAAAAAATATGAGGAGCGGGGATTTAATCAGTCTAACCAACTTGCTTCAAAGTTAGGTGAAATTTTTGATTTGCCTGTCAGCCGGCTGCTGTATAAAGAGTTTGCAACCCCTGCTCAATCAGCACTGAAACGTGAAGAACGACTGACCAACCTAAAAAATTGTTTTAAAATCAAGGATTCTTACCGAGATTTTTTTCCGGGCAAACGGATAATTTTTGTCGATGATATTTATACTACAGGAGCCACCTTGAAAACTGCTGCCCGGGCTGCGCTAACCGCGGGAGCTGAGAAGCTTGCGGCAATAGTTCTGGCCCGTTCACTTCCCAAACAGGCGATTAAATCTTTCCTTTAGTTCTTTTTTCTGTGGGTCGATAAAAGTAATGGTGATTACCATTACGGGAGGTCCATAGAATGGGTGTTGAAGAAAGCATTCTGGTCAACTTAAAGACTCTTAATAAATACCATGAGAGCCTGGAAAAACAGTTGTTTGAGAAACAGCAGGCAGTCATGGAGCGTAATATAGAGCGTTTGGAAATTTTGAATCGATCAACTGCCGAAATAACCGATGAGATCAAACAGCTTCATAAACGCCGTAAGCAGCTCTGGGGAAAATTGATTGTGGGGGAGAAATATCCAACCGCCGAGCTTCTGTTATCCGAACTTTCTGGAAATATTGTGGAAGAGGTGGAAGAGCTGGTTGGAGTTTTAAGACAGAGGATGGAGAAAATTCAGTTTCTTTCGGCGGAGATTTCTGAAAGTCTTACCGATCGATTAGATGGGTACAATAAAATTTTCACATCATTGTTTGAGTCTTTGGATGATCACCCTGAGGTTCAGACCTATGATGGGCAGGGAAAACAGGACAAAACGCAGCAAAAACCTTCTGTGGTTATAGATGAGGCGGTGTAATAACGATGGGTGGTTTTCTTTCGATGGACAGCGCATTATCGGGCATTTTATCTTCCAAAAGGGCGATTGATGTAATATCCCATAATATTGCCAACGCTTCCAATGAAAGCTATTCTCGTCAACGGGCGGAGTTGAGGACGGCAGATCCGTTGAGGATTGATCGCCATAGTGTGGGAACCGGTGTTCTTGTGGGGAATATCAGTCGAGCACGTGATCAGCTGCTGGATAATCGGCTTATACAAGAAACCCAGGTTCATGGTCGTTATGACCAGTTGAATAGTATCTATAGAGAGATAGAGCAGATAATTAATGAACCCTCCGGACAGGGTTTGCGAGCCGGTATAAGTGAATTGAATTCAGCTCTGCAGGATTTAGCGAACGAACCGGAGAATCGTGGTGGTCGTGAAGTAGTTTTAAGCAAAGCCGAAGATCTGGCCAACAACCTGAACAGAATTTATGCTGATCTGTATGATCTTGGTGGATCTGGTGATAATAATCGGATAGATAGTCAAATAGAGGCTACGGTTGAGAAAATCAACGGAATTGGGGAGAGAATAGCTGATTTAAACAAACAGATCAGCTCCGCTGAAGCTACCGGGGCGACACCGAATGATCTATTGGATGAACGAACAGAACTGGTCAGGGAACTGTCGGAATATATTGATGTCCGTGTCAATAAAACAAGTAACAAATATCGAGTCACGGCCGGTGGTTTTACACTGGTTCAGAATGGAAGTAACTATCAGTACAGTTTTGAACGTAAAGAACCGGACGGCCCAAGAAAAATTCTTTATGAGGCCTGCACCCAGGAAGCTAATATAACCGGTGGTAAACTGAAAGCTTTAGTTGATCTGAGGGATGATTATATTCCTGGGATAATTGATCAATTAAACGATTTCGCTGTTAATTTTGTGGATCGGTTTAATGACATTCACCGGAATGGGTTTGGTTTACAGGGCCAGACAAGAGAGGATTTTTGGAAGCCCTTTACTGAGCAAGAAACAGGGGTTTTCAGGTTTGAAGGGTTGGGAAATATTGATGGTGATATTACCACCCGTTCTGCTGGTTTTATAGATCATCCTGATGAGGTTTTGACTGGAGTGGTCGGATCAAACTACCGGGAAAATTTCCAGGATGACTCAGGGGTCCAGGAAAATCCTACCGGTCATTTAACCATTAACGGTAAAACAATTGAGTATGATATGAGTTCGGATACGATTCATGACATCATCTCGCGGATTAATCGTTCGGATAATCAGGCAACCGCTTACTTAAGTGCGGAGAACCGTCTGGTGATAAAAGGAACTGGAGAAAACGATTATCAGATCGATGAGTTGCGAGATGATGGTCTCTTGTTAGAAAAAACAAATATTCTTGGTATCGGTGGAACTGCTAGAACCGGCCGGCTGGAGGTTTCTGAAACTGATTTAGAGCTTGTAGCAACAGGTGATTTTAATTTTTCCGATCCGTTGCAGGCTGAAGGAAGTTTGATCTTTGAGTCGACTAATTCACCCGGATTTGAGATCAACTATGATCTAACGGAAGATTCTCTCGAAGATATTGTAAGTCGTATAAATATCGCGGCTGATCAGGCAGGCTCAAATATTGCTGCTGAAATAAACCAACGTGATCAGTTGCGAATTTTCGCCACAGACCAACCGCCAGATCCCGGTCTGGAGCCAAATGTCCTGGAAAATTCTGCGGAATCTTTCAAGGTGAATGACACGGCCAGTCAGCAACTTGCTGATTCTGTTACAGCGGGAGTTGATGTTGAACTTCAATTGACTGATGTTTCGGGGTTTAATGAGGGCGATACAATAATTGTGTCAGATGGTCAGGAGTGGGAAGAAACAACGGTGCTTGAGGTCGACACGGCGACTAATTCCCTGGTGGTTGATCTGGTTAATGATTATGATGGCGGCCCCGGTAATAATGGGGCAGTGCGACGGGTTGAGGATTTTAATCAGACGAGGAATTTTCTCTCTACTGCCGGATTTGAACGATATTACCTGGAAAGAGATGCAACTACTGAGTTTGCAGTTAAAGGTATGAGCAACCGGCCGCCGGCCGGTGATGCCGCATATATGTTTCAGGTTAATTCGAGAATAGTTGACAACCCCGATCTGATTGCAGTGTCCGGTGATGATGATGTTGATCTAACGGGGATTGCTAATACTATGAAAGGTCCCGGTGACGGGTCAACCGTGCTCGAACTTTCACAGCTACATGATGAAAATATTTTTTCTGAAGGACGTAAGACTGTTGATCAATATGTTAGTGCTTTTGTCTCGAAGATTGGGACTAAAGCATCACAGGTAGAACGTGAAGCCAATATTTCTAAACAGATAGTGAATGATGTTACGGAGAGAATACAGAGCATTTCAGGTGTTAATCTTGACGAAGAGCTGACAAATTTAATAAGACATCAGCAGGTTTTTCAGGCTTCCAGTCGGATTATCAATACTGTGAATGATATGTCGAATTCAATTCTTCAATTGTTATGAAAATCAAACGATAGGTAGGTGAACGAAGATGTCGAGGATCTCTTTTATAAGCGGTTTTTCAGGTCCAACCAGGCAGCTGATGGAAAATTCAAGTAATATGCAAAAAACCATGGAAAAAATATCGACCGGTAAAAAGATTTTAAAACCTTCAGATAGCCCGGCTGAACTTACCCGATTGTTTTCGTTTCACAATGAAACTGCGAGGTTGGATCAATACCAGAGGAATATTAACAGTGCAAAAAGTGAGCTGGAGGCGTCAGAGGCCACTCTTGGACAGGTTAATGATCTGCTTCAAAGTGTTAGAGAACTGGCAATTCAGTCGGCGAATGATACCCTGACGGCGGATGACAGGAGGTTGGTGGCCGATGAGATAAATGAACGGCTAGAGGAACTGGTGGATCTGTCCAATACCCGTTTTGCTGATAAATTTTTATTTGGTGGAGCGGAGACACAAAGTTTAGATAAGCTGGTTTCTACAACACGAGACGACCAGGGTAGAATAGTCGATACCCAGTATAATGGGGATATAAACGCTAAAACAAAAGCAATAGGTGATAATCAGCATATTGCTTCTAATTTACTGGTAAACCAGATTTTTCAAGCGAATAACAGACAGGTTGCTGGGGGATTTCAATTTGACCCCGAAACTGATCTGGAGATTCCTATGTCTGAAACAGGTCTGGCTAAGACAAAAGGAAATTTTTTGATTAATGACACAAGAATTTATTATGATACAGAAACTGATTCAATCGTTGATCTCGCCCAACAAATCAATGATAGACAGCTACAGGTTGAAGCTGTTTTTGTCGATGCAGATGGTCGTGAGTTCACACCGGAGCAGGCCACAACTATAGATCCCGAGAATATTTCCGGCAATTTGAGATTTGCTTTACAGAGTAGAAGACCCCAGGAGTTCTATATTCGTGATTTTGATCGTCGGCCGGATAATGGAGAAACCATTGATGGTCTTCTGCATGAACTGGAAATACTGGGAGAAAACGGCAGTCAGCCGGAACTAAAAGAACGGCAGAATTATCCCCTTACTTTACATGAAAATAGTAGTACCGAAGGGCAGAATATGTTCGATGTACTGATTGATCTGCGTGATTCACTACTGGGCAATCCACCTCCCGATGTGGAAAATACACAGGAGGGTATTCAGCAGGCGATCGAAGACCTGAGGTTAGGGCTGGATAATATTATGGTTCATCGCAGTATTGGAGGGGCCCGCCTTAACCGGTTGGAAACTGCCGCAAACAGGGTTGAGGATCGGGAGCTGTCTACTAAAGAGTTAATTTCTAAGCTTGAGGACACAAATTTTGCTGAGGCGATCAGTGAGTATGAGCGTCAGCGGATTGTTCAGGAAGCATCCCTGAGATTGACCTCTAATATTATGCATCTTTCTCTTGTTAATTTTTTGTAAAAAACCGGACACTGTTAAGATTATTCAGATTAATATTAAGGATTTTCGCAGCGATCGGTTGACAGCCAAATAGTAGACTGTTCAATTGAAAATATAGGGCAGGGTAGGGAATAGAAGTCAATAATTTCGAAAACACCAACAAGCGAGATTTTTTCTTGTTTTATCGAAATATTCCGATAGAATTTAGTCAGTTGCCAGTGCATTATTTAGGCCAGTTTTATCACCTGTTGCTGCTCTGGACCGGATGGTTAATCGGTTGCTGGACCTGTATTTTTATTAGATTATGAAAGGGCCTGGTTGAATGCAAAAGATAGAGTCTAAACCTTATGGTGAGATTGAGATTGATGATTCTCGAATAGTGACTATAAAAAATGGCCTGTTTGGTTTCGAAGAGCAGGAGAAATATGTGATAATCGGCAAAGAGGAAGAACAACCTTTTGAATGGCTTCAAGCCCTGGGGAATCGTGATCTTGCCTTTGTTATTGTTTGCCCACAGCTGATAAATCCACAATATAAACTATCCATTTCAACTGACGATTTAAAAAAAATTGGAACGAATTCAACTGAGGATCTGGCTATCTATTCGATTGTTGTGGTTCCCCGGGATCCGGAAAAAATGACTGTAAATTTTCGGGGTCCGATTATTATTAATCAGAATAATTATATTGGAAAACAGGTAATAAATCAGGTGGATAATTATACTGTTAGACATTCAGTTTTAGCCGAGCTTGAGAAGACTGGCCGCGAGGATCTGCTGGCCGAAGGTAGAACGTAGGGATGTTGATTTTAACTCGTAAGATTGATGAAAAGATAATGATTGGAGATGATATTGAGATAATGATTGTAGGGCAGGAGGGGGATCAGGTGAAGATTGGAATTGAGGCACCAAGGGATATTCCTATCCACCGTCATGAGGTTTATGAGGAGATAAAAAAAGAGACGATCAATGCGGTTGAAAGCTCAGAAAAAGAGATCATATCAGCCGCCCAATTTATTCGAGATAAAAGTAAAAACAAAAAAATCTAAAAAAGATTTTGACTTTTTTTAAATCCTGTTGCATACTGTGGATGTAGCAGGATAGGGAAGCAAGGATGCTTCTCCTGATATTTTTCACATGGAGGTTTGATAATCAATAATTCGACTAATTTAGCCTATTCCATTTTGTTCAGCTTTTTGCTGTCAGGGGGAGTAGGTTTTTCTTTTTTAAATAGCATTTGAGGGCTCATGAGATAGCAACAGTTACAGCTGAAGATAGTTGGATGAGGATAATAATTCTTTTATTTGGAGGTGATAGTTGGTTAGAAAGTTTAAAAGTTAGGCCCGGCTTGTTTGTTTGGTCGGGAAGTAGAGTGGTTGATTCAATTTAGTTTTACGACTCGGATCAAGGATGAGACGAGTTCAAACTCCAGGAGGGAGTGACTTACCATGAGTGATTTATTCAGGATTAATTCAAATATGCTGGTCGCTTTTGCCCAGAGATCGATGGCGAGAAATTTTCGTCAGCTTAATCAGGCTGAGGAGAGATTAGCCAGTGGGCTGAGGATAAACAGGGCGGCGGATGATGTCGCCGGACTGGCCATATCTGAGCGGATGCGGTCAACCCACAGAGGGTTGAAACAGGCGCGCGCTAACGCTCAGGATGGTATTTCTGTATTACAGACAGCCGAGGGTGGACTGGATGCTATCACTGAGAATCTTCAGAGTATTCGTGTGTTGGCGATAGATGCGGCCAGTGATGGTCTGACAGATAATGAGCGTGCTATGATCAACGCCGAAATAGCGGACCTGGTTAATGAAATTGATCGTTCGGCTTCGTCCGTTCAGTTTAATAATCGGCAGTTGCTGAAAAACGATTTTGGTTTAATGGGAAATGATGGTCAGGTTGATCAGCTGGGACAGAATTCTCTGGTGTTTCATGTGGGTGCGAACAGGGATGATGTGATCAGAGTGACGATTAATGATATTCAAACAACCACCGGGGCTGCCCTTGGTTTGCGTGATCTTGAGACTGATGAGGTTTTACCGGTTTTGACCCGTCAACAGGCCGAATCGGCGATTGAAGTTGTTACTAATGCCATAGACCGGGTATCCTTTACGCGGGCCAGAGTCGGCGGATTACAGAACCGGTTGGAAAGTACTGTTGATTTTCTCCGTATTCAGGAGGAAAATGTTGAGGCCGCTGAGAGTCGTATACGGGATGCTGATATTGCCCAGGAAACGGTTAATCAGACTCGGGCTCACATTTTGACCCAGGCTGGCATGGCTATCTTGTTGCAGGCTCAGCAAAGACCGATGATGGCTCTTCAGCTGCTGCCTTAGCAAGGAGATAGAGCTGTCAGGTGGAACTGTTTAACTCAATCTTCTGCGGACTGGATGAGGTTTTTTGGTTGTGCAGATTGAATTGGAGGTTTACGGTTTGACTGAAATGAAACCGGAAGCTATTAATTCAAATAGCATCAGAAGCTATAGTCCTGTTTATCCACGGGAGCGTTCTGCCGGCCGGGCCGGTGAAGCTGCTGTTAGCCCCCCGCCAGAGTTTGTTGAGGAAGCTGCTGCTAAAGAGGATCTGGCAGAAACAGTTGAGTTCCTGAATGAAATCGGCGGCAGTCTATCACCACGTCGGATCCAGTTCAATATTTTACCGGAAGAGAATATTGTTCAGGCTCGGATTTTACATAGAGAGACGGAGGAACTAATCAGGGCAATTCCGGCTGATGAACTGTTAGAAATGCGTAAAAAAATCACAGAATTTATTGGAATATTATTCGATTCACAGGGCTAAATTAATAGTTTTAATCTGGAAAATATTATTGTGATTTTATGCTCTGCCGCTGGTTTACTGGTTCATTCCTACCTTTTTGACCTTAGCTTATTTTTCAATAGAACCTGTCGGCCTATATCGGTATATGCTGTTTGGTGTCGGGCAACACTTAAATTCAATTGATTTGAAACCAGCCATTTAGTTTATTTAAAATCTCTAAAAAACCTTAAGCAGTAAAATAAATAGACGATAATTAACAGAGATCACTAAACCACAGGAAAATAGTATTCAGGAGGTTATCCGATGCAGGTAGTAATGACCGAGAACCAGCCGTTAGAGATTGAGCAGCCTGAAGCTGAGCAGCAGCTGGCTGATTATTTGACCGGACTAGGGGAGCAGCTGAATAAAGTTAACCGTTTTATATATGAGGTCAGGGTGGATGGACAGTCTTTATCTGAGGTTGATTCATCAGAAACCTGTGGTGAGTTTGATAAGATTGAGATTAAATCCCGTACGTATGAGGATATGACGATCGATTCTATTGGTCATCTGGGGGAGTACTGTCAGAGCTTTCTCGTTCGGTTGCCCCAGGTGCTGGAAGACTGGGATGAAAAATCTGCGGAGGAGATAGAGCAGTTAACGGATCAGGTAGAAGAAGCCCTGGAAATGGCAAACAATGTAGTCAGGTCGATCCATGAGTTTCTCAATTTTTCCAGCCCTAAACTTACCGATCTGTTAGAAGATGGGGTAAAGATCAAGCAGCAGTTGGCTGTTGAACAGAGTGAGGCTGAATTGCAGGCTTTGTTAGCTCAGCAGGCCAAACAGTTTTTTTCTGGACTTTTAGAAAATCTACGTGAAACAATCGATCATCTGTCCAGGGAAAAACAGAAGCTTAATGATGATCAGAAGGATTTTGAGAAAAATATCAAAGAGCTTTTTGTTACTCTTCCCCAGACAGTCGATGATTTACAGTCGGGGCGGGTATCTGAGGGATATAGCAGTCTTGAGCGGGTAATAATCGGATTGGAATCAATCCTCAATAATATCAAAAAATTGGATGATAACGGTCTGTTGAAGCTTAATCTACCACCGGAACAGCAGGTTGAAATGATAAAAAGCCACCGGGAGTTGAACACCGGAATTGAAGAGTTACAGATGGCGGTTAAAGAGAAGGATCCGATTATGGTATGTGATATTCTGGAATATGAGATTTTACCTTATTTAAGGGATCTGGAAGAGTTGTTCAATTTTTCAGAAAAGCACGAATAAATCGAGATATTTTTAAAGTTTAAAGTTTCAGGTACCGATAATAAAATTCAAGAGTAATAGAGGAGTATTTTTAATTCTTGGTTCTTTGAAAATTGAATACGGTCGGTGTGGTAGTGATTCGGTTTGCATTTTTTCAGTAGCCATCATTTGAGTAAACGACTTTAGTTGTTTTGATCGATTTATGGAGGAGTCGATTTTAGATTTAGCAGAGGAAGATCCAGATTTATCCTCCATAGAGGGAGGCCTGCATCATGAGTGATTTATTTCGAGTTAACAACAATTTACCCGCTACATTTGCACAGCGACAAATTGCCCTCACTAACCGATCTTTGAATGAAGCTCAGGAACGATTGGCAAGTGGGTTTAGGATTAATCGAGCCGCGGATGACGTCGCTGGACTGGCCATTTCAGAAAAGATGAGAATGGCTGGACGTGGTATGGCTCAGGCGCATG
>PWOD01000059.1 GCA_003557545.1 bacterium | reverse complement strand
GTTTGATATGACCAGCCCATCCGCCCCGGCTTCGACCGCTTTAACGGCATCTTCAACGCTTAATATGCCTTTCACCAGAAATTTAAGAGTTGACTGCTGTTTTAGCTTTTTTAGAGTGCTAACCGGATAAAATTCAGTTGCTTGAGCTTTTCTTTCCATACAGCGGTGTCCGGCGCTATCGATATCGATGCCCCAGGCCGCGGTCCCGGATTGTTCTGCCGCGGTCATCCGTGTCGACAGGTCGGTCAGTCTGGCCCGTGGTTTAAATATTGGTATTCCCCGGCCTTCCAGCCGGGCTATTGCTTCCAGACCCAGTTTGTATTTTTCCGGCGCCGCTCCATCGCCAACCATTGCTATAGTTCCGGCCTGCCGGCAGCCGGTGGTGACGGCGCGGGCATAGTTTTTCTCTGAAATAGCACCACCCATGTTGGTGGTAGTTCCGGTAATTGGTGCGGCCAGCACCGGCAACTCCAGATTATAACCCCAGAGGTTAGTTTTGATTTCAGGATCGAACGGAGGATGTATATAGTGAGCTTTGATTTTCCAGCAGTTAAGCGCAACCAGGTTGCGCTGGAAGCTTTCTCCCCGGCCAACCCCGCCCACGCCGGGGATTTCTCCGGCACAGCTAATTCCGTCACAGCGGGGACAGACCCGGCAGCTGCCGTTGAAGCGTTTGCGAGCTCGATCACGAATTGCCATCCAGCTGTCGCCGGTAGTTTTTACCGTAATCATCTGGCGAGCTTTTTCGCAGCGGTTTTTTACCTGAGCATGGGTGCTGCCGGAAACCAGGATGTTGGCTGGTTTATCAAGATTGGTTCGGGGTTGGATAATTCGCTCCCCCGGTTTTCGGTTGATAAAGATCTGTTCAATCCAGTCAACTTCATAAAATTGTTGTTGAAAAGTTAGATCCTGTAAAACTCCGGGTTGCCCGAATATCGCTGTTTCACCGGCTATAAGCTGGTAGTCAGGATCAAGCGGACAGTCTGGTTTTTCACCCAGGGCCAGCTGGATGGCATCCCTGATCAGTGAGCGTCCGGTGGCCAGTGGGTAACTGTATCCGGACATGAAGCCTCCGGAAAGACGGGCTGCCATTTCGATAATCACCGGCCCCTGCGGACTCAGTTTGATATCCCCTTTGGCAGCGCCGTGATCTATACCCAGCGCCCGGGCTCCTTTTACAGCTGTTTGCAAAATACTGTCAACTGTTTCTTCGGCTGCCTCCGAGGGTAATATATGACCGGTTTCAATGAAATCCGGTCCAGCTGGAATTATTCTGTCAGCTACGGTCCGGTGGATAAGTTCTCCCTCGTAAAACAGGCAGTCTGTAGAAAATTCCGCCCCTTCGATTAGCTGTTCGATGATTACCCGGCCATCAGACGCAAAGCTCCGGGCCTGATAAAAAGCTGTCGGCAAATCGTTTGAACGGTCGACCCTTCTAACACCTCTTCCTCCCATACTGTCCGCCGGTTTAATCACCAGCGGGTAGCCACAGTCTCCGGCAAATTCCTCGACGGCTGTTAGATTGTCAGCTCCTCGGAAGGCTGGTTGATTCAGTCCGGCTGCCTGGAGAGTGCTGCGCATGAGTATTTTGTCGGTCGCCCGCCGGGCTACCGCCAGGTTGATTCCGGGCAGCTCCAGCGCTTCACAGACGGCTGCACAGCTTAGACTGGCGTCAGTTCCTACCGTGATAACACCAGCTAAGTTCTGTTTGCCAAACTGTCGGGCAAGCTGTACACAGGCGGTTTCATTCCGGGTGCTTATAAGGTGGGGATAATCAGCCAGCGCCAATCCGGGAGCCGCCGCTGATTGATCGATAACCAGAGTTTTCAACCCGAGCTGGCGGGCCGCAATAATCGCTGGTAGTTGCATCTGGCCCGCCCCGATAATCATTAATGTTAGGGACATTTTAGCGATCAACCCGCCCCCGGAGTTTTTTGATTCTTTCGGTCAACCGTTCTACTTCTAACTGATAAAGTTGCTTTTCATACTGGAATAGATGAATTTCAAAATCAAGGATTTTTTTCACTGATTCACGGGATTTTTCCGGTGAAACCACCTGAAAACCAAGCTCTCGCGTGTTCAGCTGGGCCGGTTTGAACTCCCTGGTCAGCAGCGCCGCATCGCCCGGCGTTATTCGCCCGCCAATTGAGAGAGGAATAGAGATATCCCTGGCGATTCTCGCCGTTTGTTTGAGATATTTAACAACTCGAGGATGGTTTGGTTTGCATTCAAGGGAGCGACAGAGGTCGTGGCGTCCCAGGGTTATCTGGGTTAGTTCGCGGGCCTGTTTTATTGCAACTATATCTTTCAGTTGTTCAACCCCGGTGCGGGTCTCAATATTAATCAGTTTGTCGATTGAGCGGTAGCGTTTTCCACCCAGGGTTTCGCGGCAGGCTGTTATGAAATTTTTCAACGCATAGGGGGATTCGATCATGGGAGCTATCAGCGAGCGACAGCCTATTTTTATCCCCATTCGGATATCGTTACGGGCTTCCGGCCCGCCGATTTTAAGCTGGATCGGCAGCAGATCTCCGAACAGCCTGTGCCGCTCCTGAATATCTTCAAAGGGCATTCCGGCATCTTCAGTCGATAGCTTCATCACACAGACCCCATAGTTTTCAATCAGCTCCCGCAGCTGTTTACGCAGGGTGATCTGTTGACTATTGAAAGATCTTTCATCCTGGTTATCCGACAAATTTTTTCAACCTCCTGTCAACTATTAAGCGGGGTTTCCTCTTCCATCAGCAGGCTGAAAAAACGTTCCAGCCCTTTACCATCAACCAGATTTTTTGCACTGCCCGCCCAGGCTTGCCTGGTTTTAAGCTCCTTTGCCCGGCTGATTGCGCCAGCCCAGTCTGTTGGGGTCGAGTCCGGTGAAAAACAGGGCCAGTCGAGCGCACTGTTGTCGATTAACCGGCGGCTGTTCTCATACTGCTCCTGGTTCTGTGCGATAATTATAGCTGCTTTATTTAGACAGGCAACCTCAAACTTCAATACCCCTCCGGAGATTATTAGTAATTGTGAGCTGGCCAGCCTCCCGGCAAAATCATCCTGCAACCCTTCCAGATGGAGATTATTCGGCGGCGTGCAGGCCGGTGGAGGACCGTATAGATAAAAATTAATCCCGGGAAAGTTAGCCACTACCCGGGTCGCAAAGGTTGTCGCCAGCCCGCCGGGGTCGGTCCCACCAAAACAGATGGTCACCTTGGTCAATTGAGTCTCAGTGGGAATTGATCTGAGCTGTCTGAATTGTGGATCGATAATAGCGTAACGGGGGCCTGTGAACTGCTGTTCAGAGCTTTCTTCGGGGGGCGGATAGTAGTTAGGATCGACCAGCAGATCGAGAAGATGGCGGCCGGCTCCACTCTCCTCAATCCCCATCACACGGGTTTCACTGGCCCGCAGCTTATTGAGAATCTCCGGAGAAGTTCTTTTTATGTCAAATACCACGGTTTCGGGCCGGACCCGTCGCAAAGCTTTATCTATCAGTTCGGCGGACAGGGGGTGTGGAGGTTGAAAAATTGCCAGAGAGGAAGAGTCGGATTGTTCATCCGGATCAGGCGGGGGGCTGTCAACCACACCACAGGAGTAATAGAGCTGTTTATGGTGGTTGCTGCTAGAATTTGAAAATCTCCGGCTGAATAGCTGGAAGCGTCGCCGGTGCCCATAACCCCAGCCGGCTCCATAATTGAAAAACCAGAGGATTCTTCCGGAGGCGGTTGGACTGTTTTGAGAAAACTTTTGATTTAATTCGACCAGCTGTGGCTGTTGATCAAGCAGCCGGATAATTTTACTTATTGAAACTGTTGGGAAATAGTCCATCTGCTGCTGATAGATCGACTGGATTAATTGTAGGTCGACTGGATAATCAACCGTCAGACGGTAGGCGGGCGCCCGGAGTTCACGAGGTACATCGAGGGGAATTGTAGAGTAGTCAGGGCTGCGGTAAAACCAGGATGTGACATGTTCACGGTCCTCTGGCAGACAAGCTTTACGAGCAGCCTGCTGCAGCCATTCTCGGGGAAAAATTTCACAACCGGTGCCGATCGGAGCCCCCCGAAAATAGAGTAGTTTTTGATTATAATGCTGCAGCCCAAGCCGTAACAGCCGGGGTGATATGAGGGGGTTGTCAGCTGTCACTCTAATGATGGGATCGGCCCGGGGATAACTGTTCAGTCCGGCGACGAAGCGTCCCAGGACATCTTTCTCAGATCCTCGAAAGATCTGACAGGGCCAGTTTTTGGCCTGATTTGCCAGATGATCATCCTCTGCTATATCAGGAATCACCAGGAGAGGCCGGGGGATAACACTTGCTACCCGTCTCACAACCAGTTCGGCTAAATACCAGGGACCGATTTTGGCCAGAGATTTAGCAGGAAATCGCGCCGATCCGCTGCGTGCCTGGATGATTGCCAGCGGCCGGGACTGTTTGCGCTTCAGATTCACGGCTGACCAGAACTCCAGTTAAAATTAACCGAACTATCAAGCAGACTCAGCTCACCGCTAGCTATTAAAGAGAGCCCGGTTCAATAAATCCATTTTCCGAACCATCAGGTAACAGGCGCAGTGAACCGAACTGAATCCTCACGGCATCTTCCGGATGTTCAACAGGAGTATAAACTTCCAGTATCTTAGTCGCAAAATCGAGTTTTTTGACTACTCCGAGGCCAAGACAGATATTATCTTCGGTGGCAAACCCGATAAGTGCTCCATCCGCCGCATCCGGTTT
>PWOD01000192.1 GCA_003557545.1 bacterium | reverse complement strand
ATCAGCCACAGCTTCGAGGCTGACCGTCTCCCCGGCCGACAGCTCCAGAACTGTGTCATAGGGATCACCATTGACCAGAACCGAGCCCTCCCCTAAAATATCGACTGTTAAACTATGGGTATCATTGGCCAGGGCGGGACTGTTTAGCAGCAGGAGCATAACAACTATTAAAATCAGGTATGACGGCTTTAGCTGTGATTGCATTTTAACACCTAATCCTTATCTGATTTCTCCGGGTGTTTTGCCAGTATTATAAATTATTCCATTGTAAAAGTCTGAAAAAAATAGTACTAGACTGTTACGGTTCAGATAAATTAAGCTTTCAACAACAATTTACACTAATAAATATAGTTTAACTGAGCAAAAAGTCAACTTTTTTGATAATAACAGAGAAATATCTAAACAGAGAAAAAGCTGAATAAAGATTTAATTTAAAGGGTTATTTAAGAAGCTCTCTTTACCCCGGCAAACAGTCCTGATTTTTAACAAGAAACAAAACTACCGCTGGCCGGTCAGCTGCTGATAACGGCTGATTGCATCGAGATGGCTAGGGAACGGAATTGCTGGTAGTGTAGCCGGGCTAACAAACTCAGCCTCCTGCAGCTCAGTTTTATCAATCTGCAGGGAGCCGCCGGTGATTTTAACAGCATAAGCAACAATTAACAGTTCGCCATAATAATCGGTATACTCGCTATACACACCAAGCAGACGGGGTTGTGCCGCCTCCAGAGCAGTCTCCTCAAATAGCTCACGCAGGCAGGTTTGCTCGGGGGATTCACCAGCTTCCATAAAACCTCCAGGTAAAGCCCACTCGCCCCGAGCTGGTGGGAGATTACGCCGTCCCAGCAGAATTTCACCAGTGGAGTTATGGGCCACCCCCACAACAACCGGAATCGGGTTCAGATACTGAACCCAAGCACAGCCTGGACAGCGCCGTCTAAACTTGTCCGGTTCAATCTCAGTCGTTTCCAACTCAATTCCACAATGGGGGCAGTAACTGAAAAACTCTTCAGCCTCCGCACAGGCAGAATTAGAGGATGGTTTTTCCACCATTAGAGAAGCTCACGCGCAAGCAGTTCCTCCGCTATCTGGACCGTATTAAGGGCGGCGCCCTTACGGAGGTTATCCGCCACTATCCAGCAGTTAAACCCATGTTCAACCGAAAAATCCGGCCGAATACGACCAACATAGGTAGCATCCTTACCATCCGCCTCACGCATGGTAGGAAAAATATTATCGGCCGGATTATCAAGCAGTTCCAGATTAGGGACAGTTTTCAACAGGCGGCGAATGTCGGCCGGCGGACAGGGCTTTTCCGTTTCAACATTGACAGCCTCGCCGTGACAGTTTAAGACTGGAATTCTAACGGCGGTCGGAGAAACCCTGATCCTATCATCTCCAAGAATTTTACGGGTTTCCCAGAGCATTTTCATCTCTTCCTTTGTATAGCCGTCTTCCTCGGCCAGGGGCTCCCCGATCAACGGAATAGCATTAAAAGCGATCGGTTTAGGGAAGGCCACCGGCGGCGCTTCAGGTTGATTGTTAACAAAAGCTCGAGTGTTTTCAAACAGTTCATTACGGGCGCTGGCTCCGCCACCACTGGTAGCCTGGTATGTATTAACCACGACCCGTTTAATCCGGTACTGACGGTGGACAGCCCCCAGCACCATGACCAGCTGAATCGTACTGCAGTTAGGGTTAGATATTAACCCCTGATGATCTTCAAGATCCCGAGGATTCACCTCTGGAACAACCAGCGGTATCTCCGGTTGATAACGAAATGCACTGCTGTTATCAACTATCACGGTACCGCCAGAGAGAATCCGTTCAGCCTCAGCTTTAACCGTCCCGGCACCGGCCGAAAAAAGGGCCAGATCGACATCGCTAAAATCATACTCAGCCAGCACTTCAACCTGAAGCTCACGATCACCATAAGGAAGTTTTTTTCCCCGGGAACGGGAACTTGCCAGGGCGACTATCTCCTCGGCCGGAAACTGTCTTTCGGCCAAAATTTTCAACATCTCACGACCAACGGCGCCGGTTGCTCCGGCGACTGCTAATTTAACCATCTTTAAATCTCCTCCATTTGTTGTAAACGTTCTCGAACCGCCTGGCCGATCTCAGTCGTATTTAACGCCGGCTCATTGTCCCGGGCCAGATCGGCGGTACGTTTCCCCGAAGCTATCACCTGGTCAACCGCTTTTTCAATCTTGTCAGCCCAACCGACCGCATCGAGGCTATAACGAAAAGCCATGGCCAGGGAGAGTATCATGGCCAGGGGATTGGCCATCCCGGTTCCAGCGATATCGGGAGCACTACCATGGACAGGTTCATACATCCCAAGCGCCCCATCACGGAGGCTGGCCGAGGGCAGCAGACCGATGGATCCAGATATCTGCGAAGCAATATCGGAGAGAATATCACCAAACATATTACCGGTTACTATGACATCAAACTGACAGGGATCGAGGACCAACTGCATCGCTGCATTATCGACATAGAGATGATTGAGTTGAATATCGTCAGGAACAGTTTCAGTCACAACTTCCCGCCAGAGTTTTGAACTTTCCAGAACATTTGCCTTATCGATAGAGGTAATCTTTCCAGACCGCTGCCGGGCAATTTCAACCGCCACTTCAGTTATTCTAACGACCTCTTCACGAGTGTATGACAGGGTGTTAAAACCACGCCTGTGCTCACCTGTCCCCTCAATTCCCCGGGGCAGGGAAAAATAGATGCCACCGGTCAACTCACGAACAATCACCAGATCAGCCCCGGCGGCCCGATGATTTTTCAAAGGTGAGCTTTCTACCAGCTCCGAATAGATCCGGGCCGGGCGCAGATTAGCATATAACCCGCACTGTTTCCGCAGATTTAGCAGAGCGGCTTCCGGGCGACGATTTACCGGCAGATCATCCCAGCGGGGATCACCCACCGCGCCGAGGAGAATTGCCGAAGAGTTTTTAGCTGCTTTCAGAACCTCTGGTAGCAGCGGTTTATCATACTGTTCAAGCGAAGCCCCCCCGATGGGAAACTCCTCCCATATCAGGTCAAGCTGGGGATCGCGCTCAACTATCCACTCCAACAACCGGAGGGTTTCATCCATTATTTCCGGACCAATTCCATCACCCGGAAGCACTGTAATCTTATGACTCATCTTTACACTCCTCACCGGCACAAAACTGCCCTGTCCAATCTACTTTCAAACAAAAAATTTCTGTCTGAACTCAAAAGCTGGCAGATCATGCCCAGTAATCTAATAGTTAGTTAAAATTGTCACCTCAAAAAAATCTATCCAATCTGTTTATCCCCGGTTCAAACAGTCCCGGGTAATTTCTCCTGCCGACCGCTTTCCTGCCGGTAATGGGCCCGATTCAGGGCATCAAGGTAGGCCCGAGCACTGGCTTCAAGAACATCGGTACTGGTCCCACGTCCGTGGACTTTTAATCCCTGGACCGTCAATTTGACGGTCACCTCGCCCAGGGCATCCATTCCACGAGTAACCGAGCGGATCGAATAATCATCCAGCCGGGGCACAGGTTCAACCAGACCATTGATTGCCGAGTAGACAGCATCAACCGGGCCATCCCCGGAAGCAGAGTTACGATAAAGCTTATCATCCAGACTGATCTCAACGGTTGCAGAAGGATAAACCGTGCTTCCGCTCAGGATATGAACGTATTCCAACTCATAACGGCGTGGTATTCGAGCAACCTCCTCCTCAACAATAACCTCTAAGTCCTCATCATAGACCTCTTTCTTCTTATCACCCAGCTGTTTAAATCTATCAAAAGCTCGGGAAAACTGCTGCTCATCAAGTTCGTAACCCAGATCTTTTAACCGTTGGCGAAAGGCATGCCGCCCCGAGTGTTTGCCCAGCACCAGCTGACTTTTTGAAATTCCCACATCCTCGGCCCGCATAATCTCATAGGTACGTCGCTCTTTAAGCACCCCGTGCTGATGAATTCCAGCCTCATGAGCAAAAGCATTGGCCCCGACTATCGCCTTGTTTCGCTGCACGGCAATACCGGTGAGGGTACTGACCAGCCGGCTGGTCCGAGCAATCTCAGGAGTGTTGATATCAACATCAAGCTGAAAATAATCAGCCCTGGTTTTTAAAGCCATGACAATCTCTTCCAGGGCAGCATTACCAGCTCGCTCACCGATCCCATTGACAGAACATTCAACCTGCCGGGCACCGGCCTCAACCGCGGCCAGTGAGTTGGCCACCCCCAGTCCCAGGTCATTATGACAATGGACACTGATAACCGCCTGATCGATATTCGGAACATTGGTGCGAATCCGGCTAATAGTATTGCCGAACTCAGCCGGTATTGCATAACCGACGGTATCCGGTATATTGATCGTAGTGGCACCGGCCTGAATGACGGCTTCGACTATCTGAAAAAGAAATTCAGGCCTGGTCCGGGCCGCATCCTCCGGGCTAAACTCCACATCATCAGTAAATTTTTTAGCATATTCAACCGCCTTGACGGCCATTTCCAGAACCTCGGCCTTAGTCTTCTCAAGCTTTTGTTCGACATGGACATCGCTGGTAGCAATAAACACATGAATCCGACCCGATTCAGCCGGCTCGATAGCCCGGGCACAGGCCTCAATATCATCCCGCCGCGAGCGGGCCAACCCAGCAATGGTCGGACCGGTTATAGTTTTAGCGATCTGTTGAACAGCCTCAAAATCTCCTGGTGAAGAGATAGGAAAACCGACTTCTAT
>PWOD01000056.1 GCA_003557545.1 bacterium | reverse complement strand
TATTGAACATGTCCAGGGAATTCGCCGGGCCGGTTCAGCAGTGCATGACCTGTGCCTGGTGGCGGAAGGAGTGTTCGATGGTTTTTGGGAGTTTAACCTGAGTCCGTGGGACGTAGCTGCCGGGGCACTATTAATAAAAGAAGCCGGCGGTAAAATAAGCGATATGTCCGGGGGAGATGACTGGCTATTCGGGAAAAATATTATTGCTTCAAACGGACTGCTTCACAGCTGGTTAAGCGGGCAGATAGCAGCAGATCAAACTGATTTTTCTGAGCTTAGCCGGAGTGCCAGCTGACGACGCGCCCTGAGGATTTTCCAGCGATCTTTAGTGCTGGACGACAGGTCCTCTAATTCTGCCTGACAGCGGGATGAAAGATGCTGTTTTATTTTATCACGGAATTGCTCATCAACTCCGCTAAAAGCCAGAGCCAGCCGGTGGAAACTGAACCGGGGCAGAAGTTGCTGCAATCGCTCTTCTGGAATTTCTAACCAGAGTTCACCCCAGCTTTTATCATCATACTGAAGCTCTAGCTGTTGAACTCGATAAGCTTTCCAATCTTTCTGGTAACCCTGCCAGCCCGGACCACTAAGTCGACCAGTTTCCAGAGCCCTGCCTAACTGGTCTACCAATTGAGCTTCAGCCGTGAGCGCCCAGCGCTTAGCTGTCTGTTGCTGTTGACTAACTGAAAGCCTGTGCAGCTGGGCCTGACGACGGCTGATATCACGCTCAAATTCAGAAAACAAACTATCGGAAAGATTGATCTTTAAATCAGTCAGTGGCAATCTACCTGCAACAACCAGTGAGACCAGATGATTTTTCAATCCCTTATCAGACACAAACAGTTGCAGCAGACAACGTTTATTTCGGGTGGTTAATTGTTTCCAGAACCAAGTAAATTTCCAGGGGGGAAGCAATCCATCCGAAGTTAATGAGGAAGAATCATCAAATAGCTGGAAAAACTGGTCAGGAAAAAGATAGTTCCACTGACCACCGGTATCAGCTGAAAAACTCAGCTGCCACCAGGTTAATCTGGTAATTTGTGACCGGTTGGCAAGATCGGAAAAATTTGTCCGGCGCCAGCGAATTGATTCAACTTCAAGAGAAACGGCCAGAGCGCTGTTAAATTCCATCAATAGCTGTTCATAACAACCGGCTAAAACAGCCGTTTTCTGCTGACGGTTAGTTCCCAGATTTGAGGTTAATTTTTCCCACTGATCAGCCCGGGCAAATAACCAGTGGAGACCGGTTCGCTTTTCTTCAATAACCCACCCCACCTGCCAGTCCAGCCGCTGCCAGTCAGGGGGCGAATGAGGAGCCGGTGGTGAAGAGTTACCGGAAACAGACAGCTTATTCTGCAAGTCATGGAAAAACTGTCTAAACTGTTTTATCGACATCCCCGAAAACCTCCGGGGGCTGCAGAGCATAAACCACGATCCCCGCCGCAGTAGCAACATTCAAAGAATCAAAGTTGCCCGGCGAAGGTATCTTGACCAGGTAGTCGCAAAGCTGTTTGGTAAGACGACGAAGACCACTACCCTCATTACCAAAAAAATAAACAAGATGCCGATCGAGCGGAAGATCAGGAAGATTTTTCTCAGCCCCGGGGACAGTCCCCACAGTCCAATAACCTGCCTCCTGCAGCTGGGAAAAACTCTGCTGAATATTTGTCACCTCAACCAGTGGCAAGCGAAAAGCAGCGCCCGCCGACGTGGTTATAGCAGTCGGGGTAAGAGGTGCAGAATTGTGGCGGGTTTTTATCAGTCCATCAACGGCGAAATGGAGAGACAGACGGATTATTTTACCGAGATTAACAGGGTCCTGAATCTGATCTAAAAAAATCAGCCTGCGGTAACCATCACGCTTCATCTGACTGTCCAAAAACTGCTGCAAATTCCGGGTGACAAGAGGTTTGATGGAAGCCACAATTCCCTGATGATTATTGGTGGAAACGAGCTGAGCCAGTTGTGCATCCGAAGAAGTTTCCTGAGGAATCCCCAGCCGGGAAGCCTTTTTTAAGGGTTCTAGAAGATTGTCTGCAGAGGCGGCAGCCGGGGAAATATATATCTGCTTAATCCCGTCAGAATAATGCTGAACTGCCTCACGAAAAGGATTACGGCCAGCAATATAATCAGTCATCGACTACCTCCCAGGTGGTCCCCCGGGGAGAATCATGAAGTTGATAACCAAGTTCAGCCAGACGATCTCGAATTAGATCTGCCTGT
The DNA here is from genome assembly GCA_003557545.1 of bacterium. GTDB lineage: Bacteria > T1Sed10-126 > T1Sed10-126 > T1Sed10-126 > T1Sed10-126 > PWOD01. Next base: position 2,538 of record PWOD01000056.1, on the reverse strand, counting down.
GAATAGTCCCCTGCTTCACGAAATCTATCGCGTAGATCAATCAGTAGATCAATTAACCCGGCAGACCGATCAACTTTATTATCAGACGAACAACTGGAAAAATCAAGTCCAAGAAGTTCAGCTGTAAGCTCCTCAAAAACTGCCCGCGCGGCGGTTACTTCCTCCTGCTCATGCCGATTAATAACTGTTTTATCACGCCAGATATCAAATATTCTGTTCCATTTTTTTACCCATTTTTGCAGTTCGCCAAGAGCTTTGGCAGTATTAAAATCAGTTCGAAGGGCAGCCAGAAAATCAATTTTAAACTGATCTAGGGAAGGAATTGTTGCCGTTGATTCAATCGAACCACAGGAGCGGGACTCAGCGGCCTGAAGACGACGATAAAAATGTCGTAAACGGTTAAAAGCCTCACCGGCTTCAGATAGTCTATCGAGAGAAAAATCTATCGGGCTGCGGTACTGACGGGTCAAGATAAAATAGCGAATAACCGCCGGTTCGAACTGCTTGTATAGATCTTCCAGCGTATAAAAATTGTTAAGAGATTTACTCATTTTCTCATCGTCTATAGTTACAAAACCATTATGCATCCAGTACCTAACAAAAGGTTTTCCGGTCAACGCTGTACTTTGCGCCACTTCATTTTCATGGTGAGGAAAAATCAGATCCTGTCCTCCACCATGAATATCTATGGTATCGCCAAGATGTGTCCGACTCATTACAGAACATTCAATATGCCAGCCAGGCCGCCCATATCCCCAGGGACTATTCCAACCCGGTTGATCCTCTGGAACCTGTTTCCAGAGGGCAAAATCGAGCGACGAGCGTTTACCCGACCCCGGCTCGACCCGATCTCCCTCGATCATTTCATCGATATCCTGGCCAGAAAGCTGTCCATAAGCAGGAAAACTCCCTATATCAAAATAGACGTTACCGTTAACAGTATAGGCATGAGATTTATCAACCAGCGCCCTGACATGCTCGATAATTTCATCGATATGGCCACTAACTGTCGGATGAACATCAGCCCGACAAACATTGAGAGGATCCATTACCGAAAAATAACTGGCGGTATACTGAGCCGCCACCTCCCTATAGGAACGACCTTGCTCATCTGCACGACGGATAGTTTTATCATCAATGTCAGTAAAATTCTGGACATATTTAACCTGATAGCCGCTGTATTCCAGGACCCGACGAATCAGATCAAAGGATACGTAGGCCCGGGCATGCCCAACGTGACAATCATCATAAACGGTAGGGCCACAGACATAGATATTAACCCGCGGTGGATTTAGCGGCTGAAATTTTTCCATTTTAGAGGTCAAACTATTGTAAACAGTGATAGTTTCCATGGACTAAAGCTCCTATAGAATTTTTTACAGAAAACTCAACCTGCAGTTTTCAAAATAATCAAAGATCTGTAGTGTAACAAATTAAGCGATTTTTTTTTATAGTAATAAACAGCATTTTTTTATAAAATCCAATCAACAAACAACCATACAGTTGAAAAACTATTCAATCTTAAAAAAGAAAATTACCGGGACATGAAATTAGATTAAGCCAGCAAAACAAATAGTTCTAACCTTTCAAAATTCCCCTTATAGGGTATAATTTTGGGGTAAATAAAACTGGTCGAAGGACTATTCTGGCCATATTAGCCAGCTTAAACCAGTGAAAAAATGTTACAAAAAAAGGATGGATAAAATGGCTCGAGAACAGTTAGAATTAAAAATTAACGGCAGCAAAATAAAATCAGCAGAAGGTATTACAACACTGGAATTGATAAAAAAACTTAAAATCAAAAGTAACAATCCAAAAAATCCTATAATGGGAGCTGCAGTAAACCAGAGAATGGTGTCTTTGCGAAAACCCCTGAGCCAGGATGGAACGATTGAACTTATTCACTACAGAGATCGTTATGGTGAAGAGTTCTATCGGCGCGGATTGAGTCTCGTTTTAAATCTGGCCTGTGAGCGACTGTTCGCCAACAAAACCCTGCGGGTGGGCCATTCGATCGAACATGGTTATTTTTATCAATTGAACGGAATGAGTTCGGTGGCGGCAGAGGAACTAAGTGAAATAGAAAATGAAATGAAAAAAATCATCAAAGCTAATCTGCCAATCGATGTTTGTTCAATGGAACACGATGAGGCTCGGGAAAAATTTACCGAGCTGGGTCAAACAGATAAAGTAAAGCTATTAAACACATGGGAGGAGCAGCTGATCGAACTGCACCGGATTGATGATCATCTGGATTTTGCCTATTTTCCGGCTCCTTCGTCAACCGGACAGCTTGAAAATTTCGAACTGCGCTCCTACTCGCCCGGCTTCATCCTGCGTTTTCCTTCGACTGATAATCCAACAGAAATACCACCGCCAGTAGATCAACCAAAACTTTTCCAGATCTACCAGGAAACACGTGATTGGGCAGAAATTTTAAAAAATGTGGGTGCCCTGAACCAGATAATCAAAGAAAATAAAATCACCGAATTTATTAAAATTTCAGAAGCACTGCATGAACGGAAAATTATTCATATC
>PWOD01000039.1 GCA_003557545.1 bacterium | reverse complement strand
TTTGTCATGAGAAAACTGGGAGCTCATCATCTACGTCGCCGGGGTCGTGGTGACCTTTACGTTCAGGTGAAGGTTGTAACTCCAACCGACCTGACCGAGGAAGAAGAAAAACTCTTCGAGCAGCTGGCAGAAATTCGGGGTGAGCAGATTAAACCGGATGAACGTTCTGTTTTTGAAAAAATTCGTGACGTTTTCACCGGTTAATTTAATGAAAATATATCTTCAAGATAGAGTTCCAGAATCTCAGCTTTTCACCCTTGATTCTGATTACTGGGTCCATTATCTAACCAATGTCAGACGGCTTCGGAGTGGTGAAATAATCGAGGTTGCCGGCCCGGAGCGGGTCCTGACTACTGAAATATTAGATATATCCCCTTTTAAACTGAAAAAAATTAGCAGCAGGCCATCAGAAAAACCCGGTTATCAGCTGTGGATGCTGCAGGCGCTGACCCGAAAAAAAAAGTTTGAAACCACAGTTAAACTGGGTGCTGAACTGGGGGTAACTGATTTTCTACCCTTACTTTCAGATTATACCGTTAGACAACCGAAAAACCCTTCTCGCCAGGTTGAACGTTGGAGTCGTATAGCGTTAGACTCCTCGCGAATTACCGGGCGTGACTGGACTCCGCGTATTCATCAGCCGGTTGATTTTTCCCGTTTTCCAGCCAAGACAGCTGACGTTGAAGAGTTTTTTTATGGTGATCCTGATGGAGCTAATCCAGCCGAAAGTTTCCCCGGATCAGTTCGCCACGTGGCTATCATAATCGGTCCGGAAGGAGCTTTTTCTTCAGAGGAAAAAAACTTTTTAGAGCAGCTCCCGGCAACTCCGGTTACCCTTGGTCCGAAAATTCTCCGTTCAGAAACAGCTGCAGTGGCGATGGCTACCCTGTGGCTGCATTATCTTAATAGTTAAAATAGTTTTCTGCAGAATCTTCATTTTCACCGGTAGAGTTTATCCTCGCAGGGGTTTGATTTAGTTTATGATATCCGGGTTGAATTGTCAGCTTCTACAAGCCATAATTCTACAAGCTATTATGTAGTTTTTAAGAGCTATCATAAGTTACTTCTTGCTCAATATAATTTTCAGGAGCTGGTGTTTGAATGCCGGTCGATTATCAGTTATTAAAAACTCTCCCTAAAACCGATTTACATTGTCATCTTGATGGTTCACTGCGGCCTTCGACTGTGGCAGATTTTCTTCGAGACGATGGACGGTCGGTACCGTCTGATCTTGAACAGCAGCTGAAGGTATCCAGTTCGACCACCAGTCTTCCTGATTATCTGAAATCGTTTGAGCTTCCCTGCAGCCTTTTGCAGAGTTCTGAACGGCTTGAGCGGACAGCTTATGAGTTGGTGGAGGACTGCAGTAAGGAAAATATCTGCCATCTCGAGGTGCGATTTGCCCCTTTTTTGCACTGTGAAGGTGGGTTGCAGATTAACCAGGTTATTGACAGCGTACTGTGCGGATTGCAGTCAGCCGGTACTGAGTTTTCTATATCGACCGGACTTATTTTAACCGGCTTACGACATGTCCCCCCATCTCAGTCTATGTTACTGGCAGAAAAAGTTGCAGAATACTGGGGACGGGGAGTGGTGGCGTTGGATCTTGCCGGGGCGGAACGGGGAAACCCTCCCAAAAATCACCTGGAGGCCTTTTATTTTGTTCGTAACCATAATATTAACCTGACAGTACATGCGGGAGAAGATTTTGGCCCGAAAAGTATTCATCAGGCTATTCATTACTGTGGGGCTCATCGAATCGGTCATGGGGTTCGCCTTCTGGAGGATGAAAATCTGCTGGAATATATAAATGATCATAGGATTCCCCTGGAAATCTGTCTCACAAGTAATCTGCAGACCGGTGCGGTTACCTCGCTGGAGGAGCATCCTCTGCCTGAATATTTTCAACGAGGTCTGAGAGTTAGTCTCAATACTGACAATAGGACGGTTAGTGATACGACAATTACCGATGAGTTTTTTCTTGCGACAACTAACTATCAACTTAATCTGGAGGATGTCAAACGTCTGATAATTAATGGTTTTAAATCGGCTTTTCTCAGTTATAGGGAAAAATCCCGGCTTCTCCATAAGGTGGTTAAACAACTCGATTCGATCTCTGAAGAAAATTAAGCAGCTGTTGATTAATTTAATCTTAAGGAGCTGAGTGTGATGTCATTCATCTATACAATCCCGGAACAGCACTGCAGAATCATAAAAAGATTTAATAAATTCGCCCGTGTTCAGTATTCGGGAATTCGGTTTAGGATTCCATTTATTGAAAAATTTCATGAAATGCATTACTGGGAAAAAGCTGTCAAAGATAATAATATTGATATGAAACTTATGGAACATCAGACCGATACTGAGCCCCGTACCACACAGACCCGGGACAACGTAACAGTTCGCGCTGATGCCAGCGTTTACTGGAGAATTTTCGAACCCGCCAGAGCCGCTTTTGAAGTCGACCGACTACCTACAGCAATATTTGATATCACGCTGAATGCTTTACGTTCCCAGATTGGCCGGATGGAACTTGATGAGGTGCTTTCTGAACGTGACAGGCTAAATAAAAATATTGCTGAAGAACTGTTTGAAGTAGGGGAGTCCTGGGGGGTTAAGATAAAACGGGTTGAGATACGTCAGCTTGATATTGACCGGGAGACCCGGCGTTCAATGAACCAACAGATGGATGCCGAGCGCCGCCGCCGGGCCCGTGTTGCTGAAGCTGAAGGTGACGCTGAAGCTACGGTTACAGTCGCTGAAGCCGATAAACAGGCTGATATTAAGCGGGCTTCAGGTCACGCCAAGGCTTTAAAAATAATTGCCGAAGCGGAGAAGAACTATCTGGATGAACTGGCCCAACAGGTGGGTTCGGAGAAGGCAGCTGAAATCTTGATCGCCCAGAAATTTATCCAGGGTTTCGATACAATCACCAAAAATCCGGCAGACAGGGTTTTTCTACCTAACTCCTATCAAACTTTGCTGTCAATTACCGACCAGCAAACGGCTAAAATGGAAGTTGATTAAGTTTACAAAATAACCGGAAAGCTCCAGATAACCGAACTGGCAGTTATCTGGAGCCTGTTTACTGATTTATTCCGGTCAAGTAACCGATGTACCAGAAAAATCTATTGCTGATTGATAGAAATCTTGCCGTTGATTTCTGTTAATGTTTCAGAAATCCGGAAGAAGATGATTAACAGCTCACACATAATCCTCGCGTATAACACAGCTATCACCAGGTAGATGGGCATCAGGATAAAAGCCATAAAATAGCCTACCGCTCCACCCTGGGACAAACCACCGATAAACATCAGGAGAGAAACAATCCCAATACCAATCAGTAAAATCACATAAAGAATTTTAATCAACCGGCTGGTGATAAAATCAGTGAAACTAAAATCAAACAGAGATGAAACCAAACCACTCATAACAAACACTCCTTAGAAAATAAGATGATTGAAAATTACATAGAACCAGACAATTTAGACAGGTTATTTTTAGAATCCTATTCTACATTAACTAATAGTTATCTAACAAGCTATAAAATTTTTTTCTTGAAAAATTTCAACATTGAGGAGCAGATTGTTTGTTTTCGCCGGAGAGGTTTGGTACGCCGGCCAAAAATTAAAATTCAACAGCTATTAGCAGATGCTATCAAATGGTTTTTGGTTGCACATAAGTTATTTTTCACATAAACTTTACTCTCATTAGTTATTGTTAAAAGAACAACTGGTCCGGCTTGTTTTGCCTTTAAAAAGCAGCCTCAGCCAGTATTTTGATAAATTCAGTGAAAAATGGAGTTGAATTTTATGGCAGTTCTGGAGACTCGGGGAATCAACTTAGAAATCGAAGGGTCAAAGATATTGAATGGTTTGACAGCCGAGTTTTGGTCTGGATACGTACATGCGGTAATCGGTCCTAACGGCGCCGGAAAATCATCTCTGGCCGGTACGATAATGGGATTAAAAAGGTACAGAAAGATTGAAGGGCAGATTTTATTTGACGGCGAAGATATCACTGATTTAACTGCTGATAAGCGAGCCGAGCGGGGGATTACGATGGCCTGGCAGGAACCGGCCAGATTTGAGGGTTTAAAAGTACATAAGTTTATCGGTTGTGGGAATAATAATTCTTCACGTAAAAAGATAGCAGCTGTCCTTGAAAAGGTTGGACTGGAGCCAGAAGAATATATCGACAGGGCGGTGGATGATACTTTAAGTGGTGGCGAGCGCAAGCGGATCGAACTGGCGAGTATTTTGTTAATGCAACCGCGACTGGTACTACTGGATGAGCCAGATTCAGGGATTGACGTCGGAGCCCTGGAGAAGATCTTCGATGCGATTCAATATATGAAAGATCAGGGTATAACGGTTATTTTGATAACTCACAGCATGACGGTGTTGAACCATGCCGACCATGCCTTTTTACTTTGTGACGGAAAGATTATAGATAAAGGTACTCCGGAGAAGATAGGACGGTTTTTTAGGGAAAAATGTATGCCCTGTCGGGACCATGATGCCCATGAAATAAAGGAGGAAAAATGACTACAGATATAGTTGATAATCTCTATAAATCACTCGGAGGGGTCTGCAGGCCCACTTCTGAAGATGAAGCACATATTGAAGTGCATGGAAATAAGGTGGTTGGAGCCAATCTCGTGGAGGGATTGGAAGTTGATGTCCGGGAAAAAACACGTTCGGTTGAGGCTGATTTTGTTCTCAAAGAGGGAACAGTTTTAAAGGGACCTGTAATTCTCTGTTTTGGCCTGCTGAACAGACAGGGTCAGCAGAAAATTGAGCTTGATATTTCGATCGAAAAAGGGGCTGAAGCTGATTTTCAAGCCTATTGTACCTTTCCTAACGCAAGGGATGTACTGCATGAGATGGATGCACAGATAACAGTTGGTGAAAATGCCCGATATTCTTATTTTGAACGTCATATTCATGGTCAGTCCGGTGGGGTTAATGTTGTTCCACGGGCCAATGTTGAAATTAAACAGGGGGGAAGATTTGCCACGGAATTTGAACTTATCCGGGGGGCGGTGGGCCGAATTGACATCGACTATAATATTGACTGTCACGCGTATGGTGTTTTTGAAATGCTGGCCAGAATTAGCGGACGAAACGACGATGAGATAATTATTACTGAAGCTGGACATCTGCTCGGGGAGGAGTCCCGGGGGGTTTTAACATCCCATATTGCTGTTCAGGATCGGGCCAGTGCTGTGGTTAATAATGAGCTGATCGCTAATGCAGCCTTTTCACGAGGTCATGTAGACTGTAAAGAAATAGTTCAGGATGAGGCTGTTGCCCGGGCGGTTCCAATCGTTGAGGTTAATCATCCCCGAGCTCATGTAACTCATGAGGCGGCTATTGGCAGCGTCGACTCGAAACAGCTGGAGACTTTAATGTCTCGGGGATTAAGTGAAGAGGCAGCGGTCGATCTGATTATTGAAGGCATGTTAAGTTAGCCGGTTGAACTCTTTACCATTTTTTGGAAGCCGGTTGGAATGCTGTATGGCGATGCCCCGGGCGTTCAATTTGTGTCCCAGGGGACAACCGATTAACTCTATTTAATGGGATCAAAAATCGGTTTTTGATATGGTAAAGAATGTTTTTCAGATATCAGGTTTGCTGATATTCTTCCTGATTCATAGATTGTTGGCAAACCGCTTCCTGGGTGTGTCCCACCACCGACAAGATAGAGATTGTTGAGTTCTTCAAATCTATTGTGCGGTCTCCAGTATAGCATCTGTGAAATATTATGGCCCATGTTGAAGACTGCACCAAGATGAACGTTATAGCTAGTTTCCCAGTCGTCGGGAGTTAAGATTTTTTCAACTTCGATATGTTGTTCAAGGTTGGTAATTGGGGTTTTAGCCTCTATCTGTTTAATAACTTTATCGCGAAACTGTTGTTTTTGACTGGACCAGTCAATCTCACTTAAATTATTAGGCACAGGAACAAGCACATAGGCTGTAGATTTACCGGCGGGAGCCAGCGTGGGATCGATTGCTGAGGCGTTTTGCAGATAAAAGGAAAAATCATCAGTCATCTGGTGCTGTTCAAACACCAGTTCCACGTTTTTCTTATAATCATCAGCAAAGATTATATTATGATGTTGTAACCCTTCAAACTGTCTGTCCAGCCCCATGTAAAGCATAAAGGTTCCACAGGAAAAACGTTTCTTTTTCAGTTTTTCAGGTGACCATTTACGGAGCGATTTTTTCGGGAGTAAATGATGGGCTGAATAGGCAAAATCAGCGTTGATGATTATCTCCTCTCCATAGATCTTTTTTCCGTCGGACAGCTGTATTCCCCGGGCCGTAGAGTTGTCGGTGAGGACCTTTTCAACCGTTGAGTTGTAATGTATCTTTCCACCCTCCTGTTCAATGATGTCGGCCATGGCCTCAGAGATTTTACATAATCCTCCCATAACATGATAGATTCCAAAGGCATATTCCATATAGGAAAGAATCGTGAAGAGACCGGGACATTCCCAGGGAGACATTCCGAGATATTTGGCTTGAAAAGTAAAGGCAAGTTTTAACTGTTCAGCATCGAAATATTTTCCAAGATTAGAAAATAATGATCGTCCCAGGGAAAGATAGGGAAAGGATTTCAAAAAAGACAGGTCAAAAAAATCGGTCCAGGATGAATAATCTTTCTGGAGACAGGGCATTAGCTTGCGAAATCTTTTTCCCTCCTGTTCGATGAACCGATCAAATCCCGCCTGGTTTCCTGGGAATGATTTTTCGATTTGTTTTTTCATCTTTTGTTTGTCATGACTGGGGAAAAGTTGTTTATCGGGAAACTGTAGGAGATAGAGCGGATCTAATTTTTTGAACTCAAGATAATCCTCAGAGTTTCGCCCGGTCTCGTGAAACATTTCATCAAGAATATATTTGAGCATTAGAAAGGTCGGACCCGTGTCGAATTTGAAATCTCCCAGGGTTAACCTTCTATTCCTCCCTCCAGGATGAGATTCTTTCTCGAAAATCTCAACTTCAGCTCCACGATGCGCAAGAATCATCCCGGCAGTAAGCCCGCCCGGTCCGGCTCCAACAATAATTATCTTACTATTTGATTGATCCATTTGGGTATCCCTCACTTTGTTAAAAAAAGTCAAAAAATCTTCTTATTTTGTTAAATGCAATTTTATAAGGCGGATAGCGGAACTTCCAATCTGGAAACAATCCGCGCTGCAGTACAGCCTTTTTATTTGAAAAAGCTTCAAAGGAGTTTCTGCCACGGTAACGGCCCATGCCACTTTCACCGACTCCTCCAAAGGGAAGATGGTTCGAAACCGCCTGAATTAATAGGTCATTTACCGTTAAAGAACCGCTGGCGACAGTTTCGCGAAGCCGTTCTATTTTATTCTTATCTGATGAAAATAGATAGGTTGCAAGGGGTTTGGGTAGTTGACTGAGCCTGTTTAATATGCTGTTAAAATCACTGTATTCTATCACGGGAAGCAGTGGACCAAAAATCTCCTCCTGCATCAAAGGATCCTCCCAGGTGACCTTTTCAATTACGGTGGGTGGTATGAAAAGTTTGTCCCGCTCAGAGTTAATTGATTGCTTATTGTTTATAAGCTCGATCAATCGATCAAAATGTTTGGTATTTATTATTCGACTATAATCAGAGTTTTCAACCGGATTTTCACCATAGAACTGATCGATATAATATCTGATATGACCGATTAATTTTTCCCGGATGGATCGTTCTGCCAGCAAATAATCGGGGGCTATACATGTCTGGCCGGCATTGAAAAATTTTCCCCAGGTAATTCGCGCCGCCGCTTTTTTTAAATCTCCATCCTCTGCAACAATACAGGGAGATTTTCCGCCAAGTTCAAGAATTACCGGTGTCAAATTACCGGCCGCTTTTTTCATGACTTCTTTACCAACTTTTTTACTGCCGGTAAAAAATATAAGATCAAAGTTCTGAGCAAGCAGTTTCTGGGATTGTTCAATACCACCTTCTACAATAGTCAGGTAGTCGGAACTAAAACTGTCATTGATCAGATTGGCCATTAGATTTGCTGTGTTAGCTGAGATTTCTGAGGGTTTGGCAACGACACAGTTCCCGGCCGATAAGGCTCCGATAACGGGGCTCATCAACAATTGAAATGGATAGTTCCAGGGGGTTAAGATCAGCACTGAACCAAAGGGTTCAAAATAAACATGGCTGGTCCCGGGTTTTAAAAGCAGAGGAGTTTTAACCTTTTGCGGTTTTGCCCAGTCGGATAATTTTTTTATAAGCAGCTTTAATTCTTTTAGAACCGGATATATTTCACTCATGAATGTTGCGAGTTGAGATCTCCCAAGATCTTCGTTTATCGCAGCCATTATATCCTCTTCATTCGATCGTATGAGCTGTTTTAGTTGTTTGAGTTGTTCAATTCTCCAGGACAGATCCCGGCTGTCACCCTGACGAAAAAATTCATGTTGGTGGTGGGCCAGTTGATCAACCATATTGTTTCCTAATAATCTCAGCAGTTTGTTGGCCCGAAAGGACTACCATGGGCATACCCCCGCCCGGATTAACCGATCCACCTACGAAAAAAAGATTGTCGTAATGATGACTTTTTTTAGCTGCTTTAAATCCGAGGTTTTTCTTCCGGTCTGCTACAACCCCATAAATCGCACCATGATTGGAATAATATTTTTGTTCGATATCCTGGGGAGTCCAGCAATCCTCCAGGACGATATTGTCCCGTAGATTTTTCAGTCCCATTCGTTCCAGTTTCTCGAAAACACGCTGTTTAAGTTCGGCATATTGCCGGGAGCTGAAGGGAACCTCTCGTAAATATGGGATATGGGGCAATATTTTTATATTGTCACAACCCTCTGGTGCGACATCAGGATTGGTTCGGCTCGGAGCAACAAGATAGATCGTTGGATCGTCAGGTAACTGGCCCCGCTGAAAAATATCAGCGAAATGTTTTTCTGGATCGTTGGAAAAGAAAAAATTATGATGAGCAAGATTGTCATATTTTTGATTAACTCCAAGATGTAGGACCAGCCCGGAACAGGCCGGTTCAAACCGCTTATATTGTTGTAAGGTTTGGGCCGACTCAACAGTCAGTTCACGATAGGTCGGAATGACCTCCATATTACTAACGATAATGTCGGCTTCAATAGCTTCACCTGACTTTTTTTCGGCCAGTTTAATATTTCCTCTGGAACTTTTCAAGGCGGTTATTTCGCTATTTAAATGGATAATTACTCCCAGTTCATCAAGTAGTTTTTTAAGTGCCCGCGCCAGATTGTACATACCCCCTCTGACATACCACAGTCCATATTGGAACTGGCCGTAGGGAATCATGTTTAATAAAGCCGGTGCATCATATGGTGATGAACCGACGTATTTGATGAAAAAATCCATGATGTGGACAAGTTTTGGGTTGCTGAGTCGTTTGTTAACACCCTGGTGCATGGTGGAAAGAAGATCAAAACCAAACAATGTTTTGCTGAGACCGGTGCTTTTCAAGATCTCCCAGAAATTATCAGCTCCCTGCTTAAAATAACCCTTTTCAACGTTTTCAAACAGCTGTTTGCTGTAATTCAAAAAGTTTTTCAATTCCCTGCTGTCACTGGTTCCTAAAGCACTGTTTAAATCGACTGTTTTATCTACATCACCGTAGAGATCTATCTGTTCATCGTCTTCGAAAAAGCAGCGCCAGTGTGGTTCAGGTTCAACAAGCTCCAGATAATCGGACATGGTGCGACCGGAAAGTTCAAATAGTTTTTGGAAAATATAGGGAAAAGTGAAGATTGAAGGACCGAGGTCAAAGGAATAACCAGAAGTTTCGAGGAGATTTAATTTGCCGCCAAGATGTGAGTTTTTTTCATAAAGTTCTACCTGATAATCAGAACTACTCTGTAGACAGATGGCAGCAGAAATACCACCCAGTCCGCCGCCGACCACCACAACCTTTTTTTTCATTTAAACGGTCACCCTTAAAATTACATTAAACTGCTACTATCTACGATACTATATTGTGTCTAAAAAACCAACCGGTTCTGGCTGACAAACAGAACAGCGCTTCTAAAAAAACCTTATTTAATGTAGGATTTACCAGGTTAAAAAGAGTATATCTTTCAGAATCTGTTTTCTCGATCTGTAAAATTACTATTGTGAGTGTAATAAAATGAGCTGTTTGATCAAAAACATTGAAAAAAAAATTAATGCTGGTGAGGATTTGAAGGCAGACGATGCTCTGGCAGTTTTAAGGGCACCTAAAGAGTTGATGGCCGGATTATTCTACCTTGCTGATAAAATACGCCGAAAATATTTTACAGATTCACTGTCACTTTGTTCAATAGTCAATGCCAAAAGTGGCGTCTGCAGCCAGGACTGCAGCTTTTGTGCCCAATCAGTTCATAATCCAACTGAGATCGTCGAATATCCGCTTCTGGATTCTGCCGAACTCAAGCAACATTATGACCGGGCCGGGCGGTTGCCCATCGATAATTTTGGTTTTGTTACCAGTGGACCTTCCGTATCAGATAAAGATTTTTCTCAAATTATTAGCCTCTTTGAACAGCTGGATGAAACAGCTGAGATCTGTGCGTCCATGGGTGATTTTTCTGTAAAACAGTTCGAAAAGTTAAAACAGGCCGGATTGAAACGATATCATCATAATCTGGAAACAGCACCCAGTTTTTTCTCCGAAATATGTACAACGCATGATTATAGCAGTCGAGTGGAAACGGTTCAAAAAGCTAAAGAGGCCGGCCTCGAAATCTGTTCAGGCGGTATAATTGGGCTGGGGGAGACGCTTGAACAAAGGGTTGAACTGGCTATCACATTGCGGAAGTTGGATGTCGATTCGATACCACTGAATTTTTTAATACCGGTAGAAAACAGTCCAACCGAAAAATCTTCTCCACCTGAGCCCCTGGAGATTTTAAAAACAATTTCAATGTTTCGGCTGGTTAACCCTGAAAAAGAAATTAAAATCTGTGCTGGACGAATTCATCTCCGCGATTTACAGTCGATGGTATTTTACGCCGGTGCCACCGGAATAATGGTTGGTGATCTGTTAACCGTTTCTGGACGTTCGGTCGAAAAAGATCTGCAGATGTTGGAGGATCTGGGGTTTGTCAAATAAAGTACCGGATTTTGCCAATCAACTAAAAAAATTAAAACAACAAGATTTATATCGTAAAACTGTGGTTTATGATGCTGTCGGTGGAAAAATAAAGTCAGGCGATAGAAAACTCTTAAATTTTTCTTCTAACGATTATTTGAATTTCGCCACCCATCCCCGGATTATCGGTAAAGCTCGAGAATATCTGGAAAAATATGGTAGCGGGGCCACTGCATCGCGGCTGGTAGTTGGGAGTTTAGACTGTCATCAACAGTTTGAACAGCAGTTTGCAGAGTTTAAAGGTTATTCAGCCGCCCTGCTTTTTGGAAGTGGCTATCTGGCTAACCTGGGGAGTGTGACAGCTGTCGTCGGCCGGCATGATTCTATCTATGCCGATCGATTAATCCATGCCAGTTTGATCGATGCATGTCTGCTCAGTCGGGCCAAACTTCAGAGGTATCGTCATAATGACCTTGAACAACTCGAGCAGCTGTTAAAAAAGAGTCACAGCCGGGGTCGTCGGCTGCTTGTTACAGAAGCAGTTTTTAGTATGGACGGTGATCAGGCACCCCTGGAACAACTGAGTTATCTGGCAGAAAAATATGATTGTCTTTTACTGGTGGATGAGGCACACAGTACCGGAATTTTTGGTTCCTGCGGTGCTGGTTTGGTGGCTGAAAAAAACCTTACCGATCGGGTTGATATAACGGTTTCAACTTTAAGTAAAGCGCTGGGTAGTTACGGGGGAGTGGTCGCCACCAGCCAGCAGGTCAAAGAATTGCTGATCAATCGGGCCCGGAGCTTTATCTACAGCACAGCCCTGCCTCCAGCCTCTATCGGTGCGGCTGAGGCTGCACTGGAAATATTACAATCAACGGCTGATTTGGGTGAGCGACTTTTACGGAGAGCGACTGTTTTTAAGACAAGACTGGAGCAGGCCGGATTAACAACGGCTAATTCTCAAAGTCAGATTGTTCCGCTTATTGTCGGGGAAAATAGCGCAGCTCTGGAGCTGGCCGATAAATTGAAGGAGGAGGGAATTGTCGCAGTAGCAATCCGGCCTCCAACTGTCCCGCGCGGACAGGCCAGGATACGATTTTCTTTGAGTTTAGCTCACAGTAAAGAGGTAATAAAAAAACTGGCTGAAACTGTTATTGAAAAAGCTGCCGAAGTCGGTTTAGTTTAGCCAATGAAAATTTTATTTCTTCCGGGCTGGAGTTATCTGGATGAATTTTTTAAGCCGCTTATGGAACTGCAAACCGAACAGTTTCAGATAAAGGTGATCGATCATTTTCGGCTGGCGGGAAAAAAACTAAACGCCTCCCGCCCATCGCGGCGATTTCCTTATAGCAATAATCTCAAGCAAATCATTCAACAGTTTTCGCCGGATCGGGTAGTTGGCTGGTCCATGGGAGGAATAATTCTGTTAGAATATCTATGTCAGGTAAGTGATGTCTCCTTTCAACCGGTAATATTCGGAGCAACACCGCGATTTGTTGGCCGTAAAAACTCACGGATCCCCGGGGTTTCAGCAAAATATCTGAGGGCTATGCGGCAGAAATTAAAAAACTCTCCAGCAGAAATTTTGCGAGAATTTTATCGGCTTGCTTCCGATCCATCCCCGGTTATTCCGCCCGCCAGGTTGATTGACCAGCTGTTAAAAAAAAATAGTGGTGATTTGATTTTAGGACTTAACTATTTAAATCAAATTGATTTAATTAACCAGTTACAGCAAATAGAACAGAAAATTCTAATAGTTGCAGCAGCGGACGATCAGATCGTCCCGGCGGCGGCCGGTGAGTTTTTGGCCACTCAACTTGTTAACAGCGAATTTCAGTTAATCCAGGGGGGCCATGCGCTGGCCCACACTGATCCCGCCCGGTTTTTAAAAATTATTACAGCCAAATCTTGAACTTGTTGACTTGTTTGAGTTGACCTTCAGCCAGAGCTGTTTCTCAGTCACAAATTTTAGCAAACAATTGTTATAATAGGAGCTGTTGAACAGTGAAATTGCAGGTTATTTTTCGGGGATTATGAACTGAATTAAATTGGGAGGAAAGATAGTGAAAGGGTCATCTGCAAAAATGATCCGGAGAAAATTTTCAGCTTCAGCTTCAACTTATGATGAACAGTCAACCGTCCAACGTAAAGTTGCTGAACGATTAGGAGGTTTTTTGCCGGCGGGTAAATTTTCGAGAATTCTTGAGATAGGGTGTGGGACAGGACTGTTTTCAACTCATCTGCTTGAGCGGTTCATTAACAGCAAATTTTATCTGTTTGACCTTTCCCCGGCCATGGTAGCAACTGCCAGAAAAAAAATTACTGGGAGAGATTGCTGGTGGTTTGTTGCCGACGCCCGAGAATTTAGATTGAACTGTCAATTTCCATTAATTGTAAGTAGCTCCTCCTTGCACTGGGCTCAACCGTTGGAAAAGCTGTTCAATAACCTTCAGAACCATCTCGCCCCGGGCGGTTTGATGGTTTTCAGTATGATGTTAAAAAACACTCTCTGGGAACTGCAGGAGGTTCGTAATCATATCGCCCCGAAAAAACTTCCGAGAAAAAATTTACCGGCCAAACAGGATCTGCTTAACTTAGTAAGTCGAGTCGGTTTTTCAATTGAAAACTACTATCACGAAGAGCTTCAACAAAATCATAATTCAGGAACCGATTTTTTGTGGTCACTTAACAAACAGGGAGTGACGGGAGGTCAGGTGGCGGCACCGCGCAGACCCCTAACTCCGTCTGAGTTGAAATCTCTGGTGAAAATCTATGAAACAAACTATAGCGTTGATGATAAGGTCCAAGCAACTTATGAGGTAATTTATTTAACATTAAAAAAGGGAGATAATTGTTAGGATGAATTTTTTTGTTACTGGAACTGATACAGGGGTTGGAAAAACCTATATAACGGCTCTGCTGACTGCTTATTGTCACACTCAGAATAGTTCGACTGTTCCAATGAAACCGGTTCAGACAGGTTGTGAAGAAAAATCTGGCGAGTTGCTGTCTGCGGATTTGCAGCAGGCTCTGGCGGCCGCCGAAATCGATCCGAGCGATGAAATAACTGATTTGTTGGTACCGGCCCGTTTTAAAAAACCCTGTTCTCCTCATCTGGCCGCCCGGTTGGAAAACCGTTCGGTTGAAGTAAAACAGATTTTACAAACATATCATATGATTAGAAAGCAGTATGATGGGGTAATTGTGGAGGGGGCGGGAGGGATTATGGTCCCACTAACCGAGGACTATCTAATGCTTGATCTTATGATCGATCTGCAACTTCCGATTATTCTTGTCGCCCGGACTGACCTGGGCACGATCAATCACACATTATTATCGATTGAGCGGCTGCGAACAGCCAATTTGAATCTGGCCGGGGTTATCTTTAACCAGCTAACAGCTGCTTCAGATCCAGTTATTAGAGACGATAACATGAAAATAATTCCCCAGCTGGGCAGGGTGCCGGTTCTGGGCTATACTCCATATCGAGAAAA
Organism: bacterium; assembly: GCA_003557545.1. GTDB lineage: Bacteria > T1Sed10-126 > T1Sed10-126 > T1Sed10-126 > T1Sed10-126 > PWOD01. The sequence continues at coordinate 3,015 of PWOD01000039.1, read as the reverse complement.
ATTGATGGAAGAGATTTTTCAACCGGGCAATCTGTGGAGAAAAATAGAGGGGGAAATTGAGTTGCGAACCGATCTGTTAACTGAAATTTCCTCGACAGCCCAGGGGGGTCATTAAAGATGGACAGTGGTTCATATAGAGAGCTTGATCGTGAGGTCCTCTGGCATCCTTATACCGATTACCAGGAGTTGATGAGTGAAGATTTTCCGATTATTGAGAGGGCGAAAGGTATCTATCTGTTTGATGTTGATGGTAAAAAATATCTCGATGCAATATCTTCCTGGTGGGCCTGTAATCTGGGCCACGGTGATGAGGAGATTATCGAAGCGATAAGAAATCAGAGCTCCCGGTTACAGCATAGTATTCTGGGTAATCAGTCCCACCCGGGAGCAGTACAACTGGCTGAGAGACTGGTGGAGTTGACCGGGGGAGAGCGCAAAGTTCATTACGGGAGTGATGGAGCATCCGCGGTTGAGATCGCCCTAAAAATAGCTCTACAGTACTGGCATAATTCAGGCCGGCCTGAGAAAAAAAATATCGCTTATCTGGCCGGTGATTATCATGGTGATACAACCGGTGCCTTATCTGTTGGGTATCTTCCGAAGTTTCATAAACCTTTCAGAGAATTTGTTAATCCGCAACCAGCGGTTAAAGGGCCGGATTGTTTTAACTGTCCGGAAAATTCTACACCGGTGAACTGTAACCTGTCCTGTTATCAGCCGGCAAAAGAATTTCTCGATAAATACAGTTCACAGTTGGCGGGATTTATTGTTGAACCATTATGTCAGGCGGCCTCCGGTATAAATATCTATCCGGCCAGATTTTTATGCCGGCTGGCGGCGGACTGCCTGCATAACGATGTCTTGTTGATTGACGATGAAATTGCCATGGGATTTGGCAGGACCGGAAAGTTCTGGGCTTACCAGCATGCTGATATTGAACCGGATATTATCTGCGTGGGTAAAGGGTTAACAGGGGGCTATCTGCCCTTAAGTGCTGCGCTGGTTAAAAACAGGATATTTTCTGCCTTCAAATCACCACCTGCTTTTCGGACCTTTTTTCATGGTCATACCTTTGCCGGTAACCCGATCGCCGCAGCGGCGGGGCTGGCCAATCTTGATCGTTTTGTGGAACTGAAAATTTTGCAAAAAATAGCTGGTCTATCTGATCTGATTGAACGGGAGCTTAAGGTTTTAGGGGATCTGGACACGGTTAGAGGAGTTCGAACTCTGGGAATGATAGGAGCTGTTTATCTTGATTCATCCTCCGGCAGTTCGGCGGTTAACCGGGCAGTAAAAATTAAACGACTGTTACGTGATCAGGGGGTTTTAATCCGTCCTCTTGGTTCAGTGGTCTATCTGATGCCCCCCTTGATTATTAAGCCCACTCAACTGATTGGTCTGCTGGAACTGTTTGTTGAGGCTGTTAAACAGACTGCCTGAAAAATATCGGGGGTTTTTCGGGAGTAGGTCGTTTGTTCATACAGATTAGCCTACAACAATTTTTTAAGGAGTGAATCAGATGAAACGGTTTTTGCAAACTCTTTGTAATTTCGCTATTCTGCTGGTAATATTTCTCTTATCAACCAATCTGGTTCTGGCAGCTGGTCTGCGGCATAAACAGACGAATAGAGGGATAAATTTCAGTTCCGAACAAAGCCAATTGGACAGTGGTGAAACCGCACCGGTACAAAGAAGGGATGGTCGTTATGGCCGTGAGAGTCGAAGAACTAATTTTAGTGACACCCGGCCGAGACAGCCGAACCGGTTAAGTTTAGAAGCTCAAAAACAAATAATCGATACTCGTGCTGCCATGGCTAAAATTCGTCTAAATTTAAACTCTCTTTTGCAACAGACTGAGCCTGATACTGAGACAGTTCAGCAGCAGGTATATGAGCTTTACAGGTTGAAGGCGGAACTGCACCTTATACGTCTTGAACAGTTTCCTGACCTGACTAAGATGTTCCGGAAGCCGGCAAACTTAGAACTCTTTTCTGATAGTTTCAAACCACGACAATTTAATTTCCAACGAGGGTCTCAACCTGCCGGAAAGCACTTTAATAGAAGGCCGTCCTATCAAGGATCTAGAGGGTTTGAAAGGGATAGGAGACAGGGCAAACAAACTGACAGGGGATATAGAAATAATCATTCAACCGGTCAAACAGGTCCTCAATTCAAATAAACCAGCTGATTGAACAGCGATTTTTCAGCTGGTTGGATCATAACAGAAATGGCTCGGTGAACCGATGATAGATGATAAGCAGTTGATGAAAAAAACCGCCAGAGGTGATCGTCAGGCCTACGGGGAGCTGGTTGAAAGATACCAACGGCTGGCCTGGCATATAGCTTATCGATTGGTGAAGAATATGGAGGATGCAGAAGAGATAGCTCAGGAAGCATTTTTGAAGATTTTTCGGAATGCGAAAAATTACCGGCCAACTGCTAAATTTAACACATATTTAACAAGAGTTGTCACACGACTTTGCTATGACCACTGGAAAAAACATAGGCCGCTTTCTTATGATCCCCAGGAACAGAATTTTGTTCAGAATGATCAACTGACAGCAGTTGAAGGTTTAGAAAAACAGGAGGTTAAATCTACTGTGCGGGAAGCAATTGATCAGTTGCCCCACAGGGAGAAGGTTGCAATAATTCTTCAACATTATGAAGACTTTTCCTACCGGGAGATAGCTCAGACACTGGAAATAACAGAGAAAGCGGTGGAAAGAGTCCTGGCCCGGGGAAGAAACCGGCTGAAGGAGAAGCTGATCAAGCTGATGGACTAAATAACTCGGGGGATATTTGGTCTGAATCGTTTATTAGTAGGAATAAAGAGAATTCTAGAATAAATCGTTGGATATTTTAGGAGGTTGTTCAAAATGGGTTGTTCACAGACAGATAATCAGCTACAGAAATATATTGATGGTGAACTGTCTCCTGAGTCGCGAAAAAAATTCAACAGCATATAGAAGATTGTTCTGAGTGTCAGGCTGAGCTGGCCACCATAAAGCAGCTCAA
>PWOD01000190.1 GCA_003557545.1 bacterium | reverse complement strand
GTCGGGTTCGACGGCAGGATGGAGAGTTTTTGGCTGATGCCCATCTGTTTGGCCGTTATGAGGTAAGCAGTTTTACGGTCAGGGGTTCTACTCTGGAAGAGCTGGCCGATAAATTGGCCCGTCACCTTTTAGAAACTTTTTGATGGCGGGGTGAGTTTGTTCTATTAAAGTGAGTTGATAAGATGGGGCCGAGGGAACCAACATCCCATTCATTACTGGCAGCTTTAAAGGGCTGTCCCCTCTTTTATCTTTTGCTTGGTGCCCTTCCTTCCGTCGCTTTTATTCGACATTGTTTAACCCTTGATAATTTTGTTCCTCTGCTGGCCCTCTTTCTATTGTTATTGATTGGCTCTGCGGTTGTAGTTCTTTTCTTTAAATCTCCAGCTTTTTTACTAATCCTCCTTGGATTTGCCGGGTTTGGCCTTTATGCCGCGCTGTTAGTTTATCCTTATTTATTGAACTCAGCCTGGGTGATCGGGGAACCACGATTTTTCGAGGGTGTGTTGACCCAGGATGGATTTTTTCAGGTTGAAAAAGTTGATAATTATCCGTTTGCCGGGCAGCTATTTATGTCGGCTGGAGAGCTGCCGGGGGAGACAGTTTTAACCGGCCCTGTCAGGATCAGCCTCACCGGCCAGCCTGTCTGGCCGGAAGAGCGGCAGGAACTGCACAGCTATCTCCGCCAAAATCGATTACTGGGTCTAATTGAGGTAAATAATTTTCATCAATTCGTTCCAATAACCGCCGGGCCGGCGGAACCGATTGTTCGTCTACGCGGTTATCTTACCGCCCGTTACCAGGAGTTTTCCGGAGATTGGCCCCTGTCAGCCAGCCTTTCCGAGGCCTTGTTGCTCGGAGACAGTCGGGCAGTTCCTGGCAAAGTTACTAATCTGCTTCGTAATCTCGGGATCTCCCATCTGTTTGTCATCAGTGGTTTACATGTGGCCTTCATATTTTTCTGGTTAGACTGGCTAATTCCTGGGCCGGATAACTGGTTTCGGTTCATTCTATTTTCAGCAATATTTTCTATCTACCTGCTGTTCCTCGGCTGGCCCACCTCCGCCTTTCGGGCGGTAATAATGGTACTGTTGTTTATGCTCTCAAAAGTTTTGCGCCGGCGGGTGAGGGGCCCGGTATTTCTGGTGGCTGCGGCCTTTCTCCTGCTGTTGCTCGATCCTTTTCTGTTTTTCGATACCCCCTTTCAATTGACTTTTGCCGCCACCGCTGGGATTTTTGCTGTTCAGCCTTACTTGAAACTGATTCCTGATTTCAAGCTGCTTAAACTGTTTGTTTATAACACTGGAGCTTTTCTTGGGGTTTTACCGGTAGTTCTGTACCATTTCAACTATATTCCGGTTCGTGGTCTGGTGGCCAGTTATCTGGCAGGAATATTCTTTCCTTTGTTTCTTTTGCTCCTGTTTTTTCAAAATATTTTTTTCTGGACCGGCTGGGGCTTTTTTGCCACTCTCTGGGAAACAGTGTTCTCTTCGGCTGTATTATTTTTGATCGAGCGTATCGGCTGGGCCAGTTATCTTACATCGGTCTCCGGAATATCGATTTTTACTGTTCTGCTGCTGGTCGGCGCTCTCTGGCTTGTACTTGATCCCGGCTGGCGGTTAGAGTTTCGAGTTTGTGGTTTTGCAGCAGCCTTATTGCTGCTGTTTGTGGCCCTGCTGCCCGCCTTTAAACCCCATCTTGAGGTGCGGAAGCTGGCCGGATTATCCTTTACACATCTGCGCTCCGGGAGGGGAGAATCGCTGTTGATTATTCCCCGTAATCTACCGCTTGATAATTATTCTATTCAACAGTTAAATCGTCATCTGCAAAATCGGGGAACACGTCATCTTACAGTGGTTATATCTGATTACAGCCGGGACGGGTTACTTGCCCGGGGGTTAGATCTGCCGGTTAAAAATTTCCATACCCACCGGTCAGCGGGGAGTTTAGCTCTGTTTTTTAATTTTAATTATGATTTTGCCCGGCACAAGCTATATTTAAATTCCAGCAAAATTTGCTATAATAATCCATCAGTTCTGGATAATATACAGATTGCCTATGATCCACAGGTAATTCTTGGTTATCTGGATGAGCGGCTTATCCTGGTTGATCAGCTGGAAAAAATTGATCAGGCTTATTATCAGCAACTACAGGCAGCCGGCTGGAAATTTCATCTATTACAGGAACAACCCCTGCTATTAAACAGAGCTGGGAAACCTGTCACAGAGAAACAGGTCAAATATAGTATGGAAACCTGGCTGAAGCGACTGTTTATTGGTTGGCCGGGTAGAGAGTAATTGCAAACGATTTAAACTCCAGGAGAGTGTTAGCTGTGCATAACAGGTTTTATAGGATGCTGGACCGGACTCAGTTTATTGCTTTACTTTCTGCTGTGTTCATTGTGCCGGTGGTCTTTTTTATTGGCCGGCAGAATACTATTGCCTATAGTATTCTTAGATTACTTGGATTTTCCGCCGATTTAATTGCTAATGGCGGGCAGAATATTGTGCTGTTAAAACCGTTGATTGTTCATCTGGTGGTTTATTTTGTCTTTTTGCTCTGGTTATCTGAGTCCCTTGAACGTGGTAAGTTCAAACTTCCTAAAACCTCGCTTAACGGGCTGATGCTGGTCTGGCTGGGCTGGATGATAGCAACCATTCTGTTTGTCAGTCCGTTCTGGTATTTTAGTCTTGAGGAGATGGCCCGTCACCTGTCGATGGTCCTGTTGTTTTTTCTTGTACAGAAGGTAATAACCAGTCGTAGTCGTGTTAAATGGACAATCTGGGCTTTGTTTGCCGCCATAATAGTTACTACGGGGTTAGGTTTTTTTCAGCATTTTGGTGCTCCTATTTATAACTGGGGGCGGGATGAGCTACCGCTTGTTTCCACTTTTGGTAATCGTAACTTTTTTGCTGGTTTCTTATTGACCACAGTTCCGGTTATTTTTGGCTATGCTCTGGCCACTCCCAAACTTCCCGTTAAGATCTTTGCCCTGCTGCTGGGGGTTGCACAGATCTATATGTTGATAGCGACCAGAACCAGGACCGCTTTTCTTGGTTTGGGTGCAGCGGTGGTGATCTTTCTTTTGCTTACCGCTCGGTTTTATATTTTCGGCAGCAAACGCGAGATTAGTTTACGCAAATTTATTGCTGTTACTCTTCTTGTGATTCTTATATTCAGTACTATTTTACTGGCCAACCCATATAATCTTGTTGGTCGTCTGGTCGATGTGGCCGACCTGCATCGTGGGACACAGAGGGTGCGTTGGATCATGTGGACCGGCTCTACCCGAGCCGCTCTTGATATGCCCTGGACCGGTCATGGCCATGGTATATTTCAACTGGTTTTTCCTAACTACCGTCCGACCTTTTATAGCCGCCAGGGAGTTAGCCATAATACCCGCCATGCTCACAATGAATATCTTGAGATACTGATGGAAAACGGGGTCATCGGGCTGGCTATTTTTCTTCTCATAATGATAGTTTTTTCAGTGCTTGTCTACCGATTTCTGTACCGTTCAAAGAGTAGTTTTTACAGGTGGCTGGTGATCGGTCTGGCCAGTTCGGTCTATGGTGTACTGGTGCAAAATTTTGCTTCAGTTAATCTGCGCTGGATCTCCTCCACTTTTACCTTCTGGTTGCTCTTTTCACTGACGGTTGCTGTAATACGTATTGCCTGTGGAGTCGCCGGTTCAGGGGAAGAAAACCGTTTCACAAAGTCGATTAAGCAGCAGCCACTGTTTCCTCCCCTTAGCTGGAAAACCGTGGGGCATCTCTGTTTGCTTGGTATTTTTCTGGTTATCGGCTATCAGTGCAGAGAAATTCTTAAGGGCGATTTTTATCTTGGTCATATGAATCGGGTGATTACTCGGGCCCGCGCCCAGCAGCCCGGGTTTGATTGGAATCAGGCCCGTGAGGCCGGGGAACAGGGACTTAAACATAATCCCTACATGCTTTCTGGTTGGTACAAATTAGGTTATGTTTATCTGGTCCAGGGCGATTATCAGAATGCCGAAAAAGCTTTTAACAGACTTACCGATCTTGCTCCCAACTATGCCCAGGTTCATAATAATAAGGCACTGGTCAGCGGCTATCTGGAGCGTCCTTTCCATGAGCTGTTACATTTTGAATGGGCCACCAGTCTGGAGGATAACCGGCGAAACCGGCTGAATATGGCGGGGAGGTATATGAACCGGGATGGTATGTCTGAACGGGCGCTGGGACATGCGCTCTACGTCCCGCGGATTGTTCGAGAAAATATTGTTGATGAAACTCATCTCTTGTCCGGGGAGCTGTCCGGCCGGGATTTTTCTGATTTCGGTGAAAGAATTTCTGACATGGAAGATAATTATGGTGATTATATGACCGCTTCTGAGGTCATGGAAGATAAGTGGAAAGACAACTATAGTTTGAACTCACAGGTGGCGCTCTGGCCTATCTTGACTGATCCTACCAGTGAACCGGCGCTCTCTATTCTGGTGCGTCAACAGCAGCGAGGCAATTCCCCATCCCCCCTTGTCATGCTGGGTGGAGCAACTCGGCTTGCCGAACTATCCCAGGAAGAAGCTGCCACGGTTTTTCAACATTACCTGGAATTCACAGGGGCCTGGCTTGAAGCCAATCAGGAGGAGGAACCCCTGTGGCGATTAGATTATGCCCATCTGCTGGCGCAGGCTGACCAGCCCCAGGAAGCTCTTGGGTTAATAGAACCGTACCGGGACGAATGGCTTGAACAGCCCCGGCTTGCCCGGGCAGTTGATTATGTTACCAGCCGGGCTGCAGAGATCGACCCCGACGAGGAATAATTGGTTATTTTATAT
>PWOD01000183.1 GCA_003557545.1 bacterium | reverse complement strand
TGGTATATATTTTTTTTAAATATATTGGTTGGATCCCCTGTTCACTCTGTTTATTGCCATCTATATTGGCTGGGAGTCTTTGAAAATTTTGCGTGACTCTATTCATATTATCATGCAGGGTTCCCCGGACGAGTTGGAAATTAACGATATCAAGCAATCTTTACAGCAATTAGATCAAATAAGAGATGTTCACCACACACATATCTGGTCGCTTTCTGGGCGGGATTATTTTTTTGAGGCTCACCTTGTTGTTCCTGATATAAAAATCAGTCAAACCCAGGATCTTACCGGTCAGATCAAATCTATTCTGGCGCAGGAGTTTAATATTTATCATGTAACCCTCCAGTATGAAGCGGTTGATTGTGGAGAGAACAATTTGCATTAAATCTTTGCCGGCAAATCTTTTTCTGTGGAAAGCCGCACCAAACTGTCGTATATTATTGTTGCTAGCCAAAAACCTTATCAAAGGAGTTATTTATGGAAGATTATCCGACCCCACGTCTGGTTGTAAGTCGCTGTCTGGGATTTGATTCCTGTCGATATAATGATCAGCTAATAAATGATCAGTTAATCCGTCAGCTTGTTGACTACATTGAGCCGATCACACCCTGTCCGGAGGTGGATATTGGCCTTGGTGTTCCAAGATTCCCCGTCAGAATAGTTGAGCAAGATGATCAGTTGAGACTGATGCAGTCCGATTCAGAGCTTGATTGTACTGAAAAATTCCTCGATTTCTGTAAAAGATTTTTAGATGATCTGGGTCCTGTTGATGGTTTTTTATTGAAGCATCGTTCTCCTTCCTGTGGTCAAAAAGAGGTCAAAATCTATCCCTCTCTGGGCAAGGTGGCACCACTGCGTAGTGGAACAGGTTTATTTGCTTCAGAGCTCCAAAAACGCCATCCATTCATTCCTCTGGAAGATGAGGGTAGATTGAAAAATTATCGGATTCGTTATCGTTTTTATACTAAGATCTTTACCCTGGCTCGTTACCGGCAGGTCAAACAGAGCGGTGATATGAATCAACTTGTGGAGTTTCAGGCCCGCCATAAATTTTTGTTGATGGCTTATAATGAAGGTCGCATGAGAGAACTGGGACGAATCGCTGCCAATCAGGAAAAAATACCCTTTGAAACTCTGGCTGAAAATTATCAGAACAATCTTTTTAAAGCTGTTTCCGGCCAATCGAGTCGTAAAACCAACATAAATGTCCTTATGCATATGTTTGGCTATTTTTCTGAGACTAACAATCGGCGTGAAAAGTCCTATTTTTTAGAAACATTGGAACTTTATCGAGAAGGAAGGATTCCGTTATCATCGGTCATTTCTATAATTCACTCGTGGGCTTTAAGAGATGCTAATGATTATCTTTTAGATCAATACTATCTCGCTCCATTTCCCGCTGAATTATTGGAATTGAAAGATTCGGGTCGTCGGCTTGATATTTAACTGGAGATTTATAAGGCTGAATTAAGTAGGTTTTAAAAAACCTTATGGTGGTGTTTCTAATGAAAAGACAACTCCAGTATCAGCAGATATTTGAAGCCACATCCGATCCTATAATGTTGTTGACCAGGCAGGGTTTTTTTGATTGTAACCGTGCTACACTTGAACTTTTTAAAATAGCTGATTCTGAGCAGTTTGATAGGCTCGCCCCCTGGGATCTCTCGCCGGCCCGGCAGCCCGATGGAGCTGATTCTAAAAAGGCCGCCCTCGGGTATATTTCTGAGGCTTTTGAACAGGGGTCGATTACTTTTTACTGGATTCATAAAGATATGGAAGGTCATGAGTTTCCGGCTGAAGTAACTCTGAGTACTTTTAAGGTTGATGATAAGCCTATAGTTCAGGCTATTGTCCGGGATATTACGCAGCGAAAACAGGTTGAAGAACAGTTGTTACAAACAAATCGTATTCTGACCGAACGAAATTTGCAGCTTGAGACAATTGAACGACAGCTCAGAACCGAGGTTGAGGAGAAGGAACGGGCTGAATTTTTTCTTAAAACCATCATTAATGCTGTGGCCGACCCGATTTTTGTTAAGGACCGGCAGCACCGCTGGATTGAGTTTAACCAGGCTTTCTGTAAGTTCATGGGATATAGTCGTGAAACCTTACTGGGCAAATCTGATTATCAGTTCTTTCCCGAAGAAGAGGCTGAAGTGTTCTGGGAGAAAGATGATCTGGTTTTTGAAACTGGTGAGGAAAATCTTAATGAAGAATATTTTACTGATGCGCAGGGTAAAAGGCATATTATTTCAACTAAAAAAGCCTGTTTTACTCTGCCCGGATCTTCAGAAAAATTACTTGTTGGGGTTATTCGTGATATAACCGCTCAGAAACAGGCAGAGAAAGAGTTAGAACAGGAAAAAAATTATTCAGAAAATATTATCCGTAATTTTCTTGATACACTTATTGTTACTGATATAGAAGGACGTATTGAAAAAATTAACGAGGCGACTCTTAAACTGCTGGATTATCAGGAAAGAGAGCTTATTGGAAAACCGATTGAAACTATTTTTTCTAACGCTGATAGGGTTACTGTCCGTCAGTTTTTTACAGGTGATTATCAGCCTTTTCAGATTAATGGGAATGTCCGTAACCTGGAACTTCAATATCGCCGTCGGGACGGCGAGCTGATTTCTATGTCATTTAATGGCTCTTTATTGCTGGATGAGCATGGAGATGTTTCAGGGGTTGTGGCGGGTGCGAAGGATATAAGTGGTTTGAAAGATGCTCAAAAAGAGTTAAAAAAACAGCTGCGGGAAAAGGAAACACTGTTAAAAGAGGTTCATCACAGGGTAAAAAATAATCTTTTTACTATGGTCAGTTTTCTTGAAATGCAGCTGGTAAGCTCTGATTCTACCGAAACTAAAAATCTTCTTGAAGAAGCAGTGAACCGGCTTCAGACGATGGCCCTTGTTCATAAACATATATATGCCCGGGAAGAGCTTTCCAATATCTCTTTTTCGACTTTTCTAAAAGAACTGGTTACCGAGGTTGTTTCTACTTTGAAAAATTCTGAATTGAGTTTAAATTATCATTTTGATATCGAGGAAACTCATTTATCACTGGACCGTATGATTCCCTGTGGTCTGATTGTGAATGAGTTGCTGACCAACTCGGTGCGTCATGGGTTTGCCGGATCTGATCAGGGAGAGCTGATTGTCAGTTTCAAACTAAAAGATGGATTTTATCAGCTAATAGTGGCGGATAATGGGCGCGGCCTGGGATCTGATTTTTCTCTGGATAATATAGCTCCGTCTTCTTTAGGACTTAACCTGGTTAAAACCATGGTTCGACGTCAGCTTAAAGGTGAGTTGAGTTACAGTAGTGGTGATATGACTCGGTTTGAAATTAGTTTTCCGGTCGAGCCAGCTTAAATTTCTATCCGATTTTGAAAGTTGTTGATAATTTTGTTGTTGAAACAGTTGTTTAAATTTTTCAAGCTGCTCAATTCTGATACCGGCAGTCGGCAGATAGCGGCCGGTATCGCTCTGGGTATAATTCTTGGTTTTTCGCCAGTAATATCAATTCAGTCATTACTGGTCATTATCATTATAGTGATTTTCAAAGTCCAGATTGGTGCGGCCTTTGTGGCAGCATTTTTCTCTAAGTTTTTAGTTATTATTTTGAATCCAGTTTTTCATTTTCTGGGTTCAATAGTTCTTGAAAACCAGCCACTCCAGCCTTTGTTTCGTCATCTTTATAATCTTCCCCTCCTTCCTTTGACCCGTTTTTATAATAGTTTAGTTATGGGAGCTGGAGTTTTAGGGATCTTGATCGCCCCTGTCAGCTTTTTTGTTTCATTATATTTAATTGAAAATTATCGTCACTATATAGTGGCAAAATTTGAAAAAACTTATTTCTGGAAGTTCTGGAAAACAACAAAATTTTATCAATGGTACCGTACCTATGACAAATTATTTGGATAAACTAAAAAGTTTTTTGAAACTATTTAAAGATTCTCTGAGAGTTGGGGCTATAGTGCCCCTGGGTTTGGTTTTTTTACTTTTCTTTCTTTATCTAAATTTTCTTCTCGAAACCAATCTGAAAAGCTTTCTTGAAGCAGTTGGAACCCGGCTGGCCCGGGCCGAGTTAACGATTGATCGTCTCGAATTGAGATTCAGCCGACCTCTTGTGGAACTTTATGGTCTGGAACTTACTGATCGCAATCGTCCCACTCATAACTCCTTTGAGTTTTCCCGGACTGCCTTTGGTCTCAGTTGGGATGCCCTTTTAAGGGGGAAGGTTTTGATTACGGAGCTGGCGGTCGAGGAGCTTAAATTTTCTACCGAGCGGACTACTCCGGGTGAAATTTTGGAGCTTGATAGAGCAGCGGGACCCTCATGGTTACAGCGGTTGGTTGATTGGACATCAGATAGTTTTTCTCCTCATTTTTCTGACGCGGCGATTGAGCAATTGGAAGGCACGATTTTTGCTGATATTATTCCAGCGTTGGATGAAACTACCGGGTTGGACCAACTGGTAGGAGAACATCAAATAATCCGGGATATCGATCGTTTTGAGGAGCAGTTAGAGAGTGATCTTCAACTGGTCGAAGAACTATATGCAGACTTGCCTGGTGATACTGAATTACAGAAAATCGATCAGAATTTGAAAACTCTTCAACAAACCCGCCCTGAATCTCCTCAACAGGTTCAGCGAGCTGTCAGACAGCTGCAGCTTTTACAGGAAGATTTAAATCGTTATAAATCGCAGTTCAACGACAGTTACCGTTTATCAGAGAGAAAATTCCGGCAGCTTAAAAATCAGCTGGATAGTTTGCAGGATGAAGCAGCTTTACAGCGGATAGAATTATCAGATAGATTTCAGTTGCCGGAGTTTGAACTTGCCGACTTTAGCACAACTATTATTAAAAAAATGCTGGATGAACGATTTGGCTGGTATGTGGAGGCATTCTCTATGATTGACGACTATTTGCCAGATTCTACTGGCCCGGACTCGGATGATGAGACAGCTAAAACTGTTAGTTCTAAACCGGCTGATCTGGGCAGGAACTATAGTTTTCCTATTTCTACTGCATATCCTAATTTTTGGCTGCAAAAAGCAAACTTTTCAGTAGATACTGAAAAGGGAAGAGCTGGTGTTGGGAAGTTGTTAAATTTCACCAGTTACCCACCTGCTGTCGGGCAACCGGCAATTGGACATTTTAGTGGTAATTTTCCGGAGCGGGGTATTGGAAATCTACAGGTGGAGTTGCTGCTGGATCGATCCCAGTCCCGTCCCCGGGATAGTATTGAAATTCAGCTGGAGGATTATCATCTGACTGATTGGCCGTTTGTTAATAGTGATCTGCTTGAACTGGGAATACAGCAGGCCCGGGGGGAAATGAAATTTACTGCTCATTCTGCGGGGGATGTTAGAACGGTCGAACTTGATTTTTATTTGACTGATCTTTCATTTATCGTCGATGCTCAGTCATCCTCTGTTACTGATAGGTTGAAAAATGCTTTTCGACAGATTGATCAGCTCGAGTTGCGGGCCGCCGGTAGTTCGACCGATTCACAGAGCTCCTGGTCTGTTAGTTCTAATCTGGATAGTCAGCTGACTGAGATCCTCCGCGAGCAGTTTTCGGCTGATTTAGATTATGCTCGTGAGCAGGCCATAAAGGCTTTTGAAGGGGCTTATCTGGGGAAAATTAATGAACTTGAACAAGAGCTTATTCGGCATGAAACTCTCTATAGTGAAAAGCTTAATCAGCTAGAAAAACGTATTGAATCTTTAATTGATGACAGTTTGATTGATATAGAGGAAAGCTATCGGGAACACACTGGCGAAAAATTAGACCGCCAGATTGATGATCTGCGGCAGCGTTGGGGGTTTTAACCCTGAACAGGTAACTGTTGTCCAAATTTTTAAATTGGGGTTGATGATTGTGAGTTTGATTGAGCTTTTCGCTTTACTGTTAGCTGTTCTTGTTATTTTAAAGTTTTTTGTTTTCTTGCTGTTTCCCAGGCTAACTGTTAATCTGGCAACCTTTATTCACAGTAAAAATCTGCTTCTTCAACTGGTTTTATTACTGTTGGGAGGAGTAATTTTTTATCTGTTATTAATTGAAATTTCAGTCGTTAAGATTTATGCTTCGATGCTGTTTGGATCTTTCTTGTTCGCCTTTACCATGGCGCCTTTTTCTCCACAACTACTTGAAGCTTTTAAAGATAAATTTCACCAGGATAGATTTTGGTCTGAATATGCTCTGGTTTGGCTTGTCTGGTTGTTTTTATCAGTTTGGGTGTTGATGGAGTTATTGTTTGGTTGAATTATTAACCGGGTAGATAGTACAATCTATTAGTGAAAATAATTTATTGGAAGCTGGACAGCTTAGATAGGCTTGGGCCTGTCGGGCGCATGTTTGATAATTAAATTAGATAAAATGATGACCCAGGAGCAATGGGGGTTGTTTCACTGCTGTGAAACATGAGATATACTCCTTGAACCTGATCCGGTTAAAACCGGCGTAGGAAATTGCTCTCACCCTCATAGGTACCCTTCGGCTCCCTGTGGTCTTACTGTTATGGGAGTTAGATGATTTTGTCATTACCCTGGGTAGTTTTAATAGATCTGCAGTTTGATTTTTACCATCCCGCCGGAATTTATGCTCGCGCCGGTCGTCCGATCTTTCCTTTCCAGTCGGCTCTTTCTTATCTGTGTAGGAAGCTCCTCGGATATCCGAAAATTTTGAGAATAGCCTCAAATTACGATCCGCACCGTTGGACTGATATGCCGGGGCTCTGTTCTACTCCGGTCGGCTCGATCTGGTATCCACATCTTGCCGCAGGGAAGAAGTTGATCAAACAGCAGCAGACTGGTTATTTTGTTCTGAAACAGTTTTTTACTGAACCCCGTCCGCTGCTTTTAGCTGGTTTTTGTACTCATCGTTGTGTCAATGCTACTCTGCATGATCTTCTTGAAAACAACTGGCCGGTTAAATTATTACCCCAGGGTGTTGCGGCCTGTGGAAAGCGGCAGGATGAACATGCCAGCTGTTTGCACAGCTGGGCCAGACGGGGGTTGCTTGAAGAAACTCTCTTTTAGGAGCTTCTTGACCGGGGAGTTGCAGAAGTTTGTTTGAAATTACTTTACTTATATGAAACATTTTGCTGGAGCAATTAAATTTTTTAAGGTGTTGATAACCTATGAAATCCGCTTGTAAAACTCAGTTAAGCTCTGCCAGAAATGGTCAGATAACCCCTGAGGTTGAAATGGTTGCCGAACGCGAATCACATCTGACAACGCAAGAAATTTCAGCTGAAATTGCTGCCGGTCGGGCAATAATTCCGGCCAATCCTCTCCATCTTGAAATGGGATTAAATCCGGTTTTGATAGGGGAGAGAGCCCTGACTAAAATCAATGCTAATCTGGGCACATCAGCCGATGCATCCGATCTTTCCGAAGAGCAGAAAAAATTGACGGCAGCTCTGCAGGCAGGTGCGGATACTGTGATGGATCTTTCGACTGGAGGCGATCTATCCCTGTTGAGAAAACAGATGGTTTCGGCTTCCCCGGTGCCGGTCGGTACAGTTCCGCTCTATTCACTTGTCCAGGATCGCTCTCCTGAAGATCTCACAGTTCAGCTTTTTCTTAAAGAGTTGGAAAAACAGGCAGTTCAGGGTGTGGATTTTTTTACCATTCACTCAGGCTTGCTGTTTGACCATCTATCACTTGTTGAAAAACGGCTTGGGGGAATTGTTAGTCGAGGGGGGAGTTTACTGGCTCGCTGGATGCGTTGTAATAATCAAGAAAATTTTCTCTATCAATATTTTTCAGAAATAATTGCTTTGCTGGCCGAGTATGATGTGACAATTTCATTGGGGGATGCTTTACGTCCCGGATGTCTGGCTGATGCCACTGATGCTGCTCAACTCGCCGAATTAGAGGTTCTGGGGGAGTTGACAGAGCAGGCTCAGTCAGCCGGGGTACAGGTAATGGTTGAAGGGCCAGGTCACGTTCCCTTTGATCAGATTGCTCAAAATGTACGGCTTCAGCAGCAGCTTTGTAACCATGCTCCTTTCTATGTTCTGGGACCCCTGGTGAGTGATATTTTTCCTGGATATGATCATATAACCGGGGCTATCGGAGCGACGGAAGCTGCTCGTCATGGGGCTGCCTTACTTTGCTACGTAACTCCTACTGAACATCTTTGCTTACCTGATGAAGCTGCTGTGAAAGAGGGTTGCGCTGCTTTTAAGATTGCTGCCCATGCAGCTGATATTGCTCGGGAAATTCCCGGCGTGGATAGTTTGGATCATGAGCTTTCTCGAGCCCGCGCGGCGCTTGATTGGAAGCGCCAGCTTAAATACTGTTATGAACCGGAAAAAATCATCGATCTTAGTTCGGCCGATCCGTCATCGGACGATCAACACTGTTCGATGTGTGGGGCTGATTGGTGTGCCGTTAAAAACAGTTCGGTTCAAAAAAATTAGTTGCGTTTAACTTTACAAACACCCCAAAACTTTGTTATAGTTATTGAAGTTTAATTATAACGATGGGGGAGTTTGTAATGATACCGCAGGTTGTTGCAAAGTTTGAAAAGGGACTTAGTTATTTGCCCTGGTTTACAAAATATTATTCCGGGATCTATTCGGAAGTGGTCCGTCGTGAAATTGAGCTGGCTTCAGTTACCCGGACCGATCGAGTTTTAAATATTGGCTGTGGAGCAGTACCTTTTACAGCCAGGTTACTGGTGGAACAAACTGGCTGTTCAGTAACAGCAATTGACGGGGATTCTTTTGCCCTGAAAAAAGCCCGTAAACAGGTAGAAAGATGGGATCTGAATGGAAAAATAAATCTCTTTCAGGGTCTGGGCCATGAGATAAAATTTTCCGATTTTGATGTTTCGATTGTAGCTTTGCAGGCTGCGCCCAAACTGGCTATATTTAATAATCTCGTTGATCTATCTGCTGGTAGAAAGCGTCTTGTTTTTCGTTGTCCCAGTTCAGATTTCAAAGCCTATTACGACAATATTCCTTCGACCCCTTCGCCGGCCGCCTGCGTTGAGCAATCGATGAAAACCTTTGATCGTTCTGTGCTTTATTTAACGGCAGCGTGAGTTGTGAATTAATAATATCGCTGAAGTTTTTTAAACTGTTAGAGCCATTTTTGGTCGTGCAAGCTGGCTTTTTAGGGTTCAGGAGTTTTTTGTTTTTAATTCCGGTTTTCTTACCGGCTAGAAATTTTAAGGTTGATATTTTATTCAGGAGAGTATGAACTTCTTATGAAGCATATTATTGGTTGGTTTTTTGGACTGTCTGTGATATTAGTTTTAATCTATTTGGCCGGCCCACAGCAGTTGCTTACGGTAGTTGATCAGCTTGGTAATCCGCTGTTCCTATTTTTGTTGGGATTACAGCTGTTCACCCTGTCGCTGCAGTACTACATCTGGTATAGCCTCCTGGAGTCCAGTGGTAGTCCTCTGGGTTATCTAACTGTTGCTAAAATATCTTTGATTTCAAGTTTTGTTGAAAGTGTTACCCCCTCGGTAAAATTTGGTGGTGAGGCAGTCAGGACATATCTTTTGGAACAGCAGGTTAAACAGGGCTATAAACGGGTGGTAGGTGTATTGCTGGCTCAAAAATTTATTTCTATTGTTCCCCTGGTTATTCTCTGTTTGTTAGTTTTTACGTCTGGTGCATTTTATTATTCAGTGCCCCGGCAATTTTTTTATTTGGTTTCATTCTTTATCTTCTCTCTACTGGCCCTGTTTTGGGCTGGTAGATATTTTGCCGCTGGATACGATGAGGCCCTTTCCGATAAAAACGATCAATCTTATTCATTAGTTCAGCAGAAACTGATGATAATTAAACAGTTTCTTATACGGGCTTACCAGCAGGCCCTGGAACTCCTGGCACCCGGTCAGTTATTCAGGCTGTTCACTATCAGTTTTTTAATCTGGCTGTTTTATCCTTTGAAACTTTATATTGCTGCGCGACTGCTTAATATTGAACTCAATATTTTCTTTATTATGCTTGTTACTTATGCCGCTTATCTTGTTAGTATGGTTCCTTTATTTCCGGGCGGTCTGGGTAGCTATGAATCTGTTGTAGTTATGTTGTTTGTATTGAATGGATATTCCTCTTCGCAGGGGTTGGGAACAGTACTGGTTTCCCGTACAGTTACCTTCTGGTTTCCACTGCTGATTTCAGGTTTCGTAACTCTTCTAACAATGAAACAGTTCTGGCCGGTTTTAAAATCTCGACCCAGCAGCAGTTATAGTTGAATCAGGAAAAAATCTTTTTGCTCCTCAGATAGTTTTCAAAGATGGGATTGATATAGTTTTGAAAGATCACAAGATATCGGATACCGAAATTCAAGAGTTTGTTAAGGATCTTTCTACTCCGTTTTTCAGGATGGTAAGAAATATTATCTGTAAACTTGAAAAAATTGGTGTCTATATACCAGGGTTTGCCCGTCTTTATCGGCGTTTGTTTTATAACAAAATAGTTTCACGCGAGATTGAGCTGGCCAGGATTAAACCGGGAGAAAAAATTCTTCATATAGGCTGTGGTGCCTTGCCATTAACCTCGTTTGCTCTGGTAGAATTTGGCTGTCAGGTTACAGCACTGGAAAATAGCTCTGCCCAACTGCGCTCGGCTCGAAAAATTGCAAAATCTCAAAGGCTGGTTGAATCTGGAGATTTACAGTTTGAACTTGGCGAAGGCACTCAGGTTGATAGTACTGGTTATCAGGCTGTCTGGGTATCTTTACATGTTTATCCACAGCTTCAGGTGTTAAAATCAGTTTTTAAAAAGCTTTCGCCCGGCGGACGTATAGTATATCGAACTCCACGGGGGTGGTTGGCCAAGCTATATCCCCGGGTGGAGCCAGAAATGATTGCCGATAATCTGAAAGCTTTACGGGTGAAAGGCTGGTTGGGTAAGCAGTCGCTGGTTTTAGAGAAGCTACCCGAGAAAGCCCAGAAAAGTTCGTGGAATCATGATCGTACTGGTAATCCGTTAAAAATTTTAACTCTTAATCAGCTGCATAACGGAGAACAGGCTGTTATTACCGACACACCACAAAATGATCTGCTGGCTCCTCTGGGTTTACGACCTGGTCGAAAGGTTCGTCTGCGTGCCAGAGAAAGTTTTGGGGGGCCGCTGGTTGTTGAAACATCCGGGCGCAAGGTCGCGGTTGATAGGTCCCTGGCGGATAATATTAAACTGGTACGTGAAAACAATGACTGAAGAGATCTCAACCAACCAGCTTTTAGACCAGCCGACGATTCTTTTAATTGGGCCACCTAATGTAGGGAAGAGTGTTATATTTAACCATTTTACTGACCTTAACGTGGGGATGGCGAACTATCCTGGCACTACTGTGAGTTATACTGCCGGCCGGGCAAATTTTATTGCTGAACAGTTGGATGATCAACCCGTAAATTTTATCGACGTTCCCGGTACCTACACATTACGAGCGACTAACGCCGCCGAACAGGTGGCGGTTGATATGCTTGGGCAATCACCCACCCTGGTGATCTGTGTGCTGGATGCTCGTAATCTTGATAGTTCACTGCATTTATTATTTCAGGTTCTTGAATATAAGATTCCAACCGTTGTTGCGATCAATCGGATTGATCTGTTGGAAAATAGTGGTTTAAAAGTTGATATCGAATACCTCGGTTCATTGTTAAATATACCGATCATTCAGACTGTCGCTGTCGAGAAAAAAGGGTTGAATGAACTTCAACAGGAGATTGTCTCCTTTTTGAATCGTCCGGATGATTTAAAATCATCGACTCCCAATCCTATCGTTAAGCGTGCGCTTGAGTCTGATATCAGTTCTGAAACTCGTTGGGAACTGGCCGATGATCTGGCCCGTACTGCTTATGAGAAGATAGGGGAAGATAGTACCGGGATTAAGGAGAGTTGGGATCAGCTGTTAATCGAACCATGGTCAGGATTTCCTATAGCACTTCTGGTATTAGTTGTGATTTTTATGATTATTGTTGGTCTGGGTATGGGCCTGAGGCAGTTCTTGTTAATTCCTCTATTTGACAATTTTATTATTCCTTTTATAGAAAATACTGTTTCAGCTTTGCTCTCACCCGGTTTGTTCAGAGAGATTTTGATTGGGGAATATGGTTTCATGATTAAAGGGTTGGAGTGGCCGTTTGCCCTTGTTATGCCTTATGTTTTGAGTTTTTACGTGGCTTTGACTCTCCTTGAAGATAGTGGATATATGCCCCGGCTTGGTATTTTATTGGATGGTGTTCTGAATAAAATTGGTCTTTCTGGTGGAAACATTATTCCGCTGCTTTTAGGATACGGCTGTGCAATTCCGGGAATTCTTGCTGCCCGCGCCATGTCCACCAGGCGTGAGCGTTTGACGGTTGCCATTATGATCTCTCTGGCAGTCCCCTGTATAGCTCAAACCGGTGCTTTCATTGCTCTTTTATCGGAGTTCTCCGTATGGCTGGTTCCGCTGGTGTTCATTTTTTCATGGATAATTATTTTGTTGGCTGGATTGGTCATGGATCTTTTTATTTCAGAACAGCTTATGCCGATAACCCTGGAGCTTCCAGAACTATTAATGCCCCGTCTGACCGTTGTTGCTAAAAAAATCTGGTTACGTTTTAAACATTTTATTTTTGACGGGGCTGTTCCCATGGTGATTGGAGTAGGGATCGCCGCTGTTTTATATGAAACCGGAACAATGCATCTTATCGCTCAATTTATGAGACCTCTGGTCGATGGCTGGTTGGGTCTACCCGAAGAGGCGGCCACCCCTTTGCTTCTGGGAATTATGCGCCGAGAGTTAACTGTTCTTCCTTTACTTGACATGGAACTCTCTATGCTCCAGCTTTTTGTCGGATCTGTTGTGGGACTTTTTTATGTCCCCTGTATTGCTGTTATCGCCACTCTGGCTAAGGAATACGGATTACGCATTGCCCTCGGAATTTTACTTTTGACTACCACAACCGCATTTTTGGGTGGTGGGATTATCCTTCGTCTTGGCAGGTTGTTTGCTCTTTTAATTTAATCAAACCAATTTTATTCAATCTGGTTTTTGGAGGATCTTATAGTGTCTAAAAAATTTACTCTTTTATTTGCGATTATTATGCTGTTATTTTATTCTGGAATCGCTCTCTCATGGGAAGGTTATCATCCTTTAACTGAAGAGGTTGAACGGTATTATTTTCGTGGCCAGGTTGAAGAGATTGTGTCCCAATCAGAGTATAGGCGTGGTCTTACACAGGTTGCTCGTATTCGTCTGATTGGAGGACCAAAGGCCGGTGAAACCGTTACCATAACCAATCATTTTGAAGAGCGTAATAGGTTTATGTCGATTATTCTTAAAGAATCAATGCCGGTTCTTATGGTGGGTTTTTATCGTAACGGGGAGCTGCAGATTCATCTCCAGGATGTTGCCCGTGATCGCGGGCTGGTGTGGGCCGGTTTACTGCTGGTTGTGGCAATCCTTCTTATTGGTAAACTAAAAGGACTTAAAACCTTACTGACACTTGGCCTGACCGGTTTCATAATAATTTATTTAATGCTTCCTTTAATGCTGGCCGGATGGCCGGCTATTCCTGTGGCCACATTTAGTGCTTTGTTAATAATTTCTATCATCCTTCTTATCATTGGAGGATTTAATAGTAAAACAGTAGCTGCCATTTTTGGAACCGGTGGTGGGGTTTTAATCGCCGGTCTGGTCGCTTATTTGGTTGGTAATACAGCGAACTTGACCGGATTGGGAACCCAGGAAGCGCAGATGCTGGCAGTTGGTCAGGAAACTCTTGATATGCAGGGATTACTTTATGCAGGCATTATAATCGGTGCTTTAGGTGCTGTTACTGATGTCGGTATGTCGATTGCTTCCAGCGCTTACCAGCTAAGAAAAACCAATCCACAAATAACTTTTTGGGAGCTTTTTAGTGCCGCCATGGAGATTGGTCGTGATATTATGGGAACCATGGCTAATACATTGATTCTTGCCTATGTGGGAGGTGCAGTTCCCTTTTTATTGCTTTTAATGCACAATCAGATCCATTGGTTAAGAATTATTAATATGGATTTTATCGCTGCTGAAATTTTAAGTGGTGTGGCTGGCACATTGGGTCTTATAATAGCTATTCCGATAACTGCCATGGCAGCCGCTTTACTACCTCGTAAAAATTTATACTAAGTCAATCCATCCAGTTAAATTTAACTATTTGATCAATTTTTAAAAGGCAAATTATCTGCTGCTGAAAGATATAGATTTTGATTAAGAAATTCAGCTTGATTTTAGCCACCTGGAGAAAACACTTTAATTTTTAGGATTGTATGGTGTAGAATGCAGAAGGTTCACTAACCAGCAGATCAAAATTAAGTTGCGGGGGGGGGATTCTTTCTTTTTAATCTGTTCAATCGGTTGGTTCAGCAGTCATAATTTAACCAGGAGAGTGATTTCGATGCCAGGGGTTCGAGTACGAAATCCAGGGAGATAATTTACAGATAGCCAGTATTAAGCTCGCGTCAGGTCAGCTGCTGAAAGCTCAGACAGGTGCTATGAACTACAAAACAGCTAATGTGGAAATGGGTATTAGAGCTGGCGGTATTGGACGAATGATTAAAAGGTATATAGGTGGTGAAGGAGCTTTTTTTACAACTTTTAAGGCAACTGGTGGTTCCGGTGTTGTCGGAGTTTCAGGAAAACAACCGGGGAAGATTAAAGCTTATAGTCTTGAAGCGGGTCAGAGTATTATCTGTTCCCGGGGGGCTTTTCTTTGCGCTGAAGATAGTGTGGAATTTGATCTGGAACTTTCCCGTAGTGTTGGTTTTGCTTTTTTTGGTGGAGAAGGAGTCGTGTTGCAGAAAGCGACCGGTCCCGGTCAGCTGTTGCTGCATGTACCCGGGGATATTATTGAGTACCAGCTGGATGTGGGAGAAAAACTTGATGTGGCCACCAGTCATCTGGCAGCTTTTGACGCTGGGATGAGTTATAAGATTAGACGCTCAGGAAATATCTTTACCATGTTGTTTGGTGGTGAAGGGATGTTCCTGTCAGAAATAGAGGGTCCGGGAAAGGTGATTGTTCAGAGCCTGCCAACATTTACCAAGCGTAAAAAAGATAAAAAAGATGATTAAAAAAACTTTTTTCAAAGTTTGTATATTCATTTGCTAATTGAGGGATTAAACCTAGTTTAAGGGTGATTTTATCATGGGACAAGTCCGCAGTTTATTTTTTCTGGTTCTATTTGGTCTTTTTATGGTTGGTTGTGGATCTGTGACAGAGGGAGCCGGTAATCTCTCCAATAGTCTTGAGCTGGTAGAACAGGCGGTAAAAACTAACGGACATACCTATGATATTTATCAAATAGCAGACGGGCTTGAACATCCGTGGGGGATTGCTTTTCTGCCCGATGGTGAACATGCACTTCTGACTGAACGTGCAGGCAGATTGAATCTTATCAGCCGGCTGGACGGAACTGTGCAACATATCGGCGGAATACCTGATCTCCACGTTCGGGGGCAGGGCGGGCTGCTGGATGTTGAACTTCATCCGGATTTTCCTGAAGAACGCTGGATCTATTTAACCTATTCGGGTGCCAACGAACAGGGGCAGTCGACCACCTATCTTGGTCGTGGTGAGCTTGTGCTGGCGGAGGACAACGGAGCTCCCCATCTGGAAAATTATCAAGTTCTTTATCGGGTCGAACCCTATTTTGCCAGTAACGCTCACTATGGTTCACGGGTTATTTTTGGTGAAGACGGTATGCTGTATATGTCGACCGGGGATCGAGGTTTTAAGGATTTTGGTCCTGAGCATATCGCCCAGGATACCTCTAACGGCCATGGGGCGATATTACGGCTGACTCCCGAGGGTGAGATTCCTGAAGACAATCCTTTTGTAGAAGAGGAAGGTGTTTTAGATGCCATATACACCTATGGTCATCGTAACGTGCAGGGAATGACAGTTCAACCGGAGACCGGAGATATCTGGGTTAGCGAACACGGTGAGCGCGATGGTGATGAGATCAACCTTATTCGCCGCGGCAATAACTATGGCTGGCCTGTCGCTCATACTGGCTGTCAGTATGGAACCGAGATTCCGGTGGGCGAGCGACCTGAGGATCGTGACGATATTTTTAATCCTGTATATTACTGGGAATGTACGAGTGGTGGTTTTCCGCCAGCTGGAGCAACGTTTTACTCAGGTGATGCTTTTCCCAACTGGCAGGGAGATTTGTTTATTGGAAATCTCGCCGGGCAATATCTTGGTCAATTTAATGTTAATGGAACTAATGTAGAAGAACTTGACCCGCATCTCGATGCCCGCGGCTGGCGAATTCGAGACGTTGCAGAAGCCCCGGACACAGGCTATTTGTATGTACTTGTCGATGCAGCTCAAACAGGCATATACAGGCTGCTCCCCACCAAAAACCAATCCCCCTGATTTGGGACGGGGGTTGATTATTGACTAACCATTGTATTTGGGAAAATCATAAAAAAAGTCTGATAATCTCAGGTGGATTATCGCAATCAAATAAATTCAATTAAATTTATCGATCTGTGCGCAGGTTTTTTGGGGAGGCCTTTAATTTTTTATGTCTGATTGATAAACTTTCTCTATGAATTTAAATGATTTGAAACAGTTTTTTGACGACTATCCTGATTATCGTTGGGAACAGGCTCGAACTGCTATTTTCCAACAGAAAATTAGAAGTTGGAATGAGGCTTCCACTCTCCCCAAAAAAATTCGCCAGGAACTTAAGCAAAAATTTCCCCTGCGCCTTCCTGGTAGTTTTTTAACAACGGCTGATGGTAAGACGACAAAGGCCGTTCTGGACCTTGCGGATGGTCTTCAGGTTGAGACTGTTTTGATGCGCTATGACAATAGTCGAAATACAGTTTGTGTTTCAACCCAGGTTGGGTGTTCTCTCGGCTGTGAATTTTGCGCCACGGGCGATATGGGATTTAAGAGAAATTTAACAGCCGGGGAAATAATTAGCCAGGTGCTCTATTTTTCCCGAAAGCTGCCTTCTGATGAACGGATAGATAATGTTGTTTTTATGGGAATGGGAGAGCCTTTTTTAAACTACGGGGAAACTTTGAAAGCTTTACGTCTGTTAAATAATGAAAAGTATTTCAACATTGGTGCCAGAAATATGTCGGTTTCGACTGCCGGAATTGTTCCCGGAATTAAACTTTTTGCCGAGGAAAATATACAAGTAAATTTGGCTATTTCTTTGAATGCCGCTGATGATCAAACACGTAGTTCACTAATGCCTGTAAATCGTCAATACCCGCTTGTTGAACTTTTTCATGCTATAGATTATTACATTGCAAAAACAAATCGGAAAGTTATGTTCGAATATATATTGTTGAAGGGAATAAATGATGGTGAGAAAGATATTCGAAAACTTGTCGGACTTTTGAGGGAACGGATGCATTTTCTTAATTTGATTCCCTATAATCCGACTGAAAGATTTATCAGTGTTTCGGCGACAAGATTGCAGGAGTTCAAACACCAGCTTGAAAAAGCTGGTTTAAATGTAGGAATAAGGAGAAGTTTTGGGCAGAAGATCAAAGCCGCCTGTGGTCAGCTTGCCTGTGATTCATCTAAATAAACTTTTGTTGCTTGTTTAGCATCGCGTAAACTGTATGTGTAATACTTGTTTTATCAATAAAGATGGCTCATATACCGGAGTAAACTGATTGTGTGCAGTAATTTAATTTAGTCCTTAGTCATAGGATAATCGGTTTTAGCCAGGGTTACTAATGTTTTCATTTCATTGAGCGGTCAAGTCCGATATATTGTGTAAAAGTGTCCTCCGGCGAAAGCATCATTAAGCTGCTTTCTTTTCTTTTTTAGAATCGTTTTTTCCTTTGTTCTGTTTTGCTTTCCACTGGTAATATTCA
>PWOD01000128.1 GCA_003557545.1 bacterium | reverse complement strand
TGCTCTTTCAACTGTTGTTGTAATTTTTTTAACTGC
Source organism: bacterium (assembly GCA_003557545.1). Taxonomy (GTDB): domain Bacteria; phylum T1Sed10-126; class T1Sed10-126; order T1Sed10-126; family T1Sed10-126; genus PWOD01. The sequence goes on along the minus strand of PWOD01000128.1, from coordinate 17,842 downwards.
TGCTGAAGGTGGGTAACCTCTTGCTCAGCAAGCTGAACCATCTCGCAATCTTCTGCCTCGAGCAACTCCCGGCTGTCAGCAAGTTCCTGACTCAGCTCACCATATCTGCGGTATGTTTCAACCACCGGCTTGATCCGTGAGTATTCCTGAGACATCTGCTGAAACTGCATAGCTGATAGCTCATCTGGATTACTCAGCTCGAACTCAAGCTGTTTTAACCTGAGCTCTAACTCCTCAAGTTGTTGAGCGAAGGGTAACCCACAAATTACTCTTCGCCCTCGGTTTCATCCTCTTGCTTCATTTTACCGTATTTACGCTCAAACCTCTCAACTCTACCCTCAGTGTCAACAAATTTCTGCTCACCTGTATAGAACGGGTGACTGGAAGAAGATACTTCCACCTCATGCAGTGGATATTCTTTCCCATCCACAGTGGTGGTCTGATCGGTTTCAACGGTCGATTTTATAATAAACTGATCGCCACTGGTCTGATCTCTAAAAACAACGTCGCGGTATTCCTTTTCAACCTGTGCTGCCATTTTACACACCTCTTATAAATTTCTTGTTAATTAAATCAGTTTTAGCCGAATTATTATACAGCATCAACCGGTTTCAGTCTATGGCTCTGTTTAATAACAAAGAATAAACCTTATCTACCCGGTTAAAACTACTGTTCACCAGGAGTAACTACCAGCTGGCTATCTGCCGGTTAGGGCCTACTTCCCTGTTAAACTGCTCCACAATCGCCCCCATGATCTCCTCTCTGAACTGACTGTTCAAGGGATGGGCAATATCACGTAACCGGCCCTTATACTCTTCATTTGGCATCGCTACAACTAGCCCACTTTTTGCCCGGACTAATCGGACATTATGAACAACAAACTGCTCATCAAACACAACCGATGCAAAGGCCAGTACCCGGCCACCAGGGTTGTCTAAAATCTTCAACTCAACTGAACTTACTTCCACATTTAACGCCTCCATTAGAATAAAAATGCTGTGACTTAACCAAGGTTGACGGACTCAACCTGAATACCGTCCGTAAACTCAACTGCATACCAGTCCTTAATTGCAGTTTCCGCAGCAACTTTTTGACCGGCTTCTCGAGCCTCAGACAGATCATCATAAAGACCATAGAGAGCTGAACCACTACCAGTTAAACTAACATAATCAGTTGTTTCGGCCAACTGCTTATGAAGTTCTACCATCTGGGGAAACTGCTCTTTTAAAATCAGCCAGAAATCATTCTGTAGATCAAAATTTTTCCATAATTTATTTGCCGGTCCGCCAGCACTATCCACTATCTGTGGCGGCGCTTCAGCTTTTCCCTCCCGCAGTTTATCAAGTTGATCATAAGCCTGTTCAGTGGCTATCGATAGCTCTGGCAGACATATTAAAGCTGCTCCCTGCTGATCTGGCAATCTCAGCAACTGCTCACCAATACCGGCGGCACGGGCTGTTCCTCCCCATAAGAAAAACGGTACGTCCGCACCCAGCTGGGTCGCCACCTGTGATAACAGAAAAGAACTGGTAAAAGATTGCTCAAACAGCTGCTCAAAAGACTTTAACACTCCGGCTGCATTTCCACTGCCACCTCCCAGCCCGGCGCCAATCGGAATTTGCTTCAGCAGTTTTATCTCCAGGACAGGAATTTTCATCCCCTGATCTCGCAAAAAATTCACGGCCTTAATAACCAGATTTTCATCCGTCACCGGCAAATCAATCGATCCTTCCACCACCAAACTGTCTGTTCCTTGAGCTTTTTGTGCTGGTTGTAGACTAATTGTATCGGTAAGATTAACGGTCTGAAAAACTGTTTCTAAACCATGATATCCACTGGCCAATGGCGGACCCACACGCAGGCCTAAATTCAGTTTAGCCGGGGTTTTAATTATTAACTTCTTTTCTTTAAGATCCATCTAAACCGTCCCGAACAGCCGATCGCCGGCATCACCCAGACCAGGTATTATATAGCCCCTGGAATTCAGCCGCTCATCAACAGCAGCTGTATAGATCGACACATCAGGATGATTCTCCTGCAAAGCCGCTATTCCTTCAGGAGCAGCCACAAGACAGAGAAATCGTAATCCATTATTAAATCCCTTTTCTTTCAGCAGACTGAGAGCCTTGACCGCCGAACCACCCGTGGCCAGCATAGGATCAAGGAAAAGCACCATGCATTCGCCAACATTTTCTGGAACTTTCAGATAATATTCAACAGGTTCAAGACTGGTTTCATCACGATACAATCCCACATGCCCGACCTTGGCTGTGGGAACAAGTTTCAAAATCGGATCGACCATACCCAATCCGGCCCGTAAAATCGGTACGATAACTATCCGCTGCAACAGTTCTCTACCCTCAGCTTTTTGCAGTGGTGTTTCAACAATCTTTTCAGTTGTCGGACAGCTTCGGGTCGCTTCATAAAACATTAATCCAGTTAATTCGCCAATCAGTTCTCGAAACTCTTTTTTGGAGGTTGCCCTGTCTCTCAACTGCGTCAATTTAGTTTGAACCAGAGGATGCTTAACCACCTGCACCGGGGGTGTATCGATCTTTTTTAGACGTTTTATATGCCGCCCCCCCTCAAACTCCGTGGTTAAAAAAGCCTCTGTCAACTCCACAGCCTGTTCCACAGAAATACCCCTTGAAGCGAGTGTGAGACAGTTAATATCATTATGTTGACGAGCTTTTTTGACCTCTTCGACAGTCAAACAACGGCCGGCCCGAACCCCCCGGCAGCGGTTTGCCACAATTGACATACCAACACCACTACCACAGATTAAAATTGCCCGACGTTCATTAGAAAAAACTAACCTTTCCACCACTGGCCGGGCGAAATCGGGATAATCACTGGGTTCCTTAGATGTTGCCCCCATATCCTCAACCAGATCGCCACGTTTCAATAAATATTCTTTGATCGCTTCTTTATATTCATATCCAGCATGGTCAGCACCTAAAATAATTTCCATCCTATTTTTCTCTCCTTTGCGGAAAATTAGTCATATTCAGTTAGGATCGACTGCTCATTCTGCTAAAATATCCCGTAATTTCACAAGCGCTTTAGTTAACTCATCGTAGAGTTTTTTATATCTGCCGGACTCCCGCCCATAAGGATCTGATAGATCCAGAGGGAGCCCCACAAAACTATCTAATTTATCAACTACTACCTGACCAGTTCCATAATCATCAAGCAGATGTTGTTTATGAATCTCAGTCATCCCCAGCAATATATCACCTTCGGATAAATCAACCTGATCAAGCGACTGAGATCGATGGTTTTCTATGTCCAATATTCCATTGGCTAACAGGATCTTAACCGTGTGGGGATGAGCCGGTTGACCGGGAGAGGCCATTATCCCGGCTGATTCAACCTCAATATCGTGCGAGTCCTGTTTGATAATTTTTTTCATTAAATACTCTGCCATAGGACTGCGACAGGTATTACCAGTACAAACAAATACAACCTTCAATTATATCGTTCCTTCCTGCGAAAATTGAGTTCTAATTAAAGTAACTCAGACAGTTTCAACTGACCCTCCTGCAGCAGCTCCCAGCGGTTTTGTTGCCGATTCCAGCTAACCACAGTCGAGAGTTCACCGCTACCGGTTAATTCACCCAGAATCAGATCTGCCTCCTGCATCAACAGGGGTGACAGTTCCTGCAAACTGACCGGCGATGGTTGTCCGCTAAGATTTGCTCCGACTGCCACCAGCGGCCCACAGAGATTAAACAATTCCTGCAGCGGCGCAACATCCGGTACTCTCAGGGCAAGTTTACCCTGTCTAATTAACCGGCGGTCATATTTACCGTTAGCTTCCAGCAAGATTGTCAGATTTCCCGGCCAGAACTGCTGCATGGCCAGCTTTTCCTGCTTAACAGTTTCCGTCATCTGTTCGACCTGATCAACAGTTGCCAGGACAGTCAGCTGATCGTCCTCCGTATGGCCTGTTATCTTATAAAGTCGATCGATAGCGGCTGGTACCGCCATTGAACAGCCTATTGCATAAACAGTATCGGTCGGAAAAATAACAACTGCACCCTGCTTAATCTTATCTATTAACCCTTGAAGTTCCCAGGGCTGCAATTTTTCAAACATCAACTCCTACTCCTCTTCTAAACCGCTTTGCGACTGAATCTCAAGTCCAAGCTTATAAAGCTCACTGCGTGATCTATCAGAGAATTTACCGGCAATTCGAGCGGCATCGGATAGTTTCAAACCACGCTCCAGTAATTCTCTCAAATATTTTTCCGGTTCGATAGACTCTATTTCGGCCGGATGCACAAGTACAGTAAATTCACCTTTGATTTTATCATCCGACAGCTGTTCTATCACCTCACGTGCAGGACCACGATAATAGCGTTCAAACCGTTTAGTCATTTCCGCACAGACAAATACCATTCTATTGCCCAGAAGATTCAGCAGCAATTTCAAACTATCAATAATCCGCCGGGGACTTTCAAAAAAAATTGCTGTCCCGGAAAAATATTTTATTTCCAACAAACTATCCCTTCTAGCCTTCTTTTTTTTGGGTAAAAAACCACAAAAAATAAATTTATCAGAGGGAAATCCACTGACACTCAAAGCAGCCACCGGTGCAGTTGGCCCCGGTACGGGAAGCACCTTAATCCCCTCTTCGTGGGCTGTTTTAATAAGATTATATCCAGGATCAGAAACAACCGGAGTTCCCGAATCACTTACGAGAGCCAGGGTTAAACCCTGCTTAAGCTTTTCTATCAGTTGCTCCGTTTTAAACTCTTCAACCTCATCATAATAACTAATCAATGGTTTGTGGGGCAGGTTAAACATCTCCCGTAATTTAGCTGTTCTTCGAGTATCTTCCACCACCCATTCATCAGCCTCACGGAGCAGCTCCAGTGCTCTCAAAGTTATATCCTGACTATTCCCAAGAGGTGTAGCAACAACATATAACATTCTGCACTTAACCTCCTACGTTTCGGCTAATTTTAATTTTCCACCCGTTTACTCATCAGATGATTCTTCCACTTTGTTTTGCTGAAATGCCCTGAGAAAAAAAGCGCTAATACCGAACAATCCAATCAGCAGCAGAACCAGGACTATCACTGTCTGATTGGCACGAAAATGTGTGAACCAGATGAGCCCCGGGGCTATATCAAACTCAGGGTAGGTAGCAGCGAGTCGGGCCAGTTTTTCCCGGGTTCGCTGATAGTCACCCTGTAAATAAAAAAAATTCGCCTGTTTTTGAATAATTTCCGGTCGCTCGTTCTCAGAAAACGCTTGAGCTCTCAACCAATCATTAAAAGCCTCCTGCTGTTCACCAGCAACAAATCGCTTCGAGCCAAGTAAATAAAATACTCGCCCCTGCGCCTCCCCGGCCAGCCTTTGATAGTCCGGTTGAGAATAATAGTTCCAACCCTCCTCCAGAAGCTCGTTCAAAACTTCTCGGCCAGTACTGTTATCCGCCTCAATCACCCTGTCCAACCAGCTTTCAAAAGCCTGATGATACCTAACCACCCCAACCAACCGGTCAAACTCAAAAACGCCGTCAAACTTCTCCTGATGCTGTGTTATTTTCTCCAGAACAAAAGCTGTTTTGCCCTGTTCCAGAGAGGCTTTTAACGGAACAAACAGCTGTTTAACCGTTCCCTCGGGATCACTCTCTAAGCGGCGGTTGAAATTATCTAATGAACGGCGGCTCCAGCCTTTTAAATTTTCTTTCTCCAACTCTGTTTTGGACAATTCAGCTGATTTTCTAAATGCCTGGTAGGCACGCAAATAATCCTCATACTGATAAAAGAACAGTCCGGCAATCCGATGAACAGTGACTGGATTTAACCACTCAAACTCCTGTAGATCACGATCAAGCAGTGCCAGCAGATAGTTTCTTGCAGCCTCCGACTCTCCTCTCGAATCGGCTGTTTTATAAAGTCGTAACAGGCGTTTTTCATCAAACTCTTTTAACCCGGTCAGTTCACCTGTGACTTGCTGTTCGATCTGCTCATACTCTGTATCGCTATAAATATTAAACAACGCTGTCTCAGCCTCAACTGCACTGCTGCCCAATCCCAGGAAAAAGATACCGAACAGCAGTAAAAAACTGCTTTTAGTTGTCAACAATCTCCAATTGTTCAATACTGCTCTGCTGAAATTTATGATAATTTTCCAGATCACTTATAACACCATCCATTAATAGTTCAACCGCTTCATAACCGGCTTCAGCGCTCAAGGTTTTCCATACACCTTCCAACCCGGATCTCAACTCTTCAATTTTAGCTACCGGTCGGGGAAAAATCACCGCTTTCGTCTGCTCGACTTGTCCTTTTGCCCAAAGCTTAATCCTCATTCTATAAACCCTGCTGGAGGTAGCTTCCAGCCGAACAACAATTTTCTTTAATCTGGCAGCAACAGTTTCAAAAACTTTTTCAAAGTTACCGTCAATTGATTTTAACGACAGTTTTGTGCTCAACTCCCGAGGTTTAGAAAAACAATTTAACGGCCTGGGATCTCGGCCCTGTAAAATCAACTCAAGGAGCTGACTGTCTGACCCGAGCAGTTCCTCGCGGCGGGCTTTGGGAAGAGCAAAAAAATCACCCAGACGAGAGAGTCCCTCCTGTTGTAAGCGGCCCCCTACTCCGGAGCCTAAGCCCCACAACTGGCTAACCGGTATTTCACAGAGAGCCTCCCGATAGTTTTCCCGGTCAACCTTCTCCATCATTCCCGGCGATTGGCAGCGGCAGATCAGATGAGCCAGCCACCCACTCGCTGCTATCCCGGCCGTCGCGGTCGGATAATCGTTTTTAATCAACTCAAACCAGGAATCGAAACAGCTATCACCCACTAGTTCAATCAAGTATTCACCGAACTTCAACCGCTCCACCAGTGGACTTAATTTGTGAATATTCTGCAACAGTTCCCGATCTCTTTTGATAATCTCATTCAGCTCAAACTCCACCTGGTGAAGTTCCATACCGTCATCGGCTTCTCCCGGTAGTTCTCCGATTTCCAGACCCAGCCTACGAGCTCTGTCATTCACCGCTACAACTCGATTGTTTTGCACCACAGCAACAGCTTTCGACTCCGACTGCTGCTGGCGGGCAGCAGCAACGACAATGAAATCAGGAATTTTAAAATTAACCAACATAGATTTAATCACTCAATCCCCACTAATATTACCGACGTATTCGACCCTGCATTACTGTCGTTGGTTTGGCATAAAGTTTCTTTGGGATTCTCCCTGCACGATAACTGTTTCTACCAGCAGCGACCGCATCACGCATTGCCTCGGCCATCAACACCGGCTGTTCGGCTCGAGCTATAGCGCTACTGAGCAAAACCCCATCAGCTCCCAGCTCCATTGCCAGTGCGGCATCACTCGCCGAGCCTATTCCCGCATCAACTATCAGGGGAACTTCAACAGCTTCACGAATAATCCGCAAATTATCCGGATTGCTAATCCCCCGACCGGAACCGATCGGTGAAGCCAACGGCATCACAGCTGCACAACCAACCTCAACCAGTTTTTTTGCAACAATCGGATCATCGCTACTATATGGCAAAACAACAAATCCCTCGTTTACAAGTTCTTCCGCCGCAGCAACCAGCTGTTCGGTATCTGGATAGAGTGTTTCATCATCTCCAATAATTTCCAATTTTACCCAGTTTGTATCCAACGATTCCCGCCCCATTTTAGCGGTTAAAACCGCCTCCTCGGCTGTATAACAACCGGCTGTATTCGGCAAAAGCTTAACATTAAGCTTTGCTAACAGTTCCATAACCCCACCGGCCGGGCCACCGGTAGAAGCAACGCGGCGTAAACCTACTGTGACAATTTCTGTTCCAGAAATCCGTATCGAGTCCTCCAGTTTTTTTAGATTTGTATGTCCCCCGGTTCCCACCAGTAACCGGCTACCAAACGTTTCTCCGGCAATTTCAAAAACATCTCCAGCAACTTGCTCCATGTTTAATTCAACCTCCCTGTATGGGCTGAACTATCTCTATCTCTTCAGCCCCCTGTAAAATCAGCTTTTCCCAGCTATCCCGGGGAACCACTCTACCATCAACCGCCACAGCCAGATGAGCACCGCCGCCAATCTCTTGCTCAACTAACTGCTGTAAGCTTATCTCATCTTGATACTGTTTGCTTTCACCGTTTAATTTCAATTCTATCACTGCCGAATAATACCTCCTCAATCTGCTGAAAAATATCGTTCAAAAAATACAACTCTGAAGCTGCACCGTCACTGATCAATAAAAGTTTCCTCGTTCCAGAAATTTCGGGACGCCAGGTTTTATTGCAAATGACTCGCAATTTAACCTTACTTTCGACAAATTCCTCCTCATAAAATCCCGGGAAAAGTTCATAGGAACCATGCAACATCTCCAACAGTTCAGAACTCATAACCTGCCGGCTTCGGCCTGACAGAGGGGAATTATGAACAATCCTGATAAATCCTTCGCCATCCGGATAAATAGTTAGCCGGTCAGTTAAAACCGGGCCATATATTTTAGTTTGCCGAACCCTTAACTCCATGTACGGTTGACGTTCCAGATCCCATTCGCTGTCGACCATCTTTCTACTCAACAAATCCGCCCCCCCAACGCCCAGACCAATAAACCTGTCAAACTCCCCTGATCCACAGGGTAGATTGGGATGGGAAACCATCACCCCGGTAGAATCATGATTAGAGCCTGGCAAAAACGGTCTTCCCTCGGGGCAAAACTGTAAATTGTTTTTCAATCTTTTATCAAGCCGATTAATAACAATTTTTTCAAATGATCTTAACCGGATCCCGCGCTGAATAAAATTTGCCAGAAAAGGTTGCTGTTTTCGAAGTTTTTTCCCCTTTAATAGCTCTGTTTCCAGACCATTGAAATCCATCTGAAAATCTCCCGGCTTAACGCTATCTTTCTGGCCCATAATCAACAGACCCGAACTATCCCTGAGATCAATTTGAAGACAACCTGCCAGACCACCAATTAGTTTTTCCAACTGTCCTCCGACAGTCCTCAACTCCAGTCCGGATTCTGCTTCTAAAAAAACCTCACGGGAAAACTGCTCAACCAGTGGAAAGCGTATTAGTGGCCGATTAAATTTTGATCCGCAGGAAAAATATGTTAAATCTGCTTTTTGGCTCAAATAGAGAGCCAGAAGGGCTGAGACCAAACTCTCCCCGACAACCGCTATCTTCATCTTTTATCCTACCAGAGTCCGGGATGGCTTTCACTATCCCGCCCGAACTGATCAGGTATAAGATCTTTCCAATAACTAAGTTCCTTCTCTATATTGCTGGGAAACGGCCGCTGTAATCGATAACTCAAGCGACCCTCCTGGGGAAACTTATGAATATCCCTGGCTTTTACAAGATAAGATTCTACGGCTTCCATATCCAGGTCGGCCCGATGTAAATATACCAAACCCATAAAGTAGGCTCTTCTTTCCTCTTCCACGCTGTACCCATGTTCCATTATTCCCCGGTAGCTGGCCCGTATATAAGCGGGTAACATCTGTTCAAACCGCTCCAGATGGCCCAGGTCCAATCCACTTATCTGTCTGGTTAAGCGATCTAGCCATCGCCTGATGGTACTGAACAAATACTCTTCTCCGGGCAATCCCGGCCAGTGTTGCAAATCCAGATGGCCCAGCAATGTCACCAACAAAAAAGCTCGTGGTTTTTCAAATTCTAAAAATTCCCATAACCCTCGGGAGATAACAATCTCACCGGTAGGTAAACCAAACCCATAAAATATATTCGTATCAAGAAAAACAATCTGCGGGTCCAGTTCCGATCTCAGACGCTGCGGAAAAATCTCAGAGATTAAACGCTCCAGCTCTGGATCAAGTTCCTCAACGACTCCAAACTCATCCTGCAACTCCGCGGCCACCCCGGAGCTGATAGGTATCTGATCATCCAGCAGCTCTGTTACCTGCTGATCATTATCAGCTTCTCCGGGAAAGCAGAAAGGACAGGGCCTATATCCCATCTCTCTGGCCTTTTCACTACTTTCTATAACTTTTCCAGTTGACGTGTCTGGAGAGTGACCAAACCCTGTTTTATGATACAGCTGCCCTTCCGGATGAACTATCACAGGTTGAGGTTCTGGCACATATTTCCTGGGATAGCTTATTTCATATTCAAACCTTCTATAGGGTTCACTACCACGAAAATCAAAAAACGGGTCCTCACGGCGCCGTTTAATATAACTCGGTCGTAATCGATACCCTTCAAATTTTAATTTTTCTCCCGGATTACGATTAACTATTTCAAACACCTGATCCATCTGGTTTATCTTTACTCCATCAATTTTCTTGATTATTTGCTCCGGTTCCAGGCGGGCCAGCCCCGCTGGAGATTCCGGATCCACTTCCGTGACAAATAGTCCGGTTGACTCTGGATATGGATGCTGTGCTTCCAGCACCCGAAAAATTTTCAGAGGATAACCATAGAATTCCGGTTCAACATCCACTAGCTCCGGCTCCGTATCGGCGGCAGACAGCTGTCCCCCCGAAACCACCAGCCCCAGCACTATAACTACTAACACTCCCCAGAATAGTTTTATCCGGTAATTAATAATCAATTCCTCCTCACCAGTAACTGCTGCTGTTCAACAGCTTCAACAGTTCCTCTGATTAGCTCGCCACGTCGCGCCGTACCAGGCAACCGGGCCGGCAGATATTGTTCACTGTATCCAAACCAACAACCTGAATCGTCCTGATATTCCGCGATAATCTCCACTTCCCGACCAATCAGTTTAAGAGCCTGGCGCTGGGCTAACAGCTCTAATAACTTGTGTAACCGCCGGCTGCGTTGTTTGCTCACCCTATCCTCTACCCTGTCATCTAAACTACTTGCCACTGTCCCCGGCCTATCACTGTATCGAAAAATATGAGCCCGGGCCAGTTGTAGACTCTTAGCAATCTCCATAGTCTGTTCAAAATCATTCTCCCGTTCCCCGGGAAACCCAACCATTAAATCAGCGTTTAAAAAAATCTCTTGAGAAAATTTCTGACAATTCTGTTTGATCCGCAGTAAATCTTCACCTCTATAATCCCTCCCCATTCGCTCCAAAACCCGGTTTGAACCACTCTGTACTGTCAAATAAATCTGATTACAAAATGTCTGACTTGTTGCAATCAGCTCAATCAACTCCTCCGTCACATCCTGCGGTTCAACAGAACTCAACCTGATCCGGCAATTTGGAGAGGCTTGTTCAATCCGTTTAAGTAACTCCAGAAAATTTATCCCCGAACTCTGTTCCTTTCCATAATTTCCCAGGTGAATCCCTGTCAGGACTATCTCCTTATACTCTTCTGCAGTCCACCGATCAATCTGCTCCAGAATATCCTCCACCGGACGACTCCAGAGCTTTGTCCTGACGTAGGGGACTATACAATAAGCACAAAACTCCCGGCAACCATCCTGGATTTTTAAAAACTTCCTTGTGTTAAACTGCCGGTCGAAACTTTTTTTGTGCAAATCTGCTGAAGCTGAATATTTTGCACTCAGATATTCAACAACCCCTGTTTTATCTGTGTTAAAAATAATTTTGTCTGCCTGGTGAACTACCCCGGCAGCTTTATTCTTCAATAATTTTGCATAGCACCCTGTAAAGATCAACTCCACGGTCGGGTTATCCCGCCTGACACGACGAATTTCTTTGCGGATTTTGGCGGCAGCGCTGGTTGTTATGCAGCAGCTATTAATAATACAGATATCGGCCCTGTTACAGTCCCAGGTCAGCCCAAAACCCTGCTCGATCAACCGGCTTTTTAATTTTTCTTCCTCAGACTTATTAACCAGGCAACCAAATGTCTTAATTGCAACAAGCAACTCTAAAACTCCGTTCCATCAGTACTCAAATCTAAAGATTCCATCTATTTATTATAACTAATCACCCTGCTCTATGTCTGCATGGAAGGATTATTGAAAACAATATCACATCTTCATCCTGCCACTTTACTTACTCTTATAAAAATTGACTCATAAATTTTGACTATCTCTTTTAAACGTGGTAAGATTGGATGATTCATACAAGTCAATCAACTTATCATGCTATCTTTACCGGTGTTTTACCAATTAACGGGCTTAACCAATCATGATGCAGATTTACGGGGTGAACAAAACTGTTCAACAAAACTGCTTTGATCACTGGCGCCTCAAGAGGACTGGGAGAACATATCGCCAGAGCCCTTACCAATTATGGATTTAATACGCTTCTGTGTGCGCGGGATATGGATAAATTAAAGGATCTGGCCGATGAATTCAATCAACAGGAACCGGGTGACAGTATAGCGCTACCGATCGATTTTCACCGGCCGGAATCATTACGTGATATTTCTCAAGCCATTCCCAAACAATGGCCCCCTATCTCCGTTTTGATCAACAATGCCGGTTATTATAGACCAGCTCCGCTGGAAGATACCAACCTCAATCATTTCAAAAAACATATGGAAGTCAACTGCCAGGGCCCCTTTATACTGGCCCGGGAGCTGGTACCTAAAATGGCCCGGCAAGGCAGTGGTTTTGTCGCCAATATTCTGGCCACCGGAGCAGTTGAAGCTCGGCTAAATCATTGCGCATACAATGCCTCCAAGTTTGCTCTTAGGGGGCTTACTCTAAGTCTTTCTGAGGAGTTTCAGGATCGTGGAGTACACCTGGTTGCCATCACCGTTAACGGTGAAATAGATAGTCCGAAAAAACGTTCTGAACAACCCCACAGAGATCCTTCCAGTTTCATTAATCCCCGTTCTATTGCCCGGGAAATTATTCATCTTTATGAGCAACCCCGTGATGCCTGGACACGTGAATTAGACCTCCACCCACAAATCAAGCCGGGTGGTTAAACTATGAGCCGGCAAAATCTTAAACTTTATAATGAAAACTGCCTGGAGAATCTCTCCAGACGATTAAGCCCCGGTTCTGTAGACGTAGTCGTAACCTCTCCCCCTTACAATCTGGGTATTGCTTATAACCTCTATGATGATACTGAAAGCCGTGATTCTTACCTGGACTGGATAGGCCAGTGGGCCCGGGAAATAAAGCAGGTTCTGGCTGACGACGGCTCAATCTTTCTTAACATTGGTTCAAAACCTTCCGATCTCTGGGGACCCCATGAAGTTCTTTTCGAACTACGAAATTTTTTTCAACTACAGAATGAAATCCACTGGATTAAATCGATTACCATCCAGCCGGACCATTCGCAGAACCGCGCCGAACTAAATATCGGCCATTACAAACCGATCAACAGCCAGCGTTACCTCAACCAGTGTCATGAATATATTTTTCACCTTACCCACAATGATGATGTACAGCTTGACAGAAAAGCCATTGGGGTTCCTTATAAGGATAAATCAAATATCAAACGCTGGGGACGGGATAACCAGGATCTCAGGTGTCGCGGTAATACCTGGTTTATCCCTTATGAAACAATCCAGAACCGCCAAAAAGATCGTCCCCACCCGGCAAGTTTTCCACCCGCCCTGGCTGAAATGGCAATTAAATTACACGGTCTGGAAAAAACCCGGCTGGTGGTTGATCCTTTCCTCGGTATTGGTAACAGCGCCCTGGCAGCCCAGCAACTTAAACTTGATTTTGTTGGGTTCGAAATCGATCCCGATTATCTGAAAACTGCCCGAGAACGGTTGGGCGAACAACAACGACAGCTTTTTTAACCACTGTTGATCGTCAAGCCCCTTCGACCATTCCCCGAATCACCTGGTTATCTGCAGCTCTATTTTAACCACCGCTGGCTAAAACTCAAAAATCGCTCGCTTAATAACATCAAATTCAACTCTAAACTACTATGAAAAATCTAAATTTGCTGTATAATATTTGACTGAATCAATAATCAAGCTGGATGATTAGTCACTATGTAACCGGGGAATATACCTGCAATTTTTAAATTTTGTGCTGTGCAATTACTTCACTATTTAAAAATAAACTCCCTTAATTGATCCTCTCCAGCAAAAAATATTAGGATGGTGTTTTTTTAGCAATGGCAAATATCGGTACTGTGAAATGGTTTGATGCAAAAAAGGGTTTTGGGTTTATCGAACAGCAAGGTGGCGACGATCTTTTTGTCCACATTTCAAATGTTATAAACTCAAATAATTCTAACCAACTTTCCTCTGGAGATCAGGTAGAATTTGAAGTTATAACAACTAAAAAAGGGCCAGCAGCGGGTCAGGTTAAAAAAACTAATGGGACTACTCCAGCTGCCCAACCAGTTAAATCTGAACAGCCTCAGGCTGAATTCACCCGGCCAGAACCGGAACCTGTCCCCGACGTAAGCTTTGCCGACCTTGGCCTGAATGATGAACTGATCGAAACATTAACAAAAGCCGGTTTTGAAAATCCCCGGCCCGTTCAAGCAGAAACGATCCCCATCGTCTTAGAAGGCAATGATATCGTCAGCACCGCCCCCACAGGCACCGGGAAAACCGCCGCTTTTCTACTACCGATTTTTCAACTGTTGGAACCAGCCGAACAGGGTCCACAAGCCCTGGTTCTCGCTCCCACCCACGAACTGGCCGATCAGATTACCAGAGAGGCCGAAAAACTAAATCCGGGCGGACGTTTTAATATTGAAAGCGTTTATGGAGGAACCGATATATATTCTGAAATTGATCGGTTAGAAAAACCGGTTGACCTGCTTATAGCCTGTCCCGGGCGGCTGCTTGACCATTATGGCCGGGGAACTGTGAATTTTCGTTCTATAAAATATTTTGTGCTGGATGAAGCTGATAGAATGTGTGATATGGGTTTTTTACCTGAAATTAAAAAAATCATGTACCGCATCCCCCAGGGGAGACAAAACCTTTTCTTTTCAGCCACCATTCCCACACCGATCCAAAAACTTGCCGAACGAATTCTCGACCAACCGGAAAAAATTTCCGTCGGCCGACAGGCACCAACCAGCACAATTTCTCATTTTATTGTCCCGGTCAAACCACAGGATAAAGATCGTATACTGAAAAAAATTCTGGACCATAAAAACATCACCTCTGGAATCATCTTCTGCCGCACCAGAAATACGGTTCGTAAACTTACTCGTAAACTACGTAACCAGGGTTACAACGCCTGTGGTCTTCAGGGAGGAATGGATTCGATCGCACGGGAAGCTACAATGTCCGGTTTCCGACGGCAACGCTTTCAGTTTCTTGTCGCCACTAACGTTGCGGCGCGCGGACTTGACGTTGATCATATCTCCCACGTAATTAATTATGATGTGCCTGATGAGCCAGATGTCTACACCCATCGAATCGGGCGAACAGGACGAGCCGGCGAAACAGGTGACGCCTACACACTGGCTACACGGCGGGATAAAGATGATCTCCGGGCAATCGAAAAAACTATCGGCTATCGGATTGAACGGGAGAATATTTAGTATCAATAGACAATAATGGAGCTGACGGGATTCGAACCCGTGACCTCCTCGTTGCGAACGAGACGCTCTCCCAGCTGAGCTACAGCCCCTGACCAACAAACTTTTAGCGAACATTAATTTTATCAGTTATTGGACAATCATTCAATTCCCACTGAAGATTTTTGCCGGTCTCTGATCGACTTTAACAGAACAGGACAATCAAACCTTTGATTTGCTCACTCGCCGATAACCCTATCAGTTGCCTTGCCGCGCGAACGGACGGTTAATACCGGACAGTCTGACTGACGAACCACACGCTCCGCCACAGATCCAATCCACCAGCGTTTAAATCCAATGCGACCATGGGTCCCCATGACTACCAGGTCGAACTCCCGCTCAGAAGCATATTTAAGAATCTCTTCATGCGGCTTGCCCACCCGCACCTCAAGACGACTTTGATCAGTCAGCCGGGGATCGATCTCACGAAGCCAATCCTTTACCCGTGGATAAACATAAGTTGAAATTAATTTATCCGCTGACATTTCACGTTTATAAAGCGAACGAAATGATTCCACCTCTTCCCCTTCTGAACGTAACACATACAAAAAAGCTAAAGTAGAATCAGTTTCTGCTACCATTTTTCTTGCCACCTTAAGCGCTGGCAAACAGTTCTTTGACATATCAATTGGAACTAAAATTCTAGAGAAGGTTTTCATCTAAAATCAGTCCTTAACTTTTTTGTGTCAAACTCAGTCTGATAGTATCATTCTACCCTCTGTAAAAAAAGCATTTCTAAATTTTCAGAACTCCCCCACTTACCATAACAATAATAAAATCCTGATTTTAACAATAAAACCCTTTTATTTTTTGAAAAAAAATGTACCATATTCGCACTGTAAACAGGTAATTTCCTTCCTGGAAATTAACCTACAAACAAGTTGAGCCGGTAGCTCAGTTGGCCAGAGCATCGGACTTTTAATCCGGGTGTCGTGGGTTCGAATCCCACCCGGCTCACTTATCATTACCCCACAGCTACAGTTCCCCGGTAAACTTTAATATAATCAATAACCACGACACCCAGGGAGTCTGAGGGAGTCATCCCTCAGGGTTTCAGGCACAGGATGTGCCGTGGGGGAGCAGCGAAGCGTCGAGGGGGAAGATGCTTCCCCCTTGAGGAGCAGGATGCGACGGGTCGTGGGTTCGAATCCCACCCGGCTCATTTGCTTTTGTTCTATTCATATCACTCATTACTAGCCCTTTGAGCTATTTTCTATTTTACCCCTTTTTCGTTAAAACGCGCAAATATACGCAAGTGTTTTTCTTTCACTCATATAGCTTTGCTCTTAGATCACCCCGATTTCAATGCCTTCTAAAGCGGCATCTTGTAACGGCTTTAATGCGTTTACGTACAGAACAAAAAATTAGGATTGAGTAAAGTATGTTATAAATTCAAAAATAACACAGTTTAAGGCTCATTAAAATCGGGATAAAATATTTCTCACGGATAGTTTTCTGGCTAGCCAGGATATTGTGGGCTTTTTGAGGGTTGAGTGCACTACCAAAGAAGTTATTTTACATCAGTTTTCTAATCAATCGAAAATATATTCCAAAGTTAATGAACCGGATGTATAAGTCGCATTAGAACTACCACCCTCAAAATAACTTTCTGGATCGGAAGGATCCTTAATATCTCCAACCAGTTCTAAAGAAAGATTTCTCCATTGATAACCTATTCCCAACGACACCAACCCTCCAGACCAACTGTCGCTGGAAGCCAGAGGATGATCCCAGGTAAAATTTTCTGTATAAAAACCCAATCCTCCCATGACATTAAATCCTTCAGCCCAATTGCTACCAACCATTAGTCCAAAATCTAAACCTGAAATTTTAGCATCATAATCAAAAGTATCCTTAGCCACAGTAGAATAAAGTCTACTTCGGATCGCAAAGTGCTTGTTAATATAAGCTGTAAACCGCAAAGCTAATCCACCCCAACTATTATCCCAATTGTCAGAATCATAAACATTTGCAAAAGATCCCGCACCGATAGCAAAACGTGGAAAATCATACTCATTTGTAACCCACCTACCTTGCTGATAAGAAAAACCCGCATTTCCAACCCTACTATTCTTCCCCTCATACTCAGCGGCATACAATAAATCAACCCACACCAATAACACTAAAACAGCCAATATCAGCGAAAAAAATCGAGTTTTTTGTCTGAACACTTTCCCCATATAATTCACCTATCCCTTAAAAGTATTTATTTTTTTATCAAAAAATGCTTGATTGTCTGAACACTCCAATAAATAGTCCCTCTCACAAACTCAATTAAGAGTCTACCGCAACAAGTCCAAGTTTATCAATTTTTTGATAACATACAATATTTTTGTTCTTTGTTGTCCATTAAATAAAATATTTCACGATAAACGGATAAGAGGCCAATTTTTGTCCCCATTTCAACAATCGGGTCCATAATAAGCCCATATCACCTGTC
>PWOD01000237.1 GCA_003557545.1 bacterium | reverse complement strand
AGGACTCCCGCGGACGCACAGGATCAAGTCTTGCAAAAACTCTTGCTGCCGCATCCGCCGCCCGACTGTAGTCACCCTCAGTTAAACCTATATCCCGATCCAACCGATCAACCGAAGCATCTTCCCGCCGGTAAAATAACGCCTGCTCAACAAAGGTTCGCGCTTCAGAAAGATCCCCCAGCTTTAAAAAGGCCCGACCGCCCAACAGATAAGCAGCACCCTCCGTTTCAGGCAAGGTCGTCAAATGCTGAGCCAGTGAAGCCAGTTCCTCCCAGTTCTCAGTGGCCAGCAGATACTCCCCATATTTCTGTTCGGTAAAAGGGCCGGGGGCCGGCTCAATAATCTCATAATATTCATCGGCCAACAGCTGATACTGCTGATTTTCGAGCAGCCCCTGTAAATAATCAGCCGTAAACTTATCCGGATAACGAACCAGCAATCCGCCACCCACTGCTCCTATACGATAGACAAACCCGGCACGTCGGTATTCATTCTGCTCAAAATAAGAGCGCATCTGATAGGTCAAAAGCCCTTCCAGCCCGGGTAACACCAAACTCCACACAAGGAGATATAAAAGATAAAGATAAAAAAGATATTTGAAGCCTTTTTTTAGCCAGACCGTAACCGCCAGTTCCTCAGGTTCCGGCAGCTCTTCTGGAGATAAATATTCATCCGGCAGATCAGGGAAATCCTCCTCCCACTCCTCCTGCTGCTGGCGAACCGCTTCGGCCTCTTCTTTTAATAGTTCTTCAGGGTCGGACTCTCGTTCGGAGGGCATTTCTTCGTCATCAGCCAAATCTTCTGGAGTAGACTCCTCCTCTTCACGACTATCACCCGTAACCTTACGGGCCAGTTCTTCCGGCGTCAGCTCCTCGGGCGTACTGTTTTCCTGGTCGGTTTGATTTTCTTCCCGCTCGTCATCGGGGCTCATCGGCATCCCTCAAAAATAAACTGGTCAACGGTTAATTTTCGCCACTTGAGCTGATTTTCTCAAATACTAACCCGGATAGTTAAAAATCGATTGAAGGCTTTTTTGTCCGGTTATGGCTGCTATAATCCGGTCGTAAAATTGTCTGTTACTTTAGGGAAAGTAAGTGCTATCCAGGTATTACCAACTGATCGTCAAACAGCAATACACCGTCAAATTTTAAACGATTATCTCGGTATTTAATTTTTTGGTGGCTTCCAGCTGAATACCGCCACCCTCACCCGGAGAAATCAAAAAATCATCCACAAAACTCAGGGCTTTCACGAGATTAAAAGTATGTTTGTCCCTGAGATTTTCCTCAAGAATTTCCCGGACATCGGTTTGTGTCATCTCTTTATTTTGCACCTGTAGGTCAATAAACCACTCTTCCTCTTTATTGCGAACTTCAACCTCAGCCACACCCAGAGAACGACGATAGGCCAGCTCATGAATTATTCGATCGAAAGCCATTAATATATAAACCCGCATAAAACGCTGTTTTTCATGACTGCGAATCAAAATTTCACACTGTTTACGAACTTTGTTAAGGGCATCTCGCATTTTCTCCCGACGTTTCTCTTCCTCACGCTGCTGGCGATACATCTCCAAACCTATAGCCATTTGACAAACTCCTTTTTACCAATTTTCCTGCTCTAAAGTCAATTTGCTAAACAGTTCTTCTGCTCTAAATAAAACAGAATTCCCCTGAAGTCAGGGTTCAAACTTAATGATTATAATATTAATCGAAGAAAAAATCAAAGGAAACAGGGCAGAAATATTATTTTTTTTAAACTCGACAAAAAGGAGGTTTAAAACTGACGGCGATTACGAAAACTCTCAAACTGCAGCAGGACGGCATCACGCGCAGCCCGGGTTTCATCTTCAGAACCAGCCAGATAAACACGTCCATAACGACCACGTAATCTAAAATGAATCAACTTAACCCCGGTAGCTTTCTCTGCTTCATTGGCCAGTAGAGCAGCATTTACTGCCGGCTCCAGTTCAATGATCAGTAACGAATCCCCTTCTAACAACAGATTACCATCAAAATCATTATTAACCACCTGGGCATGATACGGAGTCACCCGGTCAATCACCCGTGTGGCAAGGATCTCCGGTCTCACTCTTTCAGCAAAACTCAACCCAAACTCCTCAAGCACCGCCTGACCTGCGTACCGCACCTCTTCCTGATCCGAATGATGCAGTTCAATTATTCCATATTCACGCTCTTCGATCTCAATCGCCGGACGCACATCGGTTGTTTTCATCGCCACATCTGCTACCCGGTTAATCTCAATGCCCGGTTGAATCTCAATCAGCAGAGAAGCCTGCCCCGCAACCGGTATATCAGCCCGGCAGAGTTTGGCCACAAAAGCTGCAAACTGCGGTTGAATTTTATCGAGATAAACAAAACTCCGTAAACTTACCTGATTCTCTTTCATTATCCATACTCCTGATTAAGTTAACTATTACAGCTGCTGAGCAAACAATCAGATAGCAGTTATTATCTCATAAGAACAAGAAAAATACAGCCAATCGATGATTTCAACAACAATCTCCGGCCTGACATTGCCACTTCAGATTGACCCCAATGTTTCTTAACTAAAATTCTTAACAACTTTTGGAAACAAGCTCCCTTCTAAGACTGTTTCATCACTGACTGATCTATCTGTGTTTCATGCCATATGTCCGTCCCTCCGAAGCCAGCCTGAAAAACAGGCTAAAAACTATTTCTAATCAATTTCCCTTGATCGATAGAGCCAGGACCAACCAAACTTGAGGTGAAAGAATCTCACCTGGTACAGCCCCATTAACAGGATTACCACCGTATGTGCCCAGGCTGCACCGATATATCCAAGCTGACCAACCAGTAAAACAGTCAGAGGCAGGCCAATGACAAACTCCAGGAAACCAAACTTCACCAGCTCCCGCTGACAGCCTAAAACAAAGGTCATCTCCTTAAAAATCCCCAATAAATACTTGATAACAAACCCCGGCGACAATATCCAGACCAGAGGTATTGAAGGAATAAACTCAGCACTAAAAAGAAGCGGGACCAGCCAGGGCGCAGCAGCAGCCAAAAACAGGGCCAGCAGCAGGTTGGCCGGACCTAACAATAAAAAATACTTTCTTAATGTATAAAAAAATTCAGCGCGTGAACTGTTCCATTTTTTGATGAATCGAGGAAATAGATAGGTCTTGAGAGTAGAATTGCTGAAAGTAAAAAACTTTTGAAACTTTAATCCAATAGTAAAATATCCTGCGCCGGCCGGACTGACCAGCAGACCGAGAATAATCTTCTGCAGTTCATTGTAACCCTTGTTAAAAACGTGGGCCAGATAATTGCTCCGACTGTTTTTAAAAATCAACATAGTAATCTTTCCGCTATCCTCTAATCCCTCTAACAGCAGTCGAAAAACCCGTTTACCCCAGATAGATAAAACCATGCCTGTGCTGGCAGCCAATATTATCAATTCACCAATAAAATAACCGAAACAGGCACCCTGCACACCACCGGTATACATAAATATCACAACCAGGTAATCCCGACACAGGGAATACAACAGTGAATAAAAGGATTTCCAGCCAAATTTTTCATAGGCAATAATAACCGCGGACAGCGGCTTGCGCAGCAGCTGTAGAAGCTCACTTAATGCAAACCAGCCCAGCGCCGTCTGCCAGTCACCAAAAAGTTCCGTGTCCGGCGCAGCGAACCAGAGAAACAGGAAAAACAGGAGGGAAAATAACACCCCTCCAACTGCCTGTGACAGAAAAGCAACCCGAATAATATCCCGATTCCGCACAGTTGATTTACCGGCCAGACGTTCGCTGATCAATTTAACCAGGGGGGAATAGAGATTAAACTGAAAAAGCAACGAAAAAGTCTGGACCGTTGCCATTATCAAAACCAGCTGACCAAATCCGCTTGCCCCCAGCAAATAAGCACCAAAGATCCCGTAGAAAAGCCCTCCGGAATAGGTGAAAAACTTACCCAGACTTATATAAGAAATATTTTTCAGAGCCTCCAGAGGTATCCACTTCAAAAGCTGCTTTCGCATCGATTTCACCTTGAACTTAAAATAAATCTACTGGTTAAACCCTATGCTGCTGCTCGTCGGCGGCCAACATCTATAATACCAGTCACAGGCCAAATTTTGTATCACCGACTAACAGCTGGGCAGATGAACTACCTTTCCAGCAATCACAGTCACCAATCCACTCTGAAAAAAACTCTTTGATTTTAAAGTTTTCGCCATACCCCGGAAATTTCTCCTGTCCCTGGAACAGTTACCGGTTGCTGGCCAGCTTTTTCCCGTGCCTCACAGGCTTGAAAACTACCTACAGTTTAGATACGGTTCCACCCGGGAAAACCCTGATGCCGCTTGGCGTGGGAAATGGCAGAATGATGGTGCTTATTGGCCTGACCTCCCCCCGGGAAATCTTCCTTATGATACAATTTAAAATTAGCAATTAAAAATCGATTTTCTTTGCGATCAACTGGTAAACTCTCTATAAAATAACTGCTGGAGGTTCAACTTTGCTATCTGTTTTTCCTCATTTTATAGCAAAACATGGACGAGAAATCTATCGTATAGTTAAACGGGTTCCACTCTATCTCGTCGAATACGGACCGTTCAAACTAACCGCAAAAATTGTTGGCTTTTTGGGGCAGCTTTATTATATTGGTTGGCTGCGGACAGTTTTACGTCACTGGATTTTACGGTTTAAATACAC
This sequence comes from bacterium, assembly GCA_003557545.1. Lineage (GTDB taxonomy): Bacteria > T1Sed10-126 > T1Sed10-126 > T1Sed10-126 > T1Sed10-126 > PWOD01. The sequence goes on along the minus strand of PWOD01000237.1, from coordinate 175 downwards.
AGATCCAGCCCCACCCTTACAACCCCTTTATCTCCATCCGAACGATCTCCAGTTCTGGGCCGACTTCGACTTCGTCACAGGCGGACCAGGACAGATTCTCCCCGGGAATTGGGATAAAACTGTTCAGCTCCACGATCTACATGAACACCCCACAGTCCGGGGTCTCCAACAACGT
>PWOD01000028.1 GCA_003557545.1 bacterium | reverse complement strand
TGACAGTTAGCCGGGCGTCACTGCATAATTTTGAGGAATTACAGCGGAAAGATATTCGTCGAAAGGACCGTGTGCAGATTGAGCGGGCGGGGGATGTTATTCCCTATGTTGCCAAACGGTTAAATTCGGCCTTAGAGGAGCGGGAGCCGCCCCTGAAAATTCCGGAGGAATGTCCGGCCTGTGGTGCGCCGGTAAAGGTGGAGGGGGCGTATCATCTCTGTACCGGTGAGCTGGCCTGTCCCGCCCAGGTTCGAGGCCGGCTTGAACATTATGTTTCCAGGGATGCAATGGATATCGAGGGACTTGGTGTTGAGGGGATAGATAAACTGGTCGAACAGGATCTGGTCTCGACAATCGCCGATCTCTATGAACTTTCAGCCGAGCAACTGTTGGCGGCTGGACTGTTTGATAATCAGCGTTATCTTCGTCTTCTGAATGAGGCGGAAAACGGTGAATTTGCTGTTATTTTGTATGCTCTGGAACTGCCGGGAGTGGGCCCCGGTACGGCGATTAAACTGGCAGATTCCCTTGATTGTGTTGACCAGCTCCAGGATATTTCTGTGGATCAGCTGGTGAATAATAGCGGGTTCAGCCAAAACAGGGCCAGACAGTTAAAAGACTCATTAAATAGCCCATCGGTCCAGAATAAACTGGCTGATTTTCTTGAACAACCAGAGAAGGCTCATCGACAGGTGGCCCGGGCCCTGTATAATCTGTTGACGGAGATTGAACGGAGTAAACAGCCCGACCTGGATAGATTTATTTATGGATTGGGGATTCGTCATGTGGGCCGGCATGTGGCGACGGTTCTGGCAGAAAATTTTAACAATGTTGAGGAGCTGTCCGCCGCATCCCGGGAGGAGTTAGAGTCGCTTCCGGATGTTGGCCCCCGGGTTTCTGAGTCGTTGGTTGAGTTTTTTAATGCCAAAAAAAACTCCCAGGTTTTAGCTCGATTAAAGGAACTGGGAGTGCAGCCACAACCGTTGGAGGAATCGACAGAGCAGAGTGGGAAGCTTGTCGGGATGAAATTCGTTATTACCGGGAGTTTTGAAGGTTTGACGCGCCGGGAGTTTAAGCAGCTGATTGAAGAGCAGGGAGGAACTGTAACTTCGGCTGTCAGTGGAAATACTGATTATTTACTGGTTGGTGAAAATCCCGGTCAGAACAAACTGCAGCAGGCTGAACAGCGGGAGGTTGAGTTGATAGAGCGTGAAGAGTTTGAGCAACTGCTTGACCGGTGAGCAGTCAATCAGGCTGTAGATTGTGGTGGTTTAAGTCGGATAAAATTCACAAAGGGGTTGCTTATTTCGGTTTAATTAGATAGATTCTTTAGCTTGACAAAAGGGCTTTCAGGGATGGATTATGATTTAATTATCATTTTTGACCATCACTTAATTTGCTAAGTAGATTGTAGTTTTGAAAGTTTATCATAAGGATTGAGGTGTAGATATGAGGCTAGGAAGAAATTTTACTAACCTGCTTGAATATGAATATCTTACGGATGAGGAAAAGGCTAAATTTGATGCTGGTGAACTTAAGGTTCCTGATATGGACGCGCTGGCACAGGCTCGTTTTAAAAAGGATATAATCCGTCAGATAGAGGTTGCTAATGAGATTAATTTGCGTCATGTTGAGCTTGATGGAGGAATTCCCAATCCGTACCTGGGAATGGATGATGAGGAGCTTTTTAAGGCTCGGGAAGTGGCAGAAAAACTTGATGTGACACTGTCCCTTCATCTGCCCTATACATATGTTGCCGAAGCTACCTGTTCTTTTCAGGAGGAAGATAGGCAGCTGGCCTGTGAATATCTGAAAAGGTATTTAGATATGGCGGCAAAGGTTGGCTGTACCTATTGTGTGATGCATCCCGGCACAGTACCGTTTTACCAGGCTGAAGGTAGATATTTGAAGATTATGGAGAATATGTTGATTCGATCTTTGAAGGATCTGGGAGCATACAGCCAGGACAAAGGTATGTTGCTTCATCTGGAAAACAATACGGCTTTTGATACGGGGTTTGTAACGACCGATGAGATCTACCCTGTGATGGATGCCGTTAGAGAAGCTGGAATTGACGTAAGATTTTGTTTTGATCTTGCCCATACTTTTACCCAGGTCCAGACAAGTGCGGAGATACCTGATCCGCCTGAAGCGCCTTATGAAGATCTTCCCGAAGAACTTCTTTATTCTCTCCATATTGGGGATTATGTTCCTGAACAGAAACTTTTTCATCCACCTATACATCATGAAAAGGGTAAAATGAAAGAGGAAAACTTTAAGAATATGGCCCGGATTTTTGAGGAAAAAGGTGTCGAAGTAGTAATTATTGAGACAGCTGTTCGGGACAGACAGGATCTGATCAACGGTTACCAGATAATGGCTGAGGAGACTGCCTTTCTGGCTGATATTTTTAACAAATAACCGGTGGTTGAAAGGTGTTAAATATTTTTTGTCCGGTTATTATGCAGACTGGGCACAATTTAGTTTGATTTAACTGATGAGTTGATAAACCGGTTCAGAATGGTCGTTTGGACTGTTCTGGACCGGAGTGGACAAATGATTTTTTGGAGGCGATTGTTGTGGAGTGTTTGAATATTTTTCTGCTGGGTACTCCCGGCTGTGGCAAATCAGAGATTTTTCGACGGTTAAATAAGCGATTGGCTGAAGAAGGTATGGCCAGTCAGGTTCAACGAGTTGATGATTTTCCTAAACTGTGGAATATTTTTCAGACTGATACTGAGGAAAAACGCAGTCGAAAGACCGATGATGGTGGTTATAAAGTAACTGATCCCACGGTCTGGAATGATATCCTCAAGGAACTTAACAGCGATATACTGGAGTTACAGCAGGAATGTGATGTGCTTTTTATTGAGTTTTCCCGTCCTAACTATCTGGAATCGATAGCGGATAACTTTAGTGATGAGATTCTGCAAAATGGCCTGGCACTTTATATCTATGCACCGTTTGATGTCTGCTGGCAGAGAAATGTTAAACGGCATGAAGAGGCGCTGGAAGAGGGGCAGGACGATCACCTCGTATCACGCGAGGAGATGGAAGAAACTTACGCTGAAGATGACCACAAAGAGCTGGATGAGGGACTGGATATGCCGGTTCACATAGTTGATAATTCGGTCAATGATTTGAGTCAACTTGACGAGCAGATTGAACAGATTGTTGAGAAGATCAAGCAAAACTTTGATCTGTAAGAGAAGCTGGTTGTGGTAGCGTCGTCGGCAGTCTTTTTTAGAGTTGTTTTTTAAAGGAAGACTACTAAGATTATAACAGCAGTGATGATCAGCAGCGTGAACCAGATAATCAGGGGCACGTTGCTTCCGTGACTGCGACCGGTTGAACGGATACGTCCTTCCGCCGGTTTTAGCAGGCTGCCCTCGGGGATTATACAGCTGCCGTTGAATTTATTGTCGATCTCTACCAGTAGCTGTCCCATGCCTTCGTAGGTTGATCTATATTCAAGAACTGTCGCCGGTCTTGACCGGGTTAGTTCTTCTCGTGAAGTCGAGCCATTTATCTTACCTTCGAGCTTTTGTAGGGCCTGCGGAGTAAACTTGACGAGAATTTTGTCACTGCGTGAAATCTCCCGGGCCTTAATTCCGTTGCCGACACCGATCAAGGGGGAGACAGGTAGGGTTATCTTATTGCTGTTGGCTGTTGAGGCACGTCGTCTGTTACTTCCACCTCGGCTGGGCCTGGTGGCCGGCGGGCTGTCCGGTTTTTCGCTGATCCCTCTCAGGTAATAGGTTTCAAAAGAAGCCCCGGGATTTTCGATAATTCTCCGCAGATTTTTCTCAATGAACCGGGTGGCTTCTTCCCGCTTACCAGAGGTGAGAAGTTCGCTTAGTTCTGTGGCGTGATTTTCAAAAAATTTATGAAAAAGCTCGTCGGCTTCACGGATCAAATATCCGTCCTGTTTGTCACGTATGGCTATCTTATTATTGATTATTTTCTGGCGCAGCCGTTCGGGATTTTTGCCGGGATGTGTAAGACGCAGTTCTTCGGAGGAGCGGGCGGCTACAGCTGAAATGAAATCAACAGTGCCGTTCTCGATATTCAATCCTGCCAGAGCTGCATAATATTGTTTAACTCCCGGATGTTTACCCTTTATAAAAACTGTAATCTTGCCATTTTCTTTTGGTAGCTGATTCAAAATATCACCTCGTAAAGACATCTACGGTATTCTATATAAAACAATATTCTACCGGATTTTATGAATATCGGCAAGCAGTCGGAGAAAGTTTTATTTATTCATCAGTAAATTATTGATTATTCAGCAAACCCAGTCACTTTTTTTACCGGTCAAGGAGATTCAATTGGGAGCTTCGGGTTTTAAAAAATAGGGTTGTACCTTAAAAGATGTTATAGTAAATAGCTTTCTAAATAGGGGGTTATCAGTCCGGGTTGATATAATTCTGAAAATTGATACAATAAACTAAATTAATTAAGTTACTTAACTTTTTGATGATATACTTAGGTAGTTGATTATTCGGTAAATTTTATCTGTAACAGTTAAGTCAGGAGGCTTTCATATGGAACATGTACCAACAGATAGTGGATTGATTGAAGCTCATGGTGGTCAGCTGGTTGAGCGGATTTTAGCTGCCTCGGAGATGGAACAGTTTGAACAGCGTCATAGTGACAGCCAGAAGCTTCAACTTAACGCTGATCAGGAATCTGATCTGGAAATGATAACAACCGGTGGGTACAGTCCACTTAAGGGGTTTATGACTGAAGCGCAGTATCGTGGAGTTATTGAGAAGATGCAGCTGCCTGGTGCTATTCTCTGGCCGATTCCAATAGTTTTATCTGTTACTCCGGAGAGGGCAAAGGCCTTTCAGAAGGGTGAGTTGATCGGTCTGACTAACCAGTCAGGTGAGTTGATTGGAGAGCTGAAGTTGGAAGATAAGTATCAAATCGATCGACATGAGTTTGCCAGGGAGGTTTTTGGAACAACTGATGAGGCCCATCCCGGGGTTAAAAAAACTCTGGAACAGGATGAAATCTGCATTGGGGGTGCGGTTCGGGCTACCGCTCTTCTGTGTTCGGATAAGCGGTTTAAACAGTACCGCCTGACACCGGCTCAAACCAGAAGCTATTTTGCCCGCCAGAACTGGAGAAGGGTGGTTGGATTTCAGACCCGGAATCCGATCCACAGGGCCCATGAATACCTGCTGAAATCTGCTCTGGAGATCGTCGATGGTCTGTTACTGCATCCACTGGTTGGCCAGACCAAGCAGGGGGATGTTCCAGCAGCTGTTCGTATGAGCTGTTACGAAGAGATTCTGCAAAATTATTTTCCAGCTGATCGTGTTTTGCTGTCAGTTATGCCGGCAAAGATGAACTATGCTGGTCCTAAAGAAGCGATTTTACATGCGATTATCCGTCAGAATTATGGTTGTACTCATTTTATTGTGGGACGTGATCATGCAGGTGTGGGGGATTATTATGGAACCTATGAGGCTCAGGAGATTTTTGATGATCTGCCTGAGGGTTCTTTGAAGATTCAACCGTTATTTTTTGAATATGCCTTCTGGTGTAAAATCTGTGGTAATATCGCTTCTAATAAAACCTGTCCGCACGATGCCGAGAACCATCTTTTTCTGAGCGGAACGAAGGTCAGGGAAATGCTTGCCGAGGGGGAAGATCTTCCGGTTGAGTTCAGTCGTCCTGAAGTTGCAAAAACCTTAAAACAGGCCTATAGTGAGCGGGGATGAACTTAAAGTCTGGCAAGTAACTATGCTAATTGCCGGTTGGGGGAGAAGATTGTTTAGATCTTCTCCCCGCCGGTCATCAGATAGTTTCGGTGAGTTCTTCAGGGTAGGGCGGTCATACAGAAGACCATGACGAAAAGTGCTACTGTTTCCACAATACCTACTACCATGATATAGTTCCCAAAACCTTCGCCCGTCTCGCCCAGTGCATCGGCTGCTCGTGCTCCGGCCTTGCCCTGAAACCAGGCGGAAAAGGCCATGGCTATGCCGGCAAAGGCACCAAGAATAAGTGGGTAGGCAAAGTTATAGCCTTCCCAGGCGGCGTCGAGAATTGCGTTTCTTAAGATTAACCCATAGATTGTTTGGGTTAACGGTGCACCGACAAAGGCAATGATAATGAAGGGGGCTGCTTTATTTTCTGCATAGGCCTTTTTCCAGGCACCAATCGCTGCCATCCCGGCGATACCGGTTCCAATAGCCGATCCAACTGCCGCCAGAGAAAGTGATAGACTTAAATCTCCAAGCATAATTGATTACTCCTTTCTATGTTATTAAAGCTAATTTACTCTGCTGTTTTATGCTGTATTATCTGTCGTTTAAACGGTTTGTAACGTCTTCCGGTCCATTGTAAGCCAACATGGTTTGAGAACTCCAACATATTTAAACGGATACCATGGACAACTATCGACATCAGACAGAGGACCAGGTTAAGGCCGTGGCCCAGCAGTAGAATGATAACGGCCAGGATCAGGTCACCAGCCCCATCAATTCCGCCGGCTACGGCCATCTCATTGAAACTGGTCATAATGACTACTGTCGCCAGTCCCACGGCAAACAGCCGGATATAGGAGACAATATCGGAAAAAGCACTGATGATATCCATTGGCAGGTTAGTCACTGTGCTGATGACTCCCCGGAAAAAAGCCCCGGCCCGATAGTTTTCAAACAGCAGCACAAGGGCTCCCCCGGCAGCAATGATAACTGCCAGCTGCTGGTAGGTTATGCTTTCGCCGAAAAGCTCAGAGCCTAAAACAATCTTTTCTGAAACGAACAGCATAGCTGCGACAACTGCTATCCAGCCGATCTCGGCCAGCGCCTGAGGCTTCCAGGCGGCCTTTATCAGTTGCATCAGATGTCCCAGAATAAGCTGAACAGCTCCGACAATAAAGGTGATAAACATCAAAACTGTATGATCTTCGGCAAAGAAGTTTAACTGGTCAATAATGATATATCTAAAAGGTGGTAGTTCCTGAATCGCCTCTATTCCAAAAAAAGAGCCGGTAAAGATCCCCCAGATGATAGTTGCACCACTGAGGATATAAAATAGTTTGAAGGTGGCTTTAGGCACCGAGCTGAATCTTTTTTGGGCGAACAGTGTAAGTCCGAGGTAAACAAGTCCATAACCGGCATCGCTGACAATCATCGCCACAAAAATAGCAAAGAAGATCAGAAAGAAGCCACTTATATCCAGTTCGTTATAGCCCGGGAGAGTTCCCATGAAACGGTAGATAGGATCGACCAGCCGGGTAAAAACCGTATCACTTAAAAGTGTTGGTACCTGGCGGGGGTCGTCAGGTTCTTTAGACAGATATCCCCAGCCCGCCTCTTCAGCTGTTTTAGCCAGCTCCAATATATTTTTCTGTGGACAGTAGCCCCGGAGGTAATGAATGTTTTCAGAGTCAGCCATCCCGCTTTTTACCCGGGCGAACTCAAGTCTCTCTTCAACAGTGGCGCGATATTCATACAGACTGGCGATTTTGTCTGCCAGACGACTTAAACTATGTTTAATCTCTGTCAGTTGTTCTTGCAGGTTCTGATAGCTTGTTACGGTTTGATCGAAACTTACAGATGGAGGTAAAATCTCCTGAAATTGGGAAAGTTGTTGATCGGGATCCTCAGCTATTAGCAGAAGCTGTTCAAGATTTTGCGTATAATTTATACGATAAACCGTCAGGTCTGAATCAAGCGAGTTGATACTGTCTTTTTCAGCCTGATAAAACTTTAGATAGATCCCGCTGTCTGCCAGTTTTTCAACTTCGTTCTGATCTATTTTGCCCCAGGTATCAAACCATTCGAGCAGCTGTTGTTTTTCATTCAACTGTTCTTGGATAGATTTTTGCTGTTGATTCAGCTGATTGATTTCAGCTGTAAGTTGTTCACCGGATAGATCAGTTGTTTCGGGTTGGTTAGCTGCCGTTGTAAACTCCTCGGTCTCGATCAGGCTGATAGCATTGTCGACCTCACGCAGTTGCTCTTCCAGCTGATTTACGTCGTAGGAAACCGGTTCCTCAAGATATTCTATATGGAGAACTCCCAGTCCGCGAAGCTGTTCCAGTGCTTTTTCTCGGGAACGTGGAGTAATAAACAAGAAAACTTCTTTCATATCAACTATCATCGTTGGGCAGCCTCTTTTTTGGCTTTGATTTTATCCTTGGCGATTTTACCTCGGACTACTTCGGAGGTCTGCAAATCATCCAGGTAGATCTGAATTGTTCGAATATTTTCCCGAGCCTCAGGAATTTTTATTTTTTCAAATAGATTAATTCGTTGAACAGTTATGCGAAGTTCCTTTTGAAGAGCTTCAATCTGCCGTTTAAGCACAATTATCTTACCTTTCAACTGCAACTGTTTCTTTATCGCTGTGATCCCTTCATCGATCCACAGGGGAGTGGTATAAAGGTCATAGTCGGTTTCGTCAAAGATGACCTCCTGAAAACTTTCGGTTTCGACTCCGGCAATATTATCAGGGGTGGTCTTTACCTCTTTAAAACTGATAAATTGATTGAGATCAATCTCTTCAGCAAACAGGTCGATCCAGTTTTTAACCTGTTCTGTATGAGCGTCGATCTCCTGACGAATTTTTCCAATCTGTTTTTCAAGATCATTAATTACCGCCAGCAGCTGAGTCTTTTTTAGTTCAAGTGTAGGTAGAAACCGTTCGAACCGGGCAAGATCATTCTTTTGTTTTTTTAATTCGGTCTTGGTCTTTCTAATTTTAGACACGGATCAATCACCGGGCCAGTATTTTTCAAGCAGATCGGATTTGATCCCTGTCTCCTTCGGATTGAAACATTCAGCAAGTATTTCCCAGCCTCTATCCAGACCTTTTTCAAGGGGAATGTTGACGTCTAGATTCATCATTTCATTGACAAACAGGTCGCCGTATTTAAGCAGTTTCTTGTCCCACTCACTCATCCGAAAACCCATTGAGCGTTTTTCTTCAGTCTCTCTGAAATCAGCGTAGAGCTGGATCATATTGTCCATGATCGCCCGGTGGTCATCTCGGGAGTCTTCGTTTACCAGCTGTTTTAATCGGCTGAGTGATCCGAAAGGATCGATGTATCCATCGTGTAGATAGAACTGTCCTTCGGTTATGTAACCTGTATTATCAGGAATTGGATGGGTGACGTCGTCGCCGGGCATTGTTGTTGCGGCCAGCACTGTTACTGAACCCGCCCCTTCAAAATCAACCGCTTTTTCATACCGTTTGGCCAGCTGGCTGTAGAGATCGCCTGGATAACCGCGGTTGGATGGGACCTTTTCCATGGTGATAGCAATTTCTTTTAAAGCGTCGGCGAAATTAGTCATATCTGAAAGCAACACCAGGACGTCCAGATCCTTTTCAAGTGCAAAATTCTCAGCAACAGCCAGGGCCAGATCAGGGACCATGAGGCTTTCAACGATTGGATCGGCGGCGGTATGAACAAAAAATATTGTGCGACTGAGGGCACCACCCTCTTCCAGTCGATTTCGGAAAAACATGTATTCATCATATTTTAGCCCGATAGTTCCGAGGATGATAAGGTCGGCCTCGGCCTGCAGGGCTATTCGGGCGAGCAGTTCATTGTATGGTTCGCCGGAAACTGAGAAGATCGGCAGTTTTTGTGATTTGACCAGTGAGTTGAAGATATCAATCATAGGAATATTAGTTCTGATCATCTCGCTGGGGATAATCCGTCGAGCGGGATTAACCGAGGGGCCGGAAACTTCTATGAGATTTTCCTTGAGATCCGGACCATTGTCACGGGGAACACCACTTCCGTTAAAAATTCGTCCTATCATATTGTCGGAAAAGTTAACCTGCATGGGCCGCCCGAGGAATCTTACTTCAGCTGCGGTTGAGATTCCTTTACTTCCAGAAAAAACCTGGAGAGAGACCAGATCCCCATCGATTTTAATCACCTGTGCCAGGGAGATTCCACGGCTGGCTTCAACTTCGGCCAGCTCATCGTAGGCTACCCCCTGAGCTTTGACAGTTATAACATTACCGGTAACATTTAAAACTTTATTATGAACTTTTTGCATCGGCCAGATGCTCCTCAATAAGATTCAAGATCTTGGTTTCCTGTTCTTTAAACTCATCTGTTTTGTTAATATCGTCTGCTTGTTTGCTACTGTCATCGGCGGTTTCCCGGGCCTCTTTATCAGCTTCCATCGGCATGTAGTTCCAGTCGATGAAAAGTTGTCGTAAATCATTAAAAAATTCCCGGGCTTCAGCCTTTTTTTCAAAATCAAAGCTAGCTTTGAGAACCTTTAACACAACATCATAAACGTATTCCTGTCTGGCTGGCGATGTGGCCCCTTCGATAGGATCAAAGGAGTCCTGCTGGAGGTAGACGTTGTCGATAAATTCTGATTTTAAATAGATGATAAAATCGTCCAGAGTGGTTCCTTCTTCGCCAACAACTTTCATCATCTGGGAAACATCATTTCCTTTGCTCAGTATCTGTCTTCCGGTATCAATCTTCTTTGTCTCAATAAAACCGTCATATTTAGTCCAGCTATCTAGGGGGTCTATCGCTGGATAACGGCGTTGATTGGCCCGGTCACGGGAAAGACCGTGGAAAGCACCAACCACCTTCAAAGTCGATTGGGTGACAGGTTCTTCAAAATTTCCTCCTGCCGGGCTGACAGTGCCCCCAATCGTTAGACTACCGGTTTTTCCGTTTTTGAATTTAACAAAACCAGCCCGTTCATAAAACTGCGCAATTCTGGATTCAAGGTAGGCAGGGAATGCCTCTTCGCCTGGGATCTCTTCTAATCTACCGGATAGTTCGCGCATGGCCTGGGCCCAGCGTGATGTTGAGTCGGCCAGCAGTAAAACGTCCAGACCGAGCTGTCTATAATATTCCCCGAGGGTTACAGCAGTGTAGACTGATGATTCACGGGCTGCTACCGGCATCGAACTTGTGTTACAGATAATTATTGTTCTTTCCATCAGGGTTTTGCCTGTCTGGGGGTCTTCAAGTTCGGGAAATTCCCTGAGGGTTTCAACAACCTCGCCGGCCCGTTCTCCACAGGCGGCGATAATTACTACGTCGACGGCCGCAAAACGGCTGGTAACCTGTTGAAGAACTGTTTTTCCAGAACCAAACGGGCCCGGTATGCAGTAGGTTCCTCCCTTTGATACGGGAAAGAAAGAATCGATGACCCGTGTCTGGGTTACCATTGGTTCATCCGGCACCTGACGTTCTTCAAAAAGATCGATGGCCTCTTTTACCGGCCAGCGGAAGAACATTTTTATTTCCGTTGTTTCACCATGTTTATCGTTTACTTCGGCGATGGTATCTTCGATCGTGTATTCACCCGGTTCAGCAACTCTGGTCAGCTCAAACTCGCCGGTCATTCGGAAGGGAAGAAAAATCGGATGGTCAAAGATTCCCTCCTGTACCAGTCCGATCTGATCACCTGCCACCAGGCTGGCACCAGGTTCAACCGTGGGAGTGAAATCCCATTTTTGGTTTCTGTCAAGTGAGTCAACAACCGCTCCTCTTTCCATAAAAAAACCATAGTTTTCAGCCAGTTCGTGGAGAGGATTTTGTAGTCCGTCATAGACCATCCCCAACAGGCCGGGCCCCAGCTCAACAGATAACATCTGTTCGGCAAATTCAACCTGGTCTCCGACCTTTACCCCTTTGGTGTCCTCAAATACCTGCATGAACGCGGTATCCCGGTTGATTTTGACAATTTCAGATTTTAACTTTTCTTCACCGGAAAGCACGAAACCGATTTCGTTCTGTATAACATCACCATCAACTTTAACAGTTAACATGTTGCCACTAATACTTGTGATTACTCCAGTTGTTTTACTCATAATATATTCACAAACTCACTTTTGTGTAGTGTTTGTACTTCTCTAAACCTAGATCGTAATCAAAACTGTCCAGTCGTTCAACTATCTGTAATTTGAGATAGTATATCAGGATAACCGGAAATTCAAACTCGAATCCGGCCAGAAGCTCATCCAACTTTTTCCAGCGTAAACGCAGCAGCTCAACCTCACTATCAAGTGGTGTACCATCCTTAATAATCCCTGGATCAAATAGGCTGATCTTATGTTCGGTTCCACGCTTGCGGGCTTTACGCCAGGCCACCAACTCACGGGTTAGCCGATCAGCAAACTGGTAATAGCTTTCGGCGACGGGGGGTAATCGTTTGACCCCGGGTCGTTTTTCAAATTGTATTTTCCGGAGGATGTTTAATTCCTCCGATGACAACCATTTTTCCGCTTCTTCCAGAAATTTTTTACGGGTAATGGGTGGCTTGCTTTTGAATTTGAGAAAGGGTAGCTGGGCTACCAGGTAGTAATAATTACCCATTATTCAGTCTCTTCTAAGATTTTTTGAACAGCTGGATTAAGAAACTGGTTTAAATAGCGTGAAATCCCTTCATCAGATATGTCATAATATAGATCTTCGTCCTCCAACTTGATTCGGATACCGGCTTTTAGCTCTTTTTCGGGAATCAGTTCCAGATTACCATCAGCAAGTTCCTCAGCTGTTTCATTTAATAATAACTGGCTAAGTTTATCTAAATCTGCTTCGGGGACCGAAATCTGGTAGTCGCCATCCGAATCAAGCTGCTCCACTATCCTGGTGATAATCTCCTGAAGAAATTCCGGCGTCAAAGCTTGTTTGAGTCTATTCTGAAAAAGTTGATCAAGGATTTCGGTAATTCGTTCTCTGGTCACAAGAATTGTGTCACGTTGGGCCTGTCTTAGAGCCTCTTCACCAGTTTCTTGCAGCTGCTGGGCCTTCTGACGGCCATTTTCTATTATTTCATCAGCCTCTTTCCGAGCCTCTTTTAGCAGCTTATCAGCCTGTTCTTCAGCCTCCTGAATTATCTGGTTGGCATTTTTTTCGGCCTCTTCTATACCTTCAGTTTTGATCTTGTTTATTAAACTTTCAAGATTGGCATCCATCGGATCTCTTCCTTTTTTCGGATTGATTTGCTTAAAACCCATAAAAGCCAGTTAAGTCATTGTAAGTAGATAGTGGTAATTTGACAAGTATTTTATCGAAAAAATTAACCTTGTTTTTAACTGGTGATTTTTTTAAAACAGCGAGGCATATAATTTTTCCAACGATTGTGGTCGCCTATTCCACAATCCCTTGAGATGGTTCCGGTTGATTTGTCATCGAGTCGGTTTTATTCGCACCATCCTTTTTGGGGTCGGTCTGGCTTTTTTGACAACTGCATCTTCGGTTCATAGTGTGGCAGTTGTTGTGAGATTAATCGGCAGCTTGAATGACGGTTCAAAGCAAGTTATTATTATACGTTCAGTATTTTATGGAAAATTGTCTGCAAGATTTACTTTCAATCGGGAATCTCGATATTTACATAAGGAGAATAAGCGTCCGTAGCTCAGTCAGGACAGAGCAGCGGCCTCCTAAGCCGCAGGTCGGAGGTTCAAATCCTCCCGGACGCGCTGTGATAATTAAATGGAACAGTCTTATTATGATCTGCACGTTCATAGTTTTTTATCGGATGGTGTTTTAGGACCGGGGGAACTGGCCCGTCGGGCTGAGTCCCTTGGGGTGAGCGGTATGATCTATTGTGATCATGTTGATGAGGTGACCCTGGAGCCAATTTTAAAGCAACTGATAGAGGGGATTGAGGGTTTAAGAAAAAATCGTAAGATAGCTTTAAAGGTGGGTTGTGAATTGACTCATGTGACACCTCAGGCCATCCCGGAACTGGCTCGTCGAGCCCGCAAACTGGGAGCGGAGTTTGTCGCAGTTCATGGCGAGACGATTGTAGAACCGGTGGCCCCGGGAACTAATCGGGCTGCCGCCAGCTGTTCTGATGTTGATTTGCTGGCCCACCCCGGGTTTGTCCAGGAGGATGAGTTGCAGCTGGCTATTGATAACCAGGTGGCTCTGGAGATTACGGCCCGTCGGGGGCACTCATTGACCAATGGCTATCTGGTCGCCTGTGGGGCCAACTATCCAGTACGTCTGGTTATCTGTACTGATACCCATCTGCCGACCGATCTTATAGGACCCCAGCGTGCGTTGGAGATAGTTAGAGCTGCCGGCCATCAATCCCCCGAACTGGTGCTTGAAGCTAATAAACAGTTATTCATGGAGGCTGGTTAATTTGTTTAAAAAAACTTCTCTATTGGGTTTAATTGTTGCCCTGATAATCGGATTGACCGGCTTGCCGGCCGAGTCCAAATTTCGTGATGTTGTAAATTTTGAAGATAATAGTTTTGTCTCGATGGACAACACTGAACTACTTCATCGTTATCGAAAGATTTCCGGTTATGATGAGGATTTTTACGACCATACCAGGCTAACCTATCAGTTTGCCTATGGGATTCTTCCGAATTTCGAAGTTGGGATAACTCTTCCGGTGGTTTTTTCTGATGGTAATGATACCGTAGGTGGTGAGGAGGGTATTGGTGATGTAGAGGTATATCAGAAGTTTAAGTTTTCAGAAAAAGGGGAGCGAATGCCGGAAACAAGTGGAGGTTATGCCCTGATTCTGCCCACCGCCGATGATGAAGGTCCTCCCTATATGGGGACCAAAAAACTTGATGCCCGTTTTTTTGTTACCGTGGGCCATGAATTTTCTGAACGAACCGATTGGCTGGTCAATTTTAGTATGCGGTTTTCCGGTGATGGTGATGTGGAAAATAAATACAGATATAATGCAGCACTGGTCTATCAGATGTTGGACAATGCTAAGCTGGCCTTTGAATTTAACGGTCAAACCGGTGGTATTAGAGATGAGACGGAACATTATTTATCACCGGGCATACTTTTTCAACCGCGTGACAATTTATCATTAAATCTTACAGTCCCGATCGGCCTGGGCAGTGAGGCGGCTGATCACCGTGCCGCTGTTCAGTTGGCCGTAGACTTTTAGGAGAGTTCTATGAAATTAAATTTCGAAGCGATTATCTGGCGGATAAAAAATGAACCGGAGTGGCTACTTCTGGGTCTGCTGGTCGTAGTTTTAATTGTTGGTCTTACCACCTATTTTATTCATGGGAGACTGACTGATGATGAAGAGGCCCGGCTCCATTTTACCGGTGTTTTCCAGGGTTTTTTAATGGCTGAATCACCCCAGGATTTTCAGGAGGTAGCTGCTAATTTGCAGCAGCTGGGATCGATGTATCCGCGTAGTGAACTGCTTGATAAGATCCGTTTTTTCCAGGCCAAAAGCCTACTTGAGGCTGGGGAATATGGTCAGGCGATTGAACAGTTAAGAAGATTTTTACATGAACATCCCGAAAGTTATTTTAACCCGGCGGCCCGGTTAAATATAGCTTATGCTCATTACTATCTGGAAAATTTTGAACAGGCTACAAGTCAGCTTCAGGCCCTGATCAGGGAGCTGGATTCTGTTCATCCTCTCTGGGCTGAAGCAGTCTGGCAGCAGGCTCGAGTTTATTCTCAGCAGGAAAATCGGGTGGCGCAGGTAGAAACGCTGGAGATGTTAGTGGAACAGATAGATCCCGATCAGGAATACTGGTATCTCAGGGCACGAGAAGAACTAATCGACCTGCGATGATAATTGGAGTTGGGTCGGAGGGTGATTAAACTGCCGAACAAAGGCTCGAACCGCCGCTTACCACTCTGGGCCAGCCTTCCACTGGTAGCTATTGAGTTGATAGTCCTGCTGCTGTTGCTCTATTGGATCTATCTAACACGGCCTGTTGAAACCTACCAGGTTCCGGAATTTATTGGTCTGGACAAATCCAGTGCTGTGGCCAGTTTAGAAGAAGCAGGCATGGACTATGTGCTGGAGTTCCGGAGCAGTTTGAAAACTGCGGAGGGACTGGTTATCGGCCAACAACCGGCGCCGGGTGATGAAATAAAGGTCAATCGAATGATTAAGCTCCAGGTAAGTCGGGGAGCGGAAAAAATACAGGTTCCTGATCTGCGCAGTAAGAACCTGATGGAAGTAGAGAATATTCTTATTCAACTTGGCGAACAATATCCGCTCGAGGGAGAAGTATTAAATTTGGGTAATATTGCCCGGGTTTTTTCCGATCGGGTTGAAAACGGAAAGGTAATTCAACAGGACCCGGAACCGGGTGTGAGAGTTTTCCAGGGAAGCCAGGTGGATCTATTGATCGGTCGTGGTAGCTGGCCGCGAACTGTAATAGTTCCTGATTTACGAGGGGAGCCGATCGATCAATTAGACAGGCTGCTTGAACAGTACGGTCTGACCGCCGGTGATAAACGTTATGTATTGGATAGAAACACCGCGCCGTCGCTAATTATTGAACAGGATCCGCCGCCGGGGGTAGTAGCTACTGCCGGCCAGAAAATAGGTTTAACTGTCAATCTATCGGAAATCGATCCGGTGGTGGAACAGACCCGCTATACGCTTGTTAGATTTAATCCACCGCCGGTAGTTATAGAAGGCCACCTCAGAGTACAACTGGTTGACCAGCGTGGTGAGCGGCCACTGCTTGACAGTTATATACAACCGGGTGAAAGGGTAGAGCTTCTGGTTGAATACGAGGGGGCTGCTCGGGTACTGTTTTTTTGGAATGATGAGCTTTACCAGATCCGTGAACTGGGTGTATAAAATGCGAATTTTCCCCTCTCTGTTATCAGCCGATTTCAGATGTTTGAAAACCAGCCTTGAGCCACTTATTAGAGCCGGTATTAAGCAGTATCATCTTGATATAATGGATGGGAATTTTGTTCCAAATATCTCCTACGGTCCTCCGGTGATCAGGAGTTTAAGGAGTGGTTTTCCGGAGCTTGAGTTTGATGCTCACCTGATGGTAAGAGATCCCCTGGTTATACTGGAACCATTGTTGGAGATCGGTGTTGAATATATTTCGGTTCACCTTGAAATCGATCTTCAGTTTAAAAAAATTCGAGAACTTTGCCAGCAATATGGAACAAAATTGGGATTGGTGTATAATCCTGATACAGAGATAAGCCGGGGATCAGCCCTGCTCGAAGATGTTGATTTCGTTTTGTTGATGGCTGTTCAACCGGGATTTGGGGGACAGAAATTTCGTCCCGGGGTCTTATCAAAGGTCGATCAGTTGAGGTCGGTTTTTTCAGGCCCCATTCAGCTTGACGGTGGGGTTAATCTTGATAATATTGAAGAGATTGTTGCTGCCGGAATTGACTGGGTGGTTTCAGGATCGACTATCTTTGAATCGATGGATCCAGCAGAGACAATAAAACAGTTTGAAGAGACAGTTTAAATAACAAAGTAGCTATCTTAATAGTACTAACTGGCAGCAAAAATTTTATCAGGAGGTATAATAATGGAGTTGCGAGAAGCGGCAGAGATCACCTTCCATCCAGAACAGCCTGAATCTCCGGAGCTGGTAGTGGGAGTCCCTTCGTTAAATGAGGAATCAACCATTAAAAATGTTGTTGAACAGGTGGCACTGGGGTTAAATCGTTATTTTCCTACCCGGGAAGCAATTATTGTCAATGTTGATAATGCATCGACCGATAATACCCGTCAGGAGTTTCTGGCAGCTGAAACTCCCGGTTGTTATAAAGCCTATATCTCAACCCCATCCGGAAAGGCCGGCAAGGGAAGAAATTTTTACAATCTTTTTGAATACGTATCAAAAGTTAAAGCTCGCGCTGTAGTGGTTGTTGATTCTGATTTAACCAGTATTAGACCGGAGTGGATGGTCAAGTTCTTGAACCCCGTACTCGAGGGAAAATCTGACTTTGTCACTCCATACTATAAACGGCATCCTTATGATGGGACGATTACAAATAATCTTTGTTATCCCATTACTTATGCAATCAACCGGTATAATATCCGGCAGCCAATCGGCGGTGATTTTGCCTTTGCCGGGGAGATGGCCGATTACTGGCTGGCTGAGAACTGGTATGAATGTACGATGCAGTACGGGATAGATATTTTTCTTACCACAACCAGTGTTTTTAAAGGTGGTAAAATTGGCATAACTCATCTCGGTCAGAAAGCCCATAAACCCAGTGCGCCAAACCTTTTGCCAATGTTCAAGG
>PWOD01000130.1 GCA_003557545.1 bacterium | reverse complement strand
TCCACCATAAGTGTCCAGTTCCCCCGGGCGAACTCCATCACCCTGTCCATCATTTCCTCCAGCTCAATTTCCCCCTCCAAAAACCGTTTTACTGCCTCTTTATAGATAAACCGCCCCGTGCTGCCATGTTTTTCTGCGATCCGTTCCTCCCTTTCATCAACGATTGTAATCACTCCCCGATTTCAAAGTGAGTAATAAATAATTCGATCATAGGGGCTTACAGAGTGATAAACAAGATATCTCGTTACCGGACTTTCAAGATTTTTGACTCCAGCGTCAAGCGTTAAGTCAATTCCACGTATCAAACGTTTTTTAATAATCCGAAGGGCAGGAATTCTTTGGTGAATCTCTGATACCCTCATAAGATACGTCTGTTCAGTTTTCAGAGAACTATCTAAACCAGCGGCGGATTGAGGCTGCATTATCTTTTTTGGCCTCTTTAACAATTTCTTCACCAAATCTCCTGTACGCCAATTGATAAAAGGGTCTCCGGGAACGAGCGTTGGCCTGGCACCGAGCCTTATTATAACACTCTCGTAATAACTCATCCCCCACCGTATCTCCGGCAGATTTTAACGCTGCCGCCAGAGCAGCCCAGGCGTGATTGTTGTAACGACCTTGACCGGCCCGCTCAAGTAGCCATTGAATTATATTTTCAGGATCATTTGCATTTTTTATAATCTCCTTCCCGGCTAATTTTCTGACGGATCGAACAATATAAATCACTCCCGGAGTATCCTCAGGAACAAGCATAATTCGCAAAAACTTTTCCCGAAGATCCTTATTATCTATTGCCGCCAGTATATCTTTAACAACCTTCACCGGCAGGTGTGGATTACTATTAGAGCTGGTACGACCCACAAGTTTTCCCAGGAAAAAAGCCCGTTTTTGCACAGAAAAATTATCGCTCTGTATAATTGATTGAATAATTACTCCAAAATCGTCTCTGTTCATATCCTGGGCCACATAATGTTCTGATAGCACCAGCTGCAATGCCCTCTCAAATTGCTTTTCAACCAGCATATTTGCTTCAGCTAATTTTCCAACTGCAATTAAAACTCCCGAAGGCTGACTGAATTCCGGATCGTTCTTTACCTCAAGGGCCAGCGCCAGCATATAACGAGCAACATCATATTTTATAGAATCAGAAATATCAGAACGCACCAGGGCAAGCCAGGCAAAACCTACTGCATCAGGGCTTGCTATCCGCTCCTCAACAGGAAGTGGATTTATCGAAAAACTGTCATCATAAATATAATCAAAATAATCAGCAAAACCCTTGTCAAACAATTCAAGTACCTGCTGTCTTTGCTCTTCCGTCCAATCAAAATTATTACAAAACGCTTCAAAATCTCCAATACCGTCAACCGTAAGCTGAGTTTTAATATTTTTTGTTACAAAACGAAGCGGTTCCGTATCTAAAGTGGCATCATTTTTCCCAGTTAATTGATCAAACAACGCCGACATCAAATCTTCGGTTTCAGAATTGTCCGATATTTTGTTGATGGAAAAACCGAAGGATTTTTCTGATGTAAGAGTTTTCCGAAAGCTGACACTTCTATTTGATACAAGGTGTTTCTGAACACTAAAAAGATCAGCAAGTTTTTGCGCCGACAATTTGTTCTGGGTAAAATTATTCATCATAGAAGCATGAATAGCTGCCGCCGCCCACGCTTTTAGTTCTTTCGTATCCGCAAACGGATCTTTTTGATACAGTTCATCATATTTTTTTAATTGTCGGCGAGCATTTTCAAGAACAGCATCCGCCACCTTTTTTCCGTTTTTATTTACTTCTTCCAAATACTTGATTATTGTTTCTACTTTCCTTTTGCTCATGACTTTTCACCTTTCTTCGTTGCTCTGTTTCAAATAACTCAAGCACTTACAAAAAAAGTATTCCCCGGTTCCCGAGCCAAATCAGAATCACACTAATTCTATGGAGTTTTTGATTCAATTTTTGCCAAACCTTCAAGTTCTCAAACTACGGACATCCGCGATCAAGCTCACAATTGAATTTCACCTCATATTATAATCTACGAGGCGACAAATGTCGTCACTGTCAATTGTGCAAACGTACGCGGGCGGTATTAGAACCGGACTCTAAGAAAAACTGGCTGCAACACATCCAGTGTGATCCCTTAATTACTTGACAACCGGGGTTTGAGTTCAGGCACTTACAACCACTTATGACCCTATTCAGTATGGGCTTTCTCAACCTCAAGTTGTTGAAAGGCCTCTTTAGCATACTTAAAATCAAGACAAGAAAAAGGCACTTCGTTTAGCTTTTTAGCAGCCGCGGATGGCGATATTTTTCTGGTGGATAGCCAGCTTTTAGCTATTCTTACGAGATCATTCATCGAACCAATCACAGAACCATTTAGAGCCTTGCAAAAATTGATTATCATCCGTAATCACCCGACCATATATCAGAGCGGAATAAAGCGAGGCCGTATTCGTCATCAAAATATACTGAATTCGATCGGCGCGGAATAGGTGCACCGACCAGTCAAGATAGGGATTTTTATGCATGAGGGTTTCTTGATCCGGGCTCCGGCCAATCTTTTTACCCAGCTTACCCGATACTCTTATAATCGTTGTCTTGTTGTTCATATGTGGTCTCTTACTTCTTTTAATCAAATCCGCCGGGAACCTTCCCGGGGCACACAATATCAATTACGATTTAATTTTTCACGTTTCTAACCCAAAGTGCTTGCGTACATTTCTGATTTTCCACTGCAAACCCGGATTTTGTCGGATGGCTTTTTGAATTTCTTTGTCTTCTGTCAATAATTCGGGCTGAATTTCACCTTTATCAATCACCCCGTCCAAAAACTCTATTTCCTTATCCGTAAACGGTAGGACTATATGTAACCGGTTACGACAACGCTCTACCAGTTCCTCTGCCCAGAAATTTATGTCACTAATAATTTCCTTTTCTTCATTTCGAAGCATGGGCATTAAATTATTTTTGATATCATCCAGATTATAGGTAATATCATCTAAACAAACATCTCTCCAGTCATGCATTTTTGATGCAAATGATCCATATGTAACAAATGCAGTCCTTAGCCATTCTCTTCTGAAATTAAAGCTTTGAAGCAAATTACATACGTCGTATAAATCCCGACTTGCTTTACGCTCAAAAAGAGCTCGTAATTTCCCGGCGGTCAATTCATGAAGATCCAAAACCCCAAAGGAACAGGATTCAAAAATACCCGGTGAATATGAGGATCGTTTTTGCGGCGGAAACAACGGAACCCTCATCAAAAAACTAAGATCGATTTTAATCGTGTCCCGTCCCCCCCATTGTCGGGGATAAGTTAGCTTCCAGAACGTCGCAGCATACACCTTTTTCTGCGAAACTATACTATAGCCTTCGCGCTTTACAATACCCACCACGGCTTTCTCTATTTTTTCACGCTGTTCAAGCATTTTATTTTTATCCGGTTCACCGATGTAATTCAGATCAATATCTACGGATAACCGCGGCCACTCAAACTGAAATAAATTAAGGGCCGTGCCACCTTTCATGACGAACTGATCCTTCAGATCACGATGTTCCTGAATTTCATGTAACAATTGTTTCAATCGAATTACTTTCTCAAGCTGTTGCGGAGCAAAACCCAGGATTTCTGACCCCTCCTCCAGCTCCGTTTTAGTAAGTTTAATGCTACTCATGCCAGCCCTGGGTTAAAATATAATCGGGAACTATCAGGTTCCAGCGCGTCTGCATTGTTCCACTGCCAAGGTCCTTATCCATATAACGAGGTTGATCAGGCACACCATCTTCAAGTCGCTTGAGATCTTCTTCACGCACAGAAAATGTTTCCCTGTTTTGTTCGAGAAAAAATCCCGTTTTGGCAGTAGTTGTTTGATTGTCGAGCGCACATACATATTCAATCAATCGCTCGATTTTTAAATATCCAATTCCCGTAAACGATCGCCAGATTTCCTCCCAACCCCCACTCAGATGAGGCCGGTCAAGCGCATCCACCAGAGTACGCTCCAACGTCGTTACATCAATATGACACCCTTCCCTGTTCATAGACTCTACCTCCATGCGCTGTTGTTTTTTTACGATGAGTGCTTTAGGAAACGATACAGGTTTGAACTTCATACCACGGAAGGAAAACGGGTGTGTCGCTTTTTCTGTCAAATAAAGATAACGATGCTGAACAGAATGGGCGTGTCCGTGCAACTCGAGGGCCGTATGATATCCAATCACAGCATCCTCGTTCATATGACCGGCCAGCAAAAAAGAATCCACGGGGTACTGTTCTGGATTCCTTCCCGGTGGAACCGCCGCGTAAAGATTCCGCTTCACGTTAATAATACGCCCCTGTTTTTGGTGATAATGGAGAATTTGCTTGAGCGTATTTTTTCTTTTTGAACCTTTTTCGCGCACAAAGGCCTCGAATCTTTTCCGGGTAAATACCGGGTGACGAATTAAAAATTCGTTAACATTTAACATGACAATCACTTTATTTTTTTTGCTTGAAGTTATAGTAACTTTATAACTTCAAACAGTTTTTTCCAAGTAAAAACCGTTCACTTCCATATAATTGTGTAAACAGTTGAAAGAGCCACCGCCCTCTTGTGGATTAGGGACTGACGAAAGAACCCACTCACAAGAGGAATTGATTAGCTATGGTTCAGTATAATGTTAACCTCAATGAAAATATTTTTCACGAACTATTTTCCGTTGTGTAATTGTCTGAATGACTATTTGTGCTGATTTTCAGGTTTTTAACGGTTTACATCTTCGTTCCGCTTTTCCTCATAACTTGACAACCGGTTTTTTCCCTGAAAAGTTCCCCGGGGAACTACTGTTTCAACAGATCTTTCTTTGTCAACCGAACCTTTACCGGTTTTCCTCCATGGGTGTCGCGCCAGTGCATCAACACATTTTCTATCGCTTTCGCCTGCTGGTCGGGCTGACCTA
>PWOD01000078.1 GCA_003557545.1 bacterium | reverse complement strand
TGGCGCTTCAGATGGCGTTGAAAAACCTTCGTAAAAACTCGCTGATCAGTTCAGATCCCGTTCGTGATCAACTGGCTGCTGTCAGTGTCGGACGGGTTGACGGTGAAATTCGTCTTGATTTAAATTGTGAGGAGGACAACCGGGCCGATGTTGATGTCAATTTTGCCCTTACTGAAGATGGTAAGATTGCTGAGATCCAGGCTTCCGGTGAAGAAGCCCTGTTCGATAGTGATGAATATGAAAAATTTTACAGACTCGCCTGCCAGGGTGTTGGCAAGCTGATAGAATTACAAAAGAATCTTCTGGTGAACTGTTGTGACTGAACTATTGATTGCCACGGGAAATCAGCATAAATTTTCTGAAATGGCGAAAAAGTTTGCCGGTTCTGGAATAATACCGTTTCCCCTGAGTTCACAGGGAATCAAGCTGGAACGGCCTGAATCGGGAGAAAGTTATTTTGAAAATGCCAAAATCAAGGCTGATGAAGCCTTTCAAAAGAGTCAGATGATTTCACTTGCCGATGATTCAGGATTGGAGGTTGATTGTCTGGGGGGGCAGCCCGGAATTCATTCGGCCCGCTGGGCCGGTGAGAATCTGACAGCTGCTCAGCGCAACCAACAGCTGTTGGAAAGACTCGGTGATCTGCCTCCGGCCAAACGGACGGCTCGCTACATCTGTGAAATTGTTGTTGTCGGACCGGCGGGTGTAATTTTTAATACGCAGGGGATCTGTGAGGGACGTATCACAACTGAGCCCCGGGGATCTGGTGGTTTTGGATATGACCCGATATTTGCCGTTCAGGCGGCTGATTGGAAGACCTTCGGTCAACTTCCAGCCCGCATAAAAAATTGGCTCAGTCATCGAGCAGTTGCCCTCCATAAACTCCTGGTTTTATTCCGGGAAGATGAGCATTGGGGTGATACCTGTGGATAATGAATCAAACAGTACTTTTCGGCTGCTTAATCTGCTACTTCCACCCCTGGCCGGTATGCTGGTTGTAATCCTTGTTATTGCATTTTTATACTGGACGACTCTGGCGATTATTTTTCAGCTTTATTCCAGCCAGCCCCGGTTGATGGCTGATGTTTTAAGCAATCTCGGTCATTCAACTCCACTTGCAATTGTTATTGTTATAACGGTAATTGCGCTTCTCGGCGCCGGATTACGAATTGTCAACTGTTTTTCTCCCCTGCTAAAACGGATAGAAAAATTGCAAGAAATCTCACAACAATTGCCCGCCGGCACGATTGAACGGGCTAAAATTTGGCTCTATTATCAGCTGCGTAACCGAATTATTTTGCTGGTCATGGTGAGTTTTGGGATTACTTTTTTCCTCAGCGCATCACTTTATTTCATGGGACTTCATCAGCTGCTTGATATCTCTCGAATAAACCCCGAAATCCTGGCTGAAATCCTCTATCAGTTGCGATATTACGGTATGTTGAGTTTTGCGTTACTGATTCTTACTCTGATTTTCATTCTGCTTATTTCCCTGCGTCAACTGCAGCGTATTATTGGTCTTGATTATAGCACTCTTTATCAGTCTGATCCGGGAGATATTGAGATTGTTGAGCTGGATCTTGTTGAAACTGAAATGGAGAAGGTTTTTCTGGAGTAAGTTGCTGTTAGTATTTTACCTGGGCTGCAAGAAGGGATTGAATTATTGTGAATAGATTTTCAAACTCGCCGGATAATCATCCCTGGGTCTACCAACCTTTTCAGAAACCGGCGATCGTGTTATTCGGCAGATCGTCCGGTAGAGTCGAGGCGTTTCTGGCAATAGTTGTGTTGGCTGTGGATCCAGAAGAGGAAAAAATTGAGGATATGAAAGTTATTGCCAGTCGCTCTTCAGATGATATAGAGGAGTTCGATTATCAGTCAAATCCGGTTAATTTGTTCCGCTCTATCAGCCAAAAATTACAGCAGACCGATCGGGCTGATATCATTGATATAACCAATCTGGCTAATGCCAAATTCCAGCAGTTTTTTTCTACTCCCTCAGAACTCCGCAGTATCGCACGTGATCTCCGTGAGGAAAAGATCTTTGAAGTTGAAGAACAGCTGCGGGAGTTTGTTGAGCATCAACTTTTCATGGGAGAAAGTGATCAGCTACAGATTCGTATAACTCACTGGCTGCCTGAAACTTCTGGAGAAGCCTCAACCCAGTCGAGCGGTTTTGATTCGTCCGGTAATCAGTTTAATTTTCCCGCCCGGACTATGCTCGAGATTCAACCCTGCCTGGAGCCGGTATTTGGGACTAAAATCAATCGTTTATTTCTCGAAGATGAACTGGTCGTAAGAATTGTGGGGAAGTCGGCGGAGCTGCTTAACCCGGCTTTGCTGGATCGAGACAATCCCTCCCGGCAGACTGTTTCCCGTCCTATTCCTGCCCGTCTGGTTGCTCTTAAACGGGGCGATTTACGCGGGGAAATTCAGTTCTGGACCAGTTTAAAAGACGATGTTTTCGGTTATGGTGTTCAGGCTTCAGAAACCCAGGTTAAACTTCACCGCCGGGCCCGCCGGATGAAACGATCTTCGAAAATTCCCTTTTATCTCCTTCTGATTTTCTTTCTGCTCTTCTTTTTCTCTCTGTTTCTGCTGTTTATCGGGGTCCCTGAGCTATTTTTTGTTCTATTTGCCCTTTAGACCGGGGCGACAGGATTTTTTAATTCAAATTATACCTCAGTTTCTGTATACTTTTTTATTCTCCACCGGGCTATGGTTGCCGGTTTATTTTGGGTCGTGCCGGTTTTAGCTGTGAAAGTTTATCAAACCGAGCTTTGAACCAGAGTTCGGTCGTAAATTGGCTGGAAGTTGTTGTTTAAACAGTTGACTACCAGCATTTTTTTGGTGGCAAATGGTTATGTTATTTTCTGGAGGTAGTTTGAACATGAAATCTGCTGATATAAGAGCTAATTTTTTAAAATTTTTTGAACAACGTGGGCATAAAGTCGTCAGCTCCGCCCCCTTGCTTCCGGCCGATCCGGAGCTGCTTTTCAATATTGCCGGAATGGTCCCGTTTAAACCCTATTTTTTAGGTGAACAGGATCCTCCGGCTCCAACCGTTACCTCGGTTCAAAAATGTTTACGTACTTCTGATATCGATAACGTCGGTCACACGGCTCGCCATCATACCTTCTTTGAAATGTTGGGTAACTTCAGTTTTGGAGATTATTTTAAACAGCAGGCTATCTGTCTGGCCTGGGAGTTTCTTGTTGAACAGATGCAGCTTGATCCCGGCCGGCTCTGGATCGGAATTTTTGCCGGTGATTCTGAGCAGGATCTCCCTCCGGACAGTGAAGCTCGTGATATCTGGGAAAATACCGTTGGCCTATCCAGCGATAGAATCATCGAGTTCGATGCCTCTGAAAATTTTTGGACTATGGGTGACACCGGGCCCTGTGGTCCCTGTAGTGAGATACATTATGATCTGCATGATACCCGGGCTGACGCGGCTGAAATAGCCAGTCTGATCAGCTCCGGCGATGACCGGATTCTTGAGTTGTGGAATCTTGTTTTTATGCAGTTTAATCGTGATCAGTCCGGAAACCTTACAAAACTACCTCAACAGAATATTGACACCGGTCTCGGGTTGGAACGGCTGGCCGTCGTTATGCAGGGCTGTCAGAATAATTTTGAGACCGATCTGTTTCAGCCGATCATCTGTCAGACAATGCAGCTGGCCGGAGTTGAAAGTCCCCCCGCCGAGCAGCAGACCGCTTTGCGAATTATTGCCGATCATCTACGGGCGGCGACTGTTTTACTCTCGGAAGGACTGTTGCCCGGTAACGAAGGCAGGGGTTATATTCTCCGGCGCTTGATTCGTCGGGCTTCCCGTTGGGGCCGTAAACTGGGCTTTGATTCTGCTTTTTTACACCAGCTTATTGATCCTGTAGTTGAGATTATTGGTCAGCCTTATCCACATCTCAAAACAAATCTGGCAGCTGTTCGACAAAAACTTCGCCGGGAAGAGCAGCAGTTTATTAAGATCCTCCAGGAGGCGCTAAATGAGCTGGATAGCCGGTTAGTTCAGTTAAATTCTCGGGAGAATCCCCGGATTTCTGGGGATGAGATCTTTAAACTGTATGAAACCCATGGATTGCCGGTTGAAATAACCACTGAAATTTTAACTGATGAAGGGATTCAATTTGATCCCGACGAGATTTCTGCCGCCGAGCGCCGTCATCGAAAACGCAGCCAGGGCCAGCGGGGTCAGGCCGGGGATTCACAGCTTGATCTCAGTTCACTGGAATCAACTGATTTTGTTGGTTATGAGCAGTTGACCCTGGACAGTCAAGTAGTTGCTCTGTTTCAGGATACTGAACCGGTCACCACCTTACCAGCTAAAACAGCCGGTACCGTGGTTCTCAAGCAGACACCATTTTATCCTGAACGGGGCGGCCAGGTGGGCGACCGGGGGACTATTGAGCAGTTTACTGTTGAGGATACAGTGGTCAGCTCCGATGTTATTGCTCATCATGGACATACGGGTAGTGAAGCCTTAACAGTAGGACAGTCAGTGACTGCTCGGGTAGATCGTTCACGCCGTCAATCAATTATGCGGCATCATACGGCCACTCATCTTTTACAGGCTGTGCTGCGCGAGCAGTTAGGTGACCAGATTATGCAGAGTGGAAGTTTTGTTAGTTCCGACTATTTTCGTTTTGATTTCACCTGTGATCATCCCATCGAACCAGATCTTTTACGGACTATCGAACAACGGGTTAACAGTTTAATCTATCAACAAAATCCAGTTGAAATAAGTCAGATGAGTCGCCAGCAGGCCGACGCGGAAGGAGCCCTGGCTTTTTTTGGTGAACATTATGGGGAAGAGGTTCGGGTGGTTAAGATTTCCGGCCCGGAAGACAACCTTAGCTGTGAACTCTGTGGTGGAACCCATGTGACTAATACCGGTTTTATCGGTCTGTTTGTGATAACCAATGAGACCTCAGTGGCGGCGGGGGCTCGTCGTATTGA
>PWOD01000168.1 GCA_003557545.1 bacterium | reverse complement strand
TATAATAACCCTGTCAGCCTCAGCAGTACTGCCCGACAGGGAGCGGCCTGGACAGTGCTTGAGCTATGAGGAGAAAAAATTCAGATAAAGATGTTCAAGCCTGATTTTCCTCCTGTTGTTTCAATCTTCTCTGCTTCTTGAGGAGGGCTTTTTGCACGGAATTAACCTTTCCGGAACTCTCAGAACCAGCCTGTTGACCGAGGGTCTGCTCAATCTGAGCCCGTTCATGGCGGTTAGCCTGTTTTTTTATCATTTCAGCAATCTTCTGTGGTTCAACTCCAGACAAGAACTCCTCAATTTGATCAGAGCTGAGCAGTTTGGCCAGATAAGCATGCTGCTCATGGGGGACAAAATTCAACCATCTTTTAGGGGTAAACTCCAGCTTCTCCTTCTTGATTTTAAACAGAGCATCGACCAACGGTTTGCTGGATATTCCCAGAAAATCCTTGCGGGAAAGCTTTTCCATGGTCTGTTCGAAACTTTCCGGATGATTGGCCAGACTCACAAAAAACTGTTCTTCGAGGGTCTGGCCGGACTGATTTTTTATCCGCTCAGCCAGAGTACTGCGCCGCCCCGAGCCAAGCCGGGCCAGTTGAGCAAAAATTAAATCCTCCTCGGTTCCAAGCCGGACAGCCAGCCATTTAACCATCTCTTCCTGCTGGAGCCGATCGGGCAGCAACCGAACAAGTGGCAGAGTTTTATCCAGTAGATATGATTTATCCCGGGCAGTACTGGCCGGGCGGGTGCTGGCAAGAAAATCAAAAAAGACCCGGGGATAGCTCCGGCGGTTAGCGATCAATCGTTCAAACTCCTCGGGAGAACGGGAAATAATATCAGCCGGATCTGAACCCTCGGGAAGTACTGCAACGGTAACAGTGAGGCCATTCTGCAGAGCGATTTTTCCTCCCCGAACGATTGCCTTGCGCCCGGCTTCATCCCCGTCGTAGACCAGTATTACCTCATCAACATACCTTTTTAAAAGTCTTACCTGAGTTGCCGTGAGGGCCGTTCCAAGGGCGGCGACCGCAGTTTCAAAACCCGCGCCATGACAACAGATAACATCGGTATAACCCTCCATAACAAGGCAGTATTCCCGCTCACGCATCTGGCGGCGGGCCTGCCGTAATCCATAGAGCAAGTTACGTTTTGAAAAGATAGGGGTTTCAGGGGTGTTGAGATATTTTGGGGTCTTATCATCGGTATTCAGGGCGCGCCCGCCAAACCCCACAATTCGGCGAGATATATCATGAATAGGAAAAATCACTCGATCTCTAAAGAAATCGTATTTCCGGCCTTTAGATTCTTTTAGCAATCCCAGCTCCAGAGCCTGTTTAATCTCCTTACCATCACGTTTCATAGCCTTAACCAGATTATTCCACGCCGGGGAAGCATAGCCAACTTCAAATCTATCTAACAGCTCCAGGTCAAACCCCCGTTCGGTCATATAATCTCTTGCCAGTTTACCCGGCTCCGTTGTAAAAGCCTGTCTATAACAATCCGCAACATAGCGATTGAGTTCAAACCAGTCCTGACGCTGGCTGGATTTTTTATCCCCACCCCCGGACGGCAGTTCGACTCCGGTCTCCCGGGCCAGTTCACGGAGCGCTTCGCCAAAATCACAACCCTCTATTTCCATAATAAAGTTAAAAACATCGCCCCCCTTACCACAGCCAAAACATTTATAAAGACCCATCTCTGGAGTCACGGTAAAGGAGGGTTCATTTTCATTGTGAAAGGGACAGGGTGCCCAGTAACGGTTACCCTTACGTTCCAGCCGAACATATTTTCCCACCAGCGAAATCAGATCAACCCGGCTGCGGATCAACTCTTTAGCCCGCTCCCACTCCATATCGGCCGTCATAAAAGTTCACCCTGCAGCCGGTTAGAACTCCAGCGTTTCCAATCGACCAGCGACAGGCGGCGCTGACGCCAGGGCTGTTCAGCCAGTTCATCTATTCCACAGGGAGCCGTTTCACAGAGCAGACAGTCCCCCGGGCAACCGGTAACAGGGGAAAAAATCTCTCCGCTGCTGGAACGCTGGCTAATCGGGATCGGCCGGGGGAAAATAGTTTCAAAGCTGCCAAACTCAGAGTGCAACCGGGGATCTTCCAGCAGGCCCAGGGTGAGCGAATAACTATCAGTAAGTTTTTTCAGCCGGGTAATTATTTGACGGCGAACCTGTTCAACAACAATCCACCAGTTTTTATGGTCTGGATCGACCTGATAAAAATCCTGATAAGGCCGAACATAGCTCTCATGGAGAACCGGTGGAACCTGAATAAACCGCGTCACAATATGACCAATATTACGGTCGGCCGCAGCTGCTATTATCCGTTCCATTCCGGCATTCAACCCGGGAATTCCCGGGGTCAGGGGATCAAGTCGCAAAATAGCGGAGATACCCAGCCGGCGAACTTTTTCCAGGCTGTCCAGCCGTCTCTCAAGCGAGGCGGTTTCCCCCTCCCGCTGAAGCGGATCAACACTAACCTGAATTCTTGAATCAGGCAGATATTCGAGCATCGCCAGCACCTCGTCAGGCAGAGCATGACGGGTGATTATCTCCACTGGAAGATTGTTTAAGACGGCGACCTGAACAAGTTTTTCAGACAGTCCGTAACGATCATTGACCGGCTGAAAAGGATCGGTGAAAGGTGAAATTATCACCGGTGGTGCAATACGCAGCTGATCAAGGGAATTTTTAAAATGTTCTACATAGTTAGAATAAACCGTAACAATCATCTCTTCCGTTCCCAGCCGGTGAAGCCCGGGGAACGCCCGTAAAAAACAGAACTCACAACGAGACACACAGCCTACATAAGGTGTAAGAATCAACCGGGGAGCCGGGACCGGCTGATAAAAAGTCGACCAGCCCTTGAGTGGCCCGCGGTATTCACGTTTAATATGTAAACATGGTTCACTGTGAACAGGCTGAGCATCTCCACCATTCACCCGGGTCTGTTTAAACTCCTGAACAATTGCCATTTTTCCTCCTGGACCCTACATACTGCAGTATTTTTTGAATGCAGACAGAACCTTTTCAGGTTCAAAATAAACAGCTAAATCAGAATTAAAATTATATCAGAAAACCGCGGTTAAGCGGGAGATATTTCAAGCCAGAAAAGCACTGCCGGCGGATAGATTTAGCTCCTTTTGAAGAGATTTTATAGAGCAATATTGTCGTAATTATTGGACCGGTGGTAGGATTACGG
This sequence comes from bacterium, assembly GCA_003557545.1. GTDB lineage: Bacteria > T1Sed10-126 > T1Sed10-126 > T1Sed10-126 > T1Sed10-126 > PWOD01. The sequence continues at coordinate 15,180 of PWOD01000168.1, read as the reverse complement.
TTGACCTGCAGGAGTTTTTTTATAAACTACTATTATGCGATTATTCAGATGGATAATTACGGCTCTCAAAAATCCCCGGGAACTATCGACTATCTTTCCCAGTTCACGGTTCCTGGCCCGGACTATTGCTGACCAGGTGGATTTTACCCAACCCCGAACAATTGCTGAACTGGGTCCGGGTGACGGAGCACTCACCGGACCGATTGTCGAACGAATGGACCCGGAGAGCCAACTCCTGCTGATAGAAATCATCGACAATTTCTGCCAGGAGCTACGACGTCAATACAGTTCAGAGGAACAGTCCGGTGAGATCGAAATCCTCAACCGCAGCGCCGCCGAACTTGATATAATCTGCGAAGAACGTCAGCTGGAAGGACTTGATTATGTAATTAGCGGCCTGCCCTTGACCACCCTGCCCGACCCACTATCAAGCGAAATAATCGATAAAACCCACAGCTGCTTAAAACCGGGAGGGAAATATATCCAGTTTCAGTATTCCAGGGATTACCAGCAGGATATCGAGCAGGTCTTCGGACCGGTAAAACTAATTCGAGTCTGGTTAAACATCTTTCCCGCCTGGGTGTATGTGGCGACTAAAAAGCCCCATCAATAAACCCGATTAATCGCCCTGTTCCTCCAAAATATCACGTACTACGGCAGTTGAAAAGCCCCGACCGCTCAACCGGCGGGCCAGCTTGTTCCGGGTTAAATGGCTGTTTTTTTCCAGATAACGACGGGCCAACCGGAGCTCAGTTGAGAGATCCAGCCGCTGCTCGACAACTGCTCGGGCCAGATCAGCCTCTATACCACGTTTTTGAAGTTCAGCCTGCAGTAGTTTTTTACCGCGGCAGGAGCTTCGCAACCGGTATTCAACGAACTCCCGGGCATAACGATGATCATCGAGATAGCCCTCCTGCTGAAGAGAGTCCAGTTCAGACCTTACCAGATCAGCCGGATATCCCTTCCGGGTAAAATGCTCCAGAAACCGACGGACGCTCTGTTCATAGCGGCCCAGATATTCCCGCGCCACCCGGGGGAACAGTTCGACAGCGGTGGTCCGCAACAGATCTAACAGCTCACCGGAAACATATTTATCAGCCTCATTCACCCCGGCTTCAGTGATAACACGGGCCGGCCAGCTCAGCTTTTCTCCACTATCCAAAAGAATAGTCCGCCGACCACCAGGGCTGCTAAATATCCGTTTTATTTTAACCATTGGGCGGGGTTTTAATTATCCTCCCCATCAGACTCCTCATCGGCTGATTGATCAGACTGTTCAGGCGGGTCAATCATTCCCAACTTAATCTTCACCTGCTGTTCAATCTCAGCCAGCAGTTCAGGATTATCCTCGAGAAACTGTAATGAATTTTCCCGACCCTGGGCCAGCTGTAAATCACCATAACTGTACCAGCTTCCCCGGCGACGCACTATCTCTTGCTCAATTGCGCAGTCGAGGATACAGCCGGAAGTAGAAATTCCTTCGCCATATATGATATCGAACATTGCCTGCTGAAAAGGCGCTGCCACCTTATTTTTCACACAACGAACTCGCACACGTATACCCAGTGATTCAGAACCATCCTTAATAACATCCCGTTTACGAATATCCATACGAAGGGAGGAATAAAACTTTAAGGCCCGGCCACCGGGAGTGGTTTCCGGATTACCGTATAGCACACCGATCTTCTCCCTGATCTGATTCAAAAATACACAGGCGGTGCGGGATTTGCTTATTGCTCCGGAGAGTTTTCGCAGAGCCTGACTCATCAACCGGGCCTGCAGGCCCATATGAGAATCTCCCATCTCACCCTCGATCTCCGCTCGGGGCACCAGGGCGGCGACAGAGTCAATAACCACAATATCCAGGGTACCGCTTCTAACAAGTTTTTCAGTGATTTCCAGGGCCTCTTCACCGGTATTAGGCTGGGCAACATAAAGTTCCTCTACCTTCACCCCGATCGCCTCGGCATAATCAGGATCAAGAGCATGTTCAACATCAACAAAGGCTGCTATACCGCCAAGTCTTTGTGCCTCGGCAATAGTCGACAGAGCCAGAGTAGTTTTTCCCGATGACTCCGGTCCATAGATCTCAGTCACCCGACCCCGGGGCACTCCACCAACACCGGTAGCCAGATCCAGAGTGAGGGCTCCCGTCGGAATAGCCGGAACATCAACCTGCTGATACTCCCCCAGTTTCATTATTGAACCCTGGCCATAATCCTTTTCAATAGAACTTATTGTTGCAGAGAGTATCTCTTCTTTCTTCTCTTTGTCACCCATAAAATCTCCTCCATACTCAGATTATCCTTCCAGTCTCTCCAGCCTGTCCAGCTTAAACTCAGCCATTACTCACGCAGCTTTTCTGCCACCATCCGGTTTACCTTGTCGCCGGGGGCACGTCCCTTAACAAGGGCCATTACCTGGCCCATAACCGGACCCATATCAGCAGGTCCAGCTGCAGCAGTTTTTTCGATCACCTGATCGATCAGCTGATTCAACTCATCCTCATCAAGCTGTTCGGGAAGATACTGCTTAATAATCTCAAGTTCCGCCGCTTCCTTTTCAGCCAGCTCAGTTCGTCCTCCCTCCCTGTACTGCTGTATTGCTTCACGGCGCCGTTTGGCCTGGCGATTTAAAATTTTAATCACCATTTCTTCAGTCAGCTCTTCGCCCCGCTCTATCTGAATATTTTTCAACTCAGATCGTACCATCTTCAGGGTATCCGACCGCACTTTATCACGCTGTTTCATGGCCTGTTTAAACTCATCATTTAACCGCTTGAGCAGTTCCATAAAACCACCTCCAGTATCTACAGTTTTCAACTCATACAATTAATCAACCGAGGGCGGCTTGATCAATTAATTTATTTTACCAGTTTAACGGTTTAGATAAAATAGTCCTGCCTGCAAAATCCACCTCGAGCAGAAAGCCGAACAACGGGGCCCGGGAGCAGACAGTTGAGACTTCCCCTCCTAAACTGTTTGATTTATACTCTATTAGGGGAGTTAATCAGCAAAAGGAGGTAGTTAAATTGGCCCTGATTTTAACTGAAGAGGACAGCCTCTCAGCGGAAAGTCAATCACTGCGACGTGAAAGTTCAATATTGACCCGAGTTATCCAGCTGGAACTGATTATTGGCGGGCTGGTGCTGATTGGTGGATTAATTTTTTATCTCTACCGGGGACATCCCGGCTGGCTGATTTTAGGTGGTATTCTTTGCTTTCTGGCCTTCAGCCACCGGCTAAAATCACGTCAGAATATCAGCGACGCGGCTCGGTTTGACAGCGGGCGGCGGGGCGAAAAATTTGCCACTAAAATCTTTCAGGAAAATCTACCTGATAACTGTCTTATCATCAACGATCTTTCACTTGATCCCTGCGGCAAATCAACCCAGATCGACCATTTAATCATCACACCTGCCGGCCTGTTTGTGATTGAAACCAAGGCCTACAGCGGTAAGCTGACCGGCCAGGTCGACGATCGATACTGGGTACAGACAAAAGAATATGGTGGAAAAAAACAAAAAAACCGTTTAACCAACCCCATCAGTCAGAATAACTACCACTGTACCATTCTCCGCCAGTTCATCGACAAACATGACCTACCATTCAAAAGCGAGGATATTCACTCCCTGATTGCCATGGTCAACAAAAATCATCGGCTGGAGATTGACGGTGATAGTTCTGCTATCGACTTTGCCTGGTTCATACCTAAAAAGATTAAAAAATATCTGGATAAAGCAAAATACAGTCGGGAAGATATCGCCCGATTGCTAAATCAACTCGGGCTAAAATTGCCAGAAAACTATAGTTCTGAAAGCATCCAGGAGCAGCCGGACAGCGACGAACAGGTAAACGATAGCTCGTCGGATAGAGCGGTCAAACAGAGTGACGATTATGAGCTGGACAAGTTGCGGTTAAACTGAGCAGCCCGAAAACAACTGGCAGGTTGATTAGCATGATAGCCGCAGTTGACCTCCAGGGAACCATCGGCCGCGCCGGGAAAATGCCCTGGCATCTCCCGGCCGACCTCAGCTTTTTTCGTAATCTGACCATGGGTAAAACCGTTATCATGGGACGGCGAACCTATCAGTCACTCCCAAAAAAGCTGGATGGCCGGCGATTAATCGTATTAAGCCGACAATCGGACTATCAGCCGGCGGGAGTAACAGTTTGCCGGTCAATTGAGGAGGTCCTGAACTGCTGTCCGGGGGAAGATGAGTTAATCGTTGCCGGAGGAGCCTCAATTTATTCTCAGTTTATCGAGCTCGCCCGAAAACTCTACCTGACCGTTATCCAGTACCGTTTTGACGGAGACCGTTATTTTCCCGACCTGCAGCCGGAAGCCTGGGATAAGGAACTATTAATTTCCCAACCTCAGGGAGCCGAAAATCCCTGGCCTTTTAAGATCTACCTGTACAGACGAAAGGAGTTTTAACTATTGTTATCAACTGAGACTATTCATCAACTAACCATGACTGTTGGTTCGACCACTATTCTCCTCAGTTTCTGGACTACGGTGGCCGACTACAGCCAGGAAGGATTTGTTATTTTTCTTGCTGTTCTCTGGGCTGTGTGGCTGTTCCAACGGACTCGTGATAGCTGGCAGCTGCCGGCTGTTATCACCCTGGGACAATTAATCAGCTATCCCCTCAGCGAACTACTTCAACAGCTGTTCCAGCGATTACGCCCCTACGCTGCCGGAGGGTTTAACCCCCTGACCGGAGCCTCACCCTATATTTCTACAGCACCAGATTTTTCCCTGCCCAGCAACCATGCGGTAGCCACCGCAGTCTTTGTCTATGTCTTCTTCCGCTGTGGTAAATCTAACTGGGGATGGGTAATTGCCGTTATAACAGTGCTGGTTGGCCTGTCCCGGGTGGCGGTGGGTGTCCATTATCCCCTGGACATAATCAGCGGCTGGCTGGTCGGAGCTGCCTGTGCTGTCCTGGCCTACTACCTGGAACTGGCGGGTTGGAAAAAAATCCGTACGACAGAGCTCTATCGGAAAGTGTCGAGACTGTTCAGCTAAGACGCCTTTCCAGTGGAATCAGAAGAGCCTGGAGATGCTCATGGGATGGTTTGGCCTGCTTAAACTCCTTAAGCTCGTCCAGCAGGGAATCTATCTGTTCCTCCGACACCTGGGCCTGAATTACCGTCATATTTCCCGGATGCACCTTGGAACCCTGAAGTTTACCATCGCTATCTTTTCCTTCAATCATCGGATAACAGATATAATCTGTCAGCTGGTAACCGTCTAAAATATTCTCCATAGTCTCACGATATTCAAAACGAAAACTGAGTTGTAATAGTTTCATTATTTTTCCTCCAGAACTGCAGTAATCGAGGGAAGATTTAAAAATCCTAATCCGGCCACACCGAGAAGCAGTAACAAAATCCCACTGGACACCGGAGCCAGCAGAGGGATCAATTCTTTAAAAATTCCGGGGGTAATCAACAGCAGCAGTCCAGCCAAAGCCAGCAGACCAAACAATGGCATATAAAGTTTTACAAGCCGGCTGTGTAAAAACAGCAGCAGGGAGAATCCAGCCAGTGAAAGAGCCAGAATAATTAACAGAAAAACGATCGGACCTTGAAAATAAACAATGGCTGCGTAAAAGAACCAACCAGCCATGATAAAGCTGAGCAGGGCTACTGCGTTCAGAGCAAGCCGGTGGCAGTTTCTCGTGCAGACATTTGCCAGCTGGCTGAACAAGGTATAAACAACTGGAATCACCAGCAGGGTTAACACGGTGGCGGAAAACATTCCACCAACAACAGCCCAGCCCATAGGTGCACGGGCCTCTCCACCAACCCCATATCCGAGGGCGATCGGCATCATACCAAGTATGGTAGATACCGCAGTCATTAAGACCGGACGAAATCGTACCCGGCCGGCCTCGGCCACGGCGGCGAAAAGCTCCTGTCCACGTCCCTCCATGACAGTCGTATAATCAACCAACAATATACCATTTTTAGTCACCAGACCCACCAGCATAATGATCCCAATAAAAGTGAAAACGTTGAAGGTCATACCGAAAATATAGAGCAGCCCAAAGGCCCCTACTGCGGCGAGAGGCAAAGTCATCAAAATTATCAAGGGATAGAGGAATGATTCAAACTGGGCGGCCATTACCAGGTAGACAAAGATGATCCCGAGGATCAAAGACTCGGTAAGATAGCCAAAAGACTCGGCCATCAGTTCAGCCGTGCCGGCCATCTCCCAATCAGAATCCGGCGGAAGGTTTTCTATTAGATAACGCTCGAGCAGGGCATTGGCATCGCCCAGTATCACACCGGGAGGAGTAGAGGCTGAAACAATTACTGCCCGACGGCGGTTATAATGGCCAATTTCACTGGGACCAACACCCTCTGACAGTTAAACCAGATTAGCCAGGGCCACCAGTTCACCCGCGCTATCCCGCAAATAAATCTCTTCCAGGAGATCCGGGACGGTCCGACCACGGCTGGCTATTTCACTTATTAAATCATAACGCTGCTGACCAATTTCTACCTCGCCAATCTCAGGTTGACTCAACAGATAACGAAGTGCCTGAGATATTTCAGTAACTGATATGCCATGTTGAGCGGCGATATCCCGATCAAACCGAACCTCGACCTGAGGTCTTTCCAACGACAGATCGGCATCAACGCCGACAAACTCGGGCTGTTGCCGCATCCAATCGGTGATCTCTCGCTGCAGCCGATCAAGCTCCTCAAGATCTTCATGCTGAATAACCGCCTGAAGGGGAGCTTCCCCGCCACCCGGACCACCAAACTGGACAGTATATATCTGACCACCAGGTATCTGCTCTAAATCATTCCTGTACCGGTCCATGATCACCTGTTCATGATCGGCCCGATCGGCCCGGTCGACCAGACCAACAATTATCATTCCAGAATTAACCTCTTCTCCGGCGCCCATCCCCCCGATCAGAAGGAAAAAATTATCCACTTCAGCCTGCTTTTCTAAATATTCTTCAATCTGTGTCACATAACGATCGGTCTCCCTGAGGGTTGTACCCTCGGCTGTCTCAAATGACAGAATAAACTCACCAGCGTCGATATCCGGCTGAAATTCAGTCGAAAGGCCGAGGAAAAACAGAATGCCACTAACCAGGACTACAACGGCCAGCAAAACCACCATACCCCGATGTTTTAAACTCCAGTTCAAAACCAGGTTATAAAAATCACCCAGTCGATCCAGACCCCGATCAATCGAGCGAGAGACCCATCCCCGGCTGGGAGAAACACGTAAAAATCGAGAACAGAGCATCGGAGTGAGGGTCAGGGCTGTAAAGGTCGAGGCAAAGATGGTAACGGCAACAGTAATCCCAAATTCAAAGAATATCCGACCGATAATTCCCCGGGTAAAAGCTACCGGAATAAAGACAGCACCGAGGGACAGGGTATTAGCGATGGCAGCAAAAGCAACCTCGGTGGTACCGACCCGAGCCGAGGCTTTCTGAGAACTACCCTCTTCAAGATGGCGGTAGGAGCTTTCCAGTATAACTATGGCATCGTCAACCACAATCCCAATCACCAGAATCAAACCCAGCAGAGTAATCACATTCATACTGAAACCGAAAGCATAGATAAGTGCCATACCCACGGCCAGCGAGGTGGGGATTGCAACGGTAGTAATCAAGGTGGCCCCGAGAGAGCGGAGGAAAAACATTATGACAACAAAAACCAGCAGTGTCGCAAGCAGTATCGAGACCTGCAGATCACGAATCGATTCACTGATAAACTCCGACTGATCGCTGGCGATATGATAGTCAAGACCCTCCGGAAGGTCAGGACCTATCTCCTCCATCCGCCGGACAACCTGTTGGGCCACTTCAACGGTATTGGCACCGGACTGTTGTATGACTCCCACCCCCAGGGCAGGCAGCCGGTTAAAGCGGGAGAGCCGGCGATCACTTTCCACACCATCCCGGGCCTCACCGACATCAGCCAGCCGGACCGGGCCCTCCAGACCCTGACCGACTATCAGCCGGTTAAAAGCTTCGGGACTATCCAACCGGCCCAGCGTCTTAACCATAAATTCACGTGTTTTACCTTCAATTCGACCGGAGGGAATATCGACGTTATTAGCCTGAATTGTGCTCACAACGTCCTGAACAGTAACCCTGTGAGCTGCAAGTTTTTCATGATCTAAAACCACCCGCACGGCATACTGCTGATCACCGCCGACCATGACGCGACCGACCCCCGGAAGCGGCTCCAGTCGATTAACCACATATTGATCTACATAATCGGACATCCGCACCTCATCCCAGCGCTCATCACCGGTGAAGGCGACCCAGACGATGGGCATGGCATCCATATCAAGTTTACGGACAATCGGTGCCTCGGCATCAGAGGGTAAACGGCGACGGGCACGTTCAACAGCATCTCGAACATCCTGGGCGGCAATATCGATATCACGCTCAAGATTAAACTCAGCAGTAATCGATGCCACCTGTTCGCGGGCGGTAGATTGCAGCGTATCCAGCCCTTCGATTGTATTTATTTCCTCCTCCAGCGGATCGATTATCTCCCGCTCCACAACCTCCGGCTCTGCCCCCGGCAGGACAACGTCAACACTGACAACCGGTATATCAATATCAGGAAAATTACGAACCGGTAGATCAGAATATCCATAGATACCAAAGATAGCCAGAATTAAAAAGATTACAGTAGTAAATACCGGACGTTTTATACAGAAATTCCAGATCATTGAAGCTGCTCACCTTCACCCTGTACCGAGCGGACGGGCGACCCGTCCCGAAGATTCATATGTCCGGTTCGAACAACAATCTCACCAATCTCCAGGCCAGAAACAATCTCCGCCTTGCCGGGTATTCTCATTCCCACCTCAACCTCCCGACTATGGGCCGTTTCATCCTCAACCACAAAAACCATATGACCCTCCCGGGTGGCAACCAGTGCCTCTTCAGGAATAACCGGCCGCTGGGGCCGCTCGGCCAGCACAAGCTCTACGTGAGAAAATCCGCCGGGACGTAACAGCAGATCGTTCTCCTGAAGCAGCGCTTTAACCAGCAAAGAACGTGAACCGGGACTAATCACCGGGCTGACGAAATTGACACGTCCCTCCAGCTGACGACCCGGCAAAGCAGCAGTTCGCACCCGAACCAGCTGACCGGAATCAACCCGGTTAGAGTGCCGTTCAGGAACAGTAAAACTGATTTCAGGACGGCGGGAACGATAGATCACTGCCAGTTCATCCCCACTACCAACAAAATTACCGGTATCGACAAGGATCTCACTAACATATCCTTCCAGGGGTGAAATAATTATTGAATCACTGTATCGTTTTTGTGCCTGGCGAAGCCGGGCCGATAGCTCATCAACCCGAGATTTTGCCGTTTGATACTGCTGCTCGGCCTGCTCAAACTGCTGAGCCGGCGTAAGCCCACGCTGGAAAAGATTTTTCATTCTTTGATAATCCTTTTCGGTAGTTTCGCGTGAGACTCGAGCCGCATGCAGTGAGGATTTCAGTGCTTCAACCTCCTCACGCAGCTCTACCGCTTCAATCTCATAGAGCGGCTGGTCTTTCTCAATCCAGCTGCCTTCCGCAAATTTTATCCGTTCTATACGACCGCTCAGCTCCGGCCTGATCATCACCTCTTCGGTGGCTTCAATCGACCCAATTGCGCTGACCGTTTCCTCCAGTTTAATAGTAACGGCCTCAACCGGTTCAATAGCAATCCGCCGCTCTTCCTGCTCTATCTCCTCACCCTGGTCAGCACAGCCCACCAGCGATAGTAAGGCCACACAGATTACAACTATAGAAAATAATCCACGGCGGTTTATCCTGTTCATTTCAGTTCACCCTGCTTTTAAAATTTCACCAGCTTATTCCTATCCAGCTAAAACCTCCACCGACTAAAGTTCAGAGGTCAGAAGTTCCGCTTGAAAATTACCCACTGCCAGTTGCAGACTCAATAGATCTAACTGTAAATTAAACTGTTCGGTAGAGAGCAATAGTTCCGATTCATTCAAAATAGTATTGGCATCACTGACATCAACGGCATCAGCAAGTCCCTCGGAAAACTTAGCAGCCACTTCCTGATAGTTTTCACGAGCGGCGGCCACCTCCTGCTGGAGAGAGCGTAAAACTCCCCGCCGTGTGGTGACCTGCCGGTAAGCCTCTTCAACCTGAACCTTAAGCTCCCGGCGCAGCCTGGACAGTCCTGCTTCGGTCTGGCTGAACATCGCTCGGGCCTGGCGGATTTCAGCTGAAATCCGCCCACCGCTGAACAGAGGAAAATTAACCGTGCCCATGATCTCCCATTCCTGATCCTCCCCGGCAATCTCTTCATCATACCTAATTCCCCTCAGTTGCAGGTCAACCGACGGGTAACGACCGGCCAGCTTAACCTCCACGTACCGTCTTGCCTGTTCCAGACGCTCCACCGTTCCCAGGTAATCCCGACGGTGACGACGGGCCTGTTGATAATATTCCTGAAGTTTTTCCAGCTGAATTTTTTCTACCAGCTCTACACCGGCAAGCTGCTCAATCTCCTCCCCGCCCAGTTCCAGCTGCAGTTGAGAAAAAGCCAGCTGGCGACGATTGTTTGCCCGGGTCAACTCCCGTTCGGCTTCAGCCACCTGAACTCTGGCTCTTAACTTTGGAGTTCGGGTTATCATCCCCTGCTCAAATAACGCTTCTGAGCGGGCCAGCTGTTTATTAGCCCTTGCCAGACTGCTTTCCCAGATTTCCACCTGTTTTTCTGCCTGTTTTACCGCATAAAACCGACTGGCCACAACGAACAGTACCTGCTGGGTTTGATAGAAATTATCAAGTTCTATCTCACGCCGACGCAAACGAGCAATCTCCCGGGTTGACAACAGCTGCCCGGCCCGGTACAGCGGTTGAGTTAAAACTGCTTCAGCCCGCCATGAATCCTCAGTGCTAACCGATCCATCCGGAGATATATTTCCCAGTTGATCAACAGCAAAAGGCTGCCGCTGCCGACCTCTAACCGCAGTCGCCCGCAGATCAAGCTGCGGTAGAATATGGGAAGTTGCCACTACCACCTCTTCCTCCGATTCTTTCAACTGTTCCCGCAGAACCATTAGATTTTCATTTGATCTCAATGCAATCCTGTATGCATCACTCAGGGTTAACGGTTTACTGGCGGCCGCCGGAACAGCTAACAGAAGCAGTCCGGACAATGTCAAAATCAGCAGACCGACAAACCAAATTTTAACTGTTTTCATCAGCTGATCGACACACTCCTTTTTTCAATATATTGAAAAACTCATCACGATAAGCAGTATTTAAATCGGTCAGACCAAAGGTCACGGCATTGCGTAACAGGCCCCAGATAGCACTGATAATAATCCATGTACCACGTTCCACCGAAAGCTGTTTAAAACATCCCTGTTCAATTCCCCGGCGCAAAATATCTCTCACCACATCAAGATATTTATCCCACCGGGTAACAACTTCATACTCCTTAATCCCGGTCCTTTCCAGCCCTTCATTAACAATTATATCGACCACCTCAGGATTTTCATCGAACAGCTTAAGATGGGCCAGAACAATTATTTCAAGCTGTTTTTCGGGATCGTCACTTTCACGGAGTGCCTGCTCAACCCAGCCTAAAATCCGTTCAGCTATATCCTCAACCAGACTTACAAAAAGTCCGGATTTATTATCAAAATAACGATAAACAGTTCCCTTACCCACTCCGGCCTGTTGGGCTATTTCCGACACACGGGCCTGATGATAGCCCTTTTTAGCAAATATTTCCCGGGCGGCGTTGAGAATTAAAACCTCTTTTGTCTCGGTCTCGATTTTTTCTGAAATCATCTTTAATCTCCTTCCTGACTGACCAGTCCGTCCGTATAGTTTAGACTGTTTATTAATCTCTGTCAACAGCTGCTTAATTTATTTTTATAGCTATCCGGCTGGACTTAAACAACTGAGTCACCCGACCGGCGGGTGGTGAGATAATATTTAGAAATAAAATGAGGAGATTACAGCTTTACTCACGGTAAGTTTTCAAACCGATCAACTAATCGGAGCATTACCCACAGCAATGTTTATATTTACGCCCCGAACCACAGGGGCAGGGATCATTACGTCCAACGTCATCCTGTTTAACAAAGGTCTGCTGTTTAGCAGCCGCGCTGCCAGAACCAGACCGAACAGCCTGCTGTTGAGCGGTAGCCGTATCATCAGCCACCAAATCGGACAGCGAACCAGCGGTATCATGTTTATATTCAGTAACATCCGGAGCCGCCAGGCGAGGTTCTTCCTCAACAATTTCGACCTGGAAGAGAAAGCGTAGATAATCTTCACGAATACGACGTTGCAGCTGATTAAACATTTCAAAACCCTGCCGTTTATATTCAACCAGCGGATCTTTCTGAGCCATCCCCTCCAGATGGATCCCCTGTTTAAGACTATCCATGGCATCGATATGATCCTTCCAGTGAGCATCTATCACCTGCAACAACAGCTGTTTCTCCAGGCGGGAAAACTGTTCCTCCCCCAACTCCTGTTGACGAACACTATAGCGCTGGAGAACTTTATCCAGCAAAATTTCCTGCAGTTCATCGAGATATTTTTTCTGCCAGTTTTCCTCCTCCCAGGCAGGAGTCCAATCCAGCAAAGCCTCGATTGCTCCCAGCAGATCCTCCAGGGGCCAATCTTCCGCAGGCCGACGGGGGCGGCCATAAAAATCAAACCATTCATCCACCTGAGCTTTAATAAATCGTCGGGTTTCCGCCGAGATATCCGGTTCACGCAGGGCAAGGTTACGTTCCCGGTAAATCAGCTTACGCTGCCGGTCCAGAACATCATCGTATTCCAACAACCGCTTCCGGATCTCAAAATTATGGGCTTCCACCTTCGACTGAGCCCGTTTGATCGAGCGACTTATCCAGCTGTGCTCAATCTTCTGCCCCTCCTGCAGACCAACTGTTTCCAGGATCCCAGAGATTCTTTCGGAGCCAAACAATCTCATCAGGTCATCCTCCAACGAGACAAAAAACTGGCTGACACCGGGGTCACCCTGACGGGCGGTCCGACCACGCAGCTGGTTATCGATCCGCCGCGCCTCATGCCGTTCAGTTCCCAGCACATGGAGACCACAGTTAGGTTCATGGGGACAGAAAGGGGCAGCTTCCGGAGAATCCTCCGGAGTGATTGGACAGTCATCCTCGATGACACCCTCGCCCAGCACTATATCGGTTCCCCGTCCGGCCATATTAGTCGCTATGGTTACTGCACCGGGCTGACCGGCCTGGGCGACAATAGCCGCCTCTCGTTCATGATTTTTAGCATTTAAGATCTCATGTTTAACAGCCCGCCGGTCAAGTAGCCCTCCCAGCAGTTCACTGGTTTCAATATCTATTGTACCGACCAGGACAGGCTGCCCCTGCTCGTGCAGATGGGCTATTCTATCAACCACCGCCCGAAATTTTTCGGCCTGAGTGCGGTAAATAGCATCCTCAAAATCCAATCTTATATCCGGTTTATTAGTTGGCACAACGACTACATCAAGCCGGTAGATCTCCTGAAACTCTTCTGCTTCCGTATCAGCGGTTCCCGTCATTCCGGCCAGTTTATTATAGAGCCGGAAAAAGTTCTGGATTGTGATGGTACTGAGAGTTTTATTCTCCTGTTTGATCTTCACCCCTTCCTTGGCCTCAATCGCCTGGTGAAGTCCATCGCTGAAGCGGCGGCCGGGCTGAAGGCGACCGGTAAACTGATCAACTATCATCACCTGATTTCCCTTAACCACATATTCAGCATCCTTTTCATAAAACTCATGGGCCCGGATCGCCTGGTGAATATGATGGACCAGACCCATATTTTTAGTGCTGAAAAGATTATCCAGATCGAGCAGTTCCTCCACCCGATCGGTCCCCTCATCGAGCAGCGACACAGAGTTTTTCTTCTCATCGATTTCATAATCCCGATCAACCCGCAATTTTCGGACAATCTTATCTATCTGTTTGTAAAGGGTCACCGGTTCGCCGGCTCGGCCACTAATAATCAACGGAGTCCGAGCTTCATCTATCAGAACACTATCGACCTCATCGATAATTGCAAAGGAGTGTCCCCGCTGGACCATATCCTCCAGCCGCACCGCCATATTATCGCGCAGGTAGTCAAACCCGAATTCATTATTAGTCCCGTAGGTAATATCGGCCTGATAGGCAGGGCGACGCTCCTCTGGTTTCATCCCCTGTTGAATCAGTCCCACCTCAACCCCGAGAAACCGATAGATCTCCCCCATCCACCGGGCATCCCTGCGGGCCAGATAATCATTCACCGTAACGAGATGGGAACCCTTACCGGTAAGACTGTTAAGATAAAGTGGCAGAGTGGCCACCAGAGTTTTCCCCTCACCGGTCTTCATCTCGGCAATACGTCCTTCATGCAACACCACCCCTCCCAACAGCTGAACCTCGTAATGGCGCAATCCGAGACGGCGATGGGCCACCTCCCTTACCATGGCAAAAGCCTCCGGTAAAATATACCAGAGATGAGCTGCTTCATCCCCCGCCGGGGTGACATCCAGAAACTGCTCCCAGAGCCGGTCAAACCGCTCCAACAACTGCTGCTCATCCCGCTCCTGCCACCGTTCAAGCCGGTGGCGGAAGGCCGTTTCCAGCCGGTTAATATTTTTTTCGGAAAGGGGCGACTTAATTGCCCCTTCAAAGGCATCACCCTGATATTTTTCTACCAGTTCCCGACGGTTACCCTGGAATTTTTCAGCCAACTCCCGGGCGGCAACATCAGGATCCAGCTGGGACAGTTGAGCCTGAGCCGTTCGCAAATTTTCCAGGTATTTTGTCCGACATCCAGCCGGGTCTATCCCGGCCTTCAGAAGCTCTTTTAACTGATCAGTCTGCTCGGCAAACCAGCTGTCATCCCGCTGGAAAACGGTAATTTCCAGCAGTTTCACCAGCTCAATAATCGGCGCCAGACGCTTGAGATCACGTTCCTGTTTAGAGCCAAAAAAGAAGCGTAAGATTTTATCAAAAAATGGAATGAATTTTTTCATGTCGAATAAACTTTAAATGCCTCCCGTAAATGGGGTGTCAGTTCTTCCGGGCCGAGCAGCTCAATCTCACTCTGATCAGCAAACTGCCGGGCACTGCTTTTAAAACCATGGGGAGAAACAAAAATACCACGGTCATAACGATCTTCAAG
>PWOD01000220.1 GCA_003557545.1 bacterium | reverse complement strand
CGATTGTTGAAATGGGGACAAAGATTGGCCTCTTATCCGTTTATCGTGAAATATTTTATTTAATGGACAACAAAGAACAAAAATATTGTATGTCATAAAAAACTTGATAAACTTGGACTTGTTGCGGTAGACTCAAGTATAATAAAGACAGAATTAGAATTTTTGAGATGTTGAAAACAGTGGTCTAATTGAGCTGATAAACTGTTTGCTTGTTCGGTAGTTTTTTGTCTTGAAAACTATGTGGGGGTTTTGGCATCGATGATATTTTCAGTTAACACAATCTATTTATTTAATCGGTATGTTGAAAAAATAAAAATCGTCCCGGCCTGCCTGGTCCTATTCTTACTCCTATTGCTAATACCGGTAGTAGCTACTGCTAATCCAATTGAGATATTTAACTGGGCAGATCTTGACGAGGTACGTGACGATCTTGAGGCCGATTATATTTTAATGAACAATCTTGACAGGGCAACCGCTGGTTATCAGGATTTTGCCGGGACTGAGGCTAATAATGGAGCCGGATGGGAACCAATTGGAGACGCAGATAATAGGTTTTCTGGTAGTTTTAATGGCCAGTTTTATACAATCTCCGATCTGTATATTAATCGTCCGAATTCGATAAATCAGGGGTTGTTTGGTCATGTTGGTGACGATAGCGATAGTACAACAATTGAAAATATTAAACTAAAAAATCCCCAGGTGATCGGCGATCGGGGAGTCGGCAGTTTGATTGGACGGGTTACCGGCAATTCAAACACGTTGATTAAACGGTGTGCTGCGGTTGATGGTGCGGTTGAAGGGACTGGTGCAACCGGAGGACTTATTGGTTCGAGCAACTCATTTCAGACCAGCCCGGGTGGTGATGAGAACCCATTTGTTCGGTATAGTTTTAGTGAGATAGATGTTACATATACCGGAGGTGGTGGGGGCGATAAATTTGGGGGACTTGTCGGCTGTTCACAAAAAGGGACGATTGAAAATAGTTATGCCAGTGGAACGGTTAGCGTTGACGGGGCTGAAAGAGTCGGGGGGCTTGCAGGCTGTATCGATTTAAGGGGAAAAGTAGTTAATAGCTATTCCGTTGGATTGGTTGATGTAACGAATAGTTTGGATGTTGGAGGTCTGGTGGGTAATTTGGAGGGACCTGGTCAGAATATAGGTACGGTCGAAAATTCTTTTTGGGATACGGAGACCTCCGGGCAGTCAGACAGTGCGGGGGGGACCGGTAGAACCACTTCAGAAATGCAAGATATTGAGACCTTTTCAGATGCTGGATGGGATATAGCTGAAGTTGATGAGGTAGACGGAGAGATCTGGCAAATCAACAGTGGCCAATCATATCCTTTGTTAACTGAAGCTGTGATTTTTTTAACTCCGGCTGTGATTGATATTTTTAACGGCAAAGCGTTAATCGAAGAGCTTGATACCGGAGTTGAATTGAGCTGGTTTTATGCGGATACTGAGATCCAGAAGTTTAGAATTTACCGCCATACTGAGAATGATCCGGACGCTGCCAGTCAATTGGATACGCTGCCGGTAGATGGTCAAAATCATAATTTTCTGGACAGTTCTGTAGAACGTGGTAATAAATATTATTACTGGGTGACAGCAGTTGATTCATCCGGATTGGAGAGCGATTTTTCTTCTGTTACCAACGCCCCCTATATTGAGTTGACTAATTCAATAATTGGTTCCAGTTATTTTCGGCCGGGGGAAACAGTTAGCTATGAAATAACCTATGTGAATACAGGTTTTGGTTCGGCTGAGGAATTACTAATAGAAAATTATTTGGCGGCGTTAGATTTTCTTGATTTTCAGGATAAAGTTGTATTTTCACAGGCAGCAAGTTTTGAGGTTACCGAGGGGCCAACTCCGGTAACTGAATATCTCATAGATAATATATATCAGACAGAGTTTGGTGGGGCGGCAAAAGCGGTTCGCTGGTCGTTCGCCGACTCACTTGCACCACAGGCTCCGGGAACGGTGGCCGGCAGATTGTTTTTTTACATAAAAATTCCGTAGAGTTAAAAATTTTTTGTAAAAATTAGGTCTACGGGAAACTGAGCTGTATTCTCTTATAATATTTTCCCACCAGTTGTAGTAGTTTATTGATTAATCGCTTGAAAATTTTAATGGCAATGGTCCTTTAAGTCAGGGGGACAGGTGTAGTTTTATAATGGATGAAGTGATAAATCAATCGTTTGAACGGGTAAATTTATGGAGTAATATTTAATCAAAAAATAATCTTCAAATAAATCTTGAATTCCGTTTATCAGTAGCATATAATCGGGCTGAGGGCAGAAGCAGAGGGATTATTGTGGATAGGTCATATCATAAAAACATCTAATAGTACTTAGCAATATTTAAATCAGGGTTTATTGGGTCAGCAGTTGTTAAGCTGGGCGGATTGGTGCGAATGGTGGTTTGATATTTGATAGGTAGAATAATAAAGGAGGCGGCAGCCATGCGAAACTATCAAAGATATATAGCTTGCCTGTTAATTGTTATGGTCGGGACTGTTCTGCCGGTAACTATCTGGGCTTTTTCTGGCGGGGGTTCGGGAACAGCGGGAGATCCTTATCAGATTACTAACTGGGAGGAATTACACGAGATCAGAAATGATCTATCAGCCCACTATCAACTGATGAATGATCTTGGTCACAGGGAGGCGGGATACGATGAATATGCCGGTCCTGAGGCCAACGGGGGCCAGGGATGGGAGCCGATCGGTGAGGTTATTGACCCTGATGAAGGTCTTTTTGATGGCTTCACCGGTGTTTTTGATGGTGATAGTAAGACGATTCATTATCTCTATATAGATCGCCCCGGTGGGGTTGGTGTTGGATTGTTTTCTGTCATCGAAGGCGCGGCGGAGGTAAAAAACGTCGTTCTGGAAGATATAGATATTTCTGGCTATATAGGAGTTGGGGGCTTAATGGGGGCCAACCTGTCCAGTGCTCCTGTGACTAATAATTATGTGGCAGGGATGGTTAAAGGATCGGAAGCTATAGGAGGTTTGCTGGGGGTTTCAGATGATATGTCAATTGTTTCAGATGGTTATGCGTTGGGAATCAGTGTGACTGGTGACTCCGAGGTTGGAGGATTGATTGGAGTTCTGGAGGGAACCGGTGATAATCTTCATGCGACCGGTCAGGTCCAGGGAGAATACAGGGTGGGGGGGTTAATCGGTGAGCTGGAAAAAGCTTCGTTATCTCAAGTTTCATCCGGTGTGACGGTTAATGGTGGAGACAGTGGAAGAAATATTGGTGGTCTGGTTGGTGATAGCTGGCAAAGCAGTATTGATCAAGCCTCTGCGACGGGTGAGGTTTTTGGCAAAATCCATGTGGGCGGGCTTGTTGGTGTAAATGAGGAGGATGGCAGTGGCCTCGGAATTACTCGATCATACGCTACCGGTGACGTAACTGCGTCTTCTGGAGGAGCGATTGCTGTTGGGGGACTGGTCGGCCAGAATGATGGACCGGTGAATAATTCCTTCGCCCGGGGAAATGTTACCATGGCCGGGCTTCATGGGGGCGGTCTGGTGGGAATTAACCTCGATAATGGATCGATTACCAACTGTTTTTCCATCGGTGAGGTCAGCGGTGGCGGAACTTCGCTCGGGGGACTGCTTGGAACGGCGTTGGGTGGGAGTACCGTCAATAACAGTTTTTGGGATATGGAAACCTCGGGGACTATCGACAGCGCCGATGGAACCGGACGAACCACAGCGCAGATGAAGGAGTTTTCCGGGTTTGATAATGCCGGCTGGGAGATTGGTGAACAACGGGGTTATGAGAATGATGGTTATCCCTATTTGTCTGGAGATACACCGACCTGGTTGATTGCCGAATATACTGAGATTTCCTTGCGGACGGTGGAAGAAAATAGTATTTCCCTGTCTGTCTCGGTTGTTTCGTTTGATTCTGCACCTCTTTCCTGGATATTTTATAACGCAGATGGTTCGGATTCTGTCACCTACAGGGATGTTAATTTTGTTTCACATGACTTTGAGGGAGAGCCGGATACTAAAACTGTTATCGTCATGGTTCCGGATACCGGTGCGGTAAACCAGATAGTCTGGACGAATAAAAAATTTGTCGGAGAAATCCCGGCTGAACTCGGTGCGTTGCCGGAGGTGGCGGTACTTAATTTATTGAGAAACAATTTTAGCGGTTCTATACCGGCCGCGCTGGGGAACCTGACGAAGTTGGAACGGCTCAGTCTTCTGGAAAACAGACTCAGCGGGGAAATTCCCACGGAACTCGGGAATCTTACTAATCTGACTCATCTGTCTCTGTATATGAATGATGAGCTTACGGGGGAGCTACCGGCGAGTTTGGGAAATCTGAGTAAGCTGGAGAATTTTAACTTTTCTTCAACTGGAATTTCAGGAGATATCCCCGCTTCATTCAGTAATTTAACTAAGCTTGAATACTTTAACGGAAATGCGACGGATATCAGTGGTTATGAACCGGGGGTATTTGCCACTCAGCCAAATCTTGAAAATCTCTGGTTAACCGCCGGAGGACCAATTGTACCTCTGTCGAGTGAAGCAATTGACAACATATTAACCGATCTTGTTACCAGCCTGGACCTTCCGGGCCGTGTCCCGGCGACAGTTGGATTGGAAGGAAATGATCCCGGTGGCGTCGCTGCTCGCCAGGCTTCTGAGACTTTAACCGCTGCGGGGTGGGATATCATGCAGCTTGATCTGGCTGAATATACTGTGACCACGACGATTAACGGTAAAGGGAGGGTTGTTCACGACGGGGATACGGAATTGTCCGACGGTGATGTTCAGACTGTGCTTGTTGGAGATACGGTGCATCTGGAGGTAATCCCCGAAGATTTTTGGTATTTTGCCGGATGGGGCGGCGATCACGGTGGGACTGCATTACTGGCAGAGATTTTTGTCGACGACGATAAAGAAATTGTTGTCAATTTTGAAGCCTTTGATACCAGCACTATTGATTTGAGTGTTGTTGGTGAAGGCCGGGTTTATATTAATGGAGATACGGCCCTG
>PWOD01000076.1 GCA_003557545.1 bacterium | reverse complement strand
GCTGGAGTGTTGGAGTTTCTCAGGTAATACCAGCTACTCCCGCCAATAACAATCAGTACGATTAATAGAGTAAATATTTTTTTCAAATTTTGACTCCCTTCAGAACAGCCCGGAGAAACTGTTGCGGCTGTCGGTTAAATTTTATATGACCATATTTTCTCCTGATCTATAATAAACGATCCTGGCGCCTTAAACCCCCGAACTTTATTAATTCTTTCTGTCGGGCCGGTCAGCTTAGTCAAATCAATAGTCTTATTGCTCCGGCCAGTAGAACTAGACCTAAAATTCTTTCCACTTTAGTGTGGGATAGTTTACTGGCCCCCAGGTTAGCCCCGAGGAGGCCACCGGCCAGAACAAAAATGACAAATGGAAAACTGAATCCAAAATTAAAATTTCCCCGCAGAAGATGTCCGCTGAGAGCGCTAAGGGAGTTTAAAAAAACAAATCCTGCGCCGGAAGCGGCTGCGGTTTTCGTCGGGAGTTTGAAGATGAAGATAATTGTCGGAATCAATAAAAAACCACCACCACATCCGGTGATCCCACCCAGCAGTCCAATCAGTCCACCGACTCCCAGGCTACTTAGCCAGTGGGCTGTTCCCCGCAGTTTGCTTCTGGCTTTGATCTGGACCCGTGGAAAAAGCAGAGTTTTGATTCCGGCTATAGTTAATACCAGCCCCAGCATCAGGCTGAAAAAATCCTCCCCGATCGGTATTCTTCCACCGATGAATGCGGCCGGAATTGAACTGATGATGAAAGGGATAAAATACTGTTTGTTGAAATGTCCGGCCCTATAGAATGAGTGAAAACTTAGTCCGGCTACGAAAAGATTTAAAAATAACACGGCCGGAGCAATGTAGGGGGCGGTAATTCCAAACAGCGCAAGAATAGCCAGGTAGCCTGTACCTCCACCCAGCCCAACGCTGCTGTAGAGTAGGGCGACCAGAAAAAATATTGGGTAAATCAGCCATTCCGACATTTTAGTAGACCATCTTAAGCTGCCTGTAAGCGGTTAAGCTGCAGCCGGGAATAGTTATTGGTGGAGTTGTTTTGGAGTAGATGATCTAATCCAGGATGGCGATTTTCGTTGGTGGGAGTCAGGGGTGTACGACGTTCTATTTTATCCTCCAGTAGTTTCCAGAGAATCAGATCCTCATGCACCTTGAAACTTTCTTTTACTGCCTGAAAATCATTTCGGGTTTCAGCCAGAAAGTTCGAGGTGACAACCCGGTATTCTTTTTCCCGATCCAGTCTGTCTTCTCCTATATAGATCTGTTTTAACCTGTTGGTTCCGGGTTCAGTTTTAACCCGAGCTCCGCTCAGTTGCATTAAAACGTTCGGATTTTGTAGATCATCTTTCAGCAACTGTTTGATCTGCTCTCCGGTAAATTTTAATTCTACAAGATGGTTCTGGAACGGTAGTACGCTGAAAACATCTCGCCTGGTTATCTCTCCCTCCGGAAGATTGTTCCGAATACCGAAGGCATTTTGCAAGGCCAGGTCGGCTCCGGTGGCCGCTCGCATTGCATCGGTTACAAGGTTGCCCAGCTCAGACCCCGGTCCTGAACGTCTGGTTATCGGTTCACCAGCAGTTCCGATCACCTTGCTGAGTTTTCCCTGGAGTTGACCGATCAGTCGATCAATTCTATCCTCTACAGCTTCCAGCGGGGGATATAGATCGGTGTAAAGCGTGATTAAATTCCCCCTGTAACTGACTATTTCATGGTTTTTTTGATCGAGGCTTAGATCAAGCCGTCCGACTGAGCTGAGGTTGCCTCCGGCCTGCACAATTAATGTGTTGTTAATTTTCAGGGGAGAGTCCAGCCGGCTGTGGGAATGTCCGCCGACTATCAGATCGATCCCCTCAACCTCCCGGGCCAGCTGTTTGTCAGCCTCCAGCCCAATATGGGTTATACCTATTATCAGGTCAGGCTCCTCCTGTTGCAGCTGTTTTACCGTGTCCCGGGCAGCAGTAATTTCGTCCAGGAAGATTACTTCGTCAAAACCAGGAAGATCAGCTATGTAACTTAATTCGACCAGCCCAAAAAAACCGATCTTAATTCCTCCGTGGTCGGCAATTTTTGAAGTTTTGGTGCCGGGGAAGGCTGTATCTTCATCGCCATAGCGGAGATTTGAACTGATCACCGTAGCCTTCAACTCTTCCAGCCGTTTTTTTAAACTGCTCAGGTCGATATTAAACTCGTGGTTGCCGATCGTACTATAATCCAGCTTTACTGCGTTGAAACCTTCAATCATCGGTTTGCCATTCAATAGATCCGATTCCGGGGTTCCAGAGAACCAGTCTCCGGCATCGATATACAGCACTTCTCGTCCGGTCCGATGAGCTGCTTTTCTTTCCTCTTTGAGAAATCGTCCCAGGGCTCCCATGCCCCCCGCTTGCTGGTTGGCGTAACTGCTGGACCAGTCAACAGTTCCAGGGATCACCTGGCCGTGAATATCGTTTGTGTGAAGGATCGATAGCTCAGTCAATCCCCTGGGAACTCTATTATCCGTTACACCAGATTGTTCAATTAGTGGAAATAAAAAAACTGCCACTAAGACTATTAGAGCCGCCAGTAAGATAGCTTTTTTGACCGGTTTTGCTGCCGCCATTTAAATCACCCTGGGTAGAAAGAATGGTTTAGCTCAATTTGCATTAGTTCAGTTATAAGACAATTAGCATTTTATTTAATAATTGGAAAAAAGTATATCATTCAGCGGTAAAATATACAGCTACATATAGCTTTCGGCTGATGAACTGTTGTTCCTGATAGGGTTGATTTTAAAGGATTAAATCGAGCTATTCTGAGGATGTGGGTTCGCTGTGAACTTTGCTGATAAAACTTTTGGGCTGCTCTGTAAAAAGAGGAGGCGGTCGGATTTGAACCGACGTATAAAGGCTTTGCAGGCCTTCGCCTGACCGGACTTGGCTACGCCTCCATTTTATCTAAAGGAGAGAAAAATATTGCAGGATTATCAAAAGCTAAGAGCGGGTGATGGGATTTGAACCCACGGCCTTCTCGTTGGCAACGAGACGCTCTACCCCTGAGCTACACCCGCAAACCGACCAACCTGATAAGATTATAGCTGAGTACCTGTTAGATGTCAAAGGGTCAGAAAAAAATATTGCAGCTCTGTTAGTATGATTTTATCTGCCGATTAACTTTCTCCTGTTGAACTGTTTAGTCCTTTTACTCGAACTAATTTACTAAAGTTTTTCTGGTAAGCTAATCTCTTTAGTATCTCCCCACGGAGGGAGTAAAATAATCTCGACTCTCCGGTTTAATCGACGATTTTCGGGAGTGTCATTCGGTGCTACCGGATGAAATCTACTGAAACCGGCAGCAATCAATCGGGACCGATCAAGCTCGGGAAGATGTCTTATATATTTAACAACATTTACTGCCCGCTGGGCTGAGAGGTCCCAGTTGGACGGAAACTGCTCGGTTCGTGTTGGCCGATCATCAGCATGGCCGGCAACCAGCGCCATCCGGTCAGGAAACTCCTGAATTAGCTTGGCAATTTCGTCCAGAACAGGATGGGCTGTTCGTTTTACTTCGGCACTGAGAGTTTCAAATAGAATACTTTCCTGGATCGTTAAAACAACATTTTCCCCTTTGATTTCAGCCTCCACAGCGGTAATTTTATCTGCTGCTTCCATTATTTCATCAGCATCATCAACAACTGCTGTTTCTTCTTCAACAGCTCTTTCAATAACTTCATCCTCTGCCTCTTCTTCGGCTTCCCGGGCCTCTTCAGCCCGTATGGTTCGAGTGATGAAGGGTGAATCTTCAAAGGGATAATCAGTTTCAGCCGGGCTTTCAAATCGAGCACAACCGGTTATTGTGAGAGCTACAATAATTAGCATTATCAGGAAACTGGACTTTTTCAATCTTATCAACTCCATCGGTAAATTTTCGGGCTATTATCTTTCTCGCCACCTGCTATCTATAGAGCTCCTTTATATTAGGCGGCACTTTTTACTTAGCTGATTATTACTATAAGGTTGTTTTTGCTATAAATCAATCAGTTTTTGACTTTTTTCCAATTAGCTCTTACCCAGAACTGTTTTTCTAATTGGTTGGGCTCTGTTAAAAATCTTAGAGTTTTTCTTCATAACAGTTTAAATTTAACGGGGGAGCTCCTGTCGCCGGGTAATTTTGAACCGCTGATAGATCTTTATCCGGGATAGATGTAGTTCTTCAATCAAAAATAAAACTTGATTATCTTCACTAAATGGCTTATAAATGTACTGTTTAGCCAATCGAATTATAATAAACAGGGTGGGGAATCCCTTCTGACCTGTTGCTGGCATACAGGTTATTTTATCAGCTTTTTTCAAAAAACCGGGAGGTAAGCAAGTGATTAAAAGTTATCAGTCTGATCTTCACCAGGAAAAACGATACAATAAACTTATTAAACAATATGAGGGTCTGATGTATAAAATTGCTTCAGATTATTATCTTCCGGCGGGAAACCGTGAGGATCTGCTGCAGGAGGCTAGAATTGCACTTACACGGGCCCATGATAGTTATGAAACCAGCCACGGTGTACCCTTTGTAGCCTATGCCGCGCTCTGTATCCGGCGTCAGCTGGGCGATCATGTTAAAAAACAACTGCGCGAAAAACATCAGCTGCTGAATCAGTCTGATTCACTGGAGCAGGCAAGATATCGGCCACCCGCCCGAGAACCGGATCCCGAGACTGAACTGCTGGCTCAGGAGTCTCTGGCAGCTTTGCAAAAAATTGCCCGTGAAACCCTTTCTGAGTTTGAAAGAGATGTTCTGGAAGGGTATCTGGCCGGTGAAACTTATAAGGTTATTGCTGAAAAGTTGGATTGTACCGAAAAATCGGTCGATAATGCATTGTCCAGGATACGGGGAAAGATTGCCCGTGAACTGCAGGAAAATCAGCTCTCTCTTAATTCATTTAGTTTTTTGAAATAGCTCTATTGCGTTAGATTAACTCTATTCCCTGTCCGCCCACCCCGATAGGTCGATCCCACCTTCGGTTTCCTCCAGCGCCCGGGAATTTTCCATGGCGATCTGTTCGAAAAGTTCTCCCCCGGCACCGGCTGGATTTTCCGCGGCCCGTTCAACTGATTGATCGGTCAACTCTTCCAGCCGCTCCAAAAATATTGTTCGAATATCACCAACGAGTGATTTCAACTCATTGGAAGGGGTTTCCCCCAGTATTTTGCTGGCAGTTTCAAACCCCTGTCCGGCTGCTTCCCGCAGCTGGTCGACTTCCGCTCTGCTTATCTCTCCGCCGGGGTTGCTATCCTCCAGTAGGTTTAAAGCATAATCAACCAATCTATCGGCTATTTTTTCCGGTGTAAGATTTTTATCTTCCGGAGTTAAGGAAGGGCGTTGGGCAGGCAGTTGGCTGTTTGAAATTTTAGCAGCCAGTGAGGTTCGGACTTCGGTTTCGACCAGCATCTGCGCCGCATTTTTATTGACCCCCATGCTGACATTTTGTGAAATCTCCAGTTGTACACTGCTGCCATAATGTTTTGCTAATCCCTGCCCTGCCTGCTTTTTAGATGAAATAAGCCCCCCTAAATCTTTGATTGATTGCTTTGAATCAACCTCTGCTCCGGGTTTGTCTTTGTTAGGTTGTATCTGTGATGGGGCCTGGTGAATTGGATCAACTGCCATTATAACCACTCCAGCTGTCAGGGGATTTAGCCTTAAAATAACCATACTATTTTCTTATTGATTTATAGTTTCGACATCTTTTCGGTGAAAGTTTAATTTTTCTGACAGTTTTGATGGTTGTTTTAGTTCGGGGTTTTATTTTTCAAAAAAGCTGGCTGACTATCTCACGGCTGTAATCCCTCGAAAGCTGCAAGGTGAGTTCAATTGATCTGTATTGGTTTGGTCTCTGCCAGAGTTACTGTTGAATTTTTCATGCCGGGAAGCTGGTTTAATAGTTTCTGGAGGGTAGGATTGGTGGCTGTTGAGCTGATCCTGAAATCTGCTTTTTTACCGTTGCTTTTGACCGTCCCGGCCAGTTTTTTGGCCAGTATTTGGCCCGGGTCTAATAGTTTTATTCCGGCCGGTAAAACTTTTTTTAATGAGCTCGACAGAAACGGGTAATGAGTGCAGCCTAAAATAATCGTATCGGGGCCCTCTTTCAGGAGATTTTCCAATAATTCCTTTAGCACCTTTTCCACCTCTGGACCAGTTGTCAGTTCAGCCTCGACCAGTGGAACCAGCGGGGGGCAGGGTTGCTGATAAACTTCCAGTCCATAACGGGACAAAACTTCCGGGTAGCGCTGGCTGTTAACCGTGCCGGTTGTGGCCAGCACGCCGACCCTTCCGGTTGTACTGAGCTGTTTTACAGTTTCACCCAGGAAGCTGTTTATTAAGCCCAGAACAGCGACATCAGGATAGTTTTTTTCTGCTTCTTCAAGCGCTATGCTGGAGCTTATGTTACAGGCCATAATCACTGTTTTACAGCCCTGCTCTATCAGGTAATCGGTCGCCTCAAGAGCAAATCTTTTAACTTCCTCCAGCGGCCGGTCACCATAGGGACAGTGGGCACTGTCGGCCAGATAATGGAAGGGAAAACTACCCATTTCGGTGAGAAAAGCACGTAATACCGTTAGTCCGCCAACTCCCGAATGAAAAAAACCGATTGGAGTTTTTTTACAGTAAAACGTCATCAAGTTTCTCCGTTTTTTTAACAGTTTTACTCTGAATTATTGGCGGGCTGGTAAGCTCATTCTCAAGTGCAGGTAGAAGTTCCCTGGTGCCGGTCAACTGAGGAAACCGGCCAAGTAGTTCTTTTCCCTCGATTCTGACCTGCTCATACTCTGTTCTAAACTCTAGATCTTCCATTCGATCACCAACTGCTCGCTGTACCTGTAGTCGTATGAAATGATGGTTGAAAAGTTTTGAATTTGAGAGTAATTTTACCAGTTTGAGTGCATTGATTGCTGTTGAGGAATAGAGGTTGCTGCGCCCATCTTTCTCTACCGGTATCTGGTATTTGTTGCACCAGTACTTTATATTTCTCTGGGAAATACCTGTTTGTTCAACAACTTCGTCAAGATACAATCCGTCAGTCATTTCAATCGCCTCCGCTAACTTTTAATCAGCTTTTAGCCAGTTCAACTGTAGTTTAATTTTGATTTTATCAATACCAGTGATTAAAGTCGACAGCTAACTTCAGAAAATTGAGCTGTTTTATCTGGTTGACGCAGCTTTATCTCACGCGCGACCTGTTTCCGATCATTTATTAGTTTAGATTAGTTTTTATTGATTGCAACAGTAGTACTGGTTTAATCTGTTGGCTAACCACTGGTGGGGCCTCTTTAACTTTTCTCCAGCAGTAATTTGAGCAGTTCCTGCTGTGATTTTTTTTTAATTGGATGAATAAATGAGGGGGCTATTTCAGTCAGTGGTTCAAGCACAAACCGCCGCTGGTGAAGCCGGGGATGAGGAACGGTAGGATGACCTTTCCGTATAACCTCTCCAAAATAAAGTAGATCAAGATCGATAATTCGATCCGGTTTGTTTTTGGCCCTGTCACGTCCCATCATAACTTCCACTGATAGCAGCCGCTTAAGGGCTGAAACTGCCGTTTCGAATCGATGGTTTTCCATTAATACAACCTGGTTTAAAAACTTTTTGCTGGAGTTGATTCCCACCGGTTCTGTTTCCATTGTTGAAGAGGCGAGTATTCGTTTGCAGTCCAACTTGAGTTTTTGCCTGGCGCGGGCCAGGTTTTTCCGTCGATTACCCATATTGGTACCGAGCCCGACAAACAGTTTTTTGGGGGTTTCTCCTGACATTTTAAAATCCTTTCTTTAAACCCTGCACTCTGTTCTATGCAGTTATAAAAGTTATTAGTAAGAAACCCACCCGAATAGCGCTGGTCGGGTTTGCGTTATAGCTCTTTATATGGCAAAATTAATGGGCTTTTGTAGCTGACTATAGATTTTACCTCAAATTTATTTAAATAAAAGATTCGTCGGTAGGTAATCTGCTGCCAGTGTCATTTAATCTGGCCGGCCGGATGATAAAAAATTTTTGTCTCTTATTGTAAAAAGCTCAGTATTTATGCGGACGATCGAACATCGTTATTTTTCAGGAGGTTGTTAATGCTTTTTTTAGTGATTAATTGTGGTAGTTCATCTCTTAAATTTAAACTGGTTGAAACATCCTGGGAGCAGATTGAAAATAATACTGACAAAATTGTCGCTTCCGGGGAAGTTGAACAGATTGGCCAGTCATACTCAAAACTACATCTGAAAACCGATGGGATCCAGCGCAGTGAACAGATAGAGATTAAAAATCATCATGAAGCTCTGGAAAAAGCTATGCAGCTATTTGAAACTGCCACCGATAAAGCTATCAAAATGGATGAACTGAGTGGTATCGGTCATCGGGTCGTTCATGGTGGAGAGCTGTTGAGTGAGTCGCTAGTTATTGATCAGGAAGTGGAAGATCAGATAGAGGAGTGTATTCAATTTGCTCCGCTCCATAACCCCCATAATCTTGAGGGGATCAGGGCCGCCCGGGAGCATTTCCCCGAGCTTCCCCAGATAGCTGCATTTGATACTGGTGTTCATCAGACTCTTCCGGTTAAATCCTATATGTATGCTATCCCCTGGCATTATTATGAGCAACATGGAATTCGTCGGTACGGCTTTCATGGTCTCAGCCATCGGTATCTTAGGATGCGCTGTGCTCAACTGATGGATAAGTCCACCTCTGATATTAAAGTTGTTACCTGTCATCTTGGGAATGGAGCTAGCCTGGCAGCTTTTGATGGGAAAACAGTAATCGATACTTCTATGGGGTTCACTCCGCTGGAAGGTCTGGTTATGGGAACTCGATCCGGTGATATCGATCCGGCGGTTGTTACCTATATCATGTCGCTGGAAAATTTTTCACGGGAAGAAATTGACTGTGTTTTAAATCAACAGAGTGGTCTGCTGGGTCTTTCCGGAAAAACTAACGATATGCGGACCCTGCTTAAGCTGATGGGGCAGGGTGATGAGCGAGCCGAACTTGCTCTGGATGTCTTCTGTCAGCGGTTGAAAAAATATATCTGTGCCTACTATGGTCTGTTGAATGGTGCCGACGCCATAGTATTTAGCGGTGGAATTGGCTCAAATTCATACGAAGTACGGCGCCGGGCCATAGAAAACCTTGATCAGCTTGGAATTATTCCTGATTGTTCATTGAATACCGAACTTGTTGTTACTGAAGGTCGATTCAGTACACCGGATAGTTCGACTGCACTGTTTGTTATTCCGACCAATGAGGAGCTGATGATCGCCCGCGACTGTTATCGCTGTTTGCAGGCGACTAATTAATCCAGCCTATTTTTCCGATATTGTCTCTTCTACCTTGATTCCAAAATGCCGTCCGGCCTCTTCATAATAGCTCAGTACTTTGTCGCCCGGGCTCAGCTCGACAATCGATACCGGTTCACCCTCCGGACTGACCAGGTTGATCGTTTCAGCATTCTGTAAAACCAGGGAGAACTCTTTGGCCCCGCTCTCCGTCTCGACCGTGGCTGTCACCTTCATTAGAGGTCTGCTTTCCAGTTTGGCCCGTCCGACTATTGAGCTCTTACCCTCTCCCTGGTGATTGATCACTGTTACCTCATCACCTGCTTCCAGTTCGGCCAGATAACGGGTTCTATCTCCCGGCACCTGAATATAAGCATGGACTCCACCGGCATTTACTCGGAACGGTCGGGAAGCCACATATTCAGCCTCTTTGACCTCGGCTGATACGAGGAACATTCCGGCGCTGGAATCTCCGACCAGCATTCCCTCGCCTGGTTTCATCATTGTGCATGTGTCAACACAAACTCTGTCTCCTAATCCCAACTTCTCAATTGTCTTGATCGTTGCTGGATGCAGCGGGTAATTGATCGGAGGTTGTTTTACAAGCTTTACAGTTTTTTGAACCTCCTGTAACTCGTCAGTCTCCAGCAAAACACCGTCAACCCCTTTTTCCAGAGTCTCCAGGGCTGTTCGGCCATCCTCGGCTGAGTTGACCAGGGCAACCAGGTTGTTGGTCCGGGCGATCAAATTTTCCAGCGGAATGATCATCCAGTCAGCAGTCTCTACCACAACATAACGGTGGCCGGCTTCCACCAGCGCTTTTTCTTCATCCTCTTTACTCTGTATCGTTACAGTGACTACATCTTCACCGGGAACTATCTTGCCGTCCGGGGTTATAGTATCAACAACACCCAGTTGCTCGATTTTTTTACCTATTGGTTCGGTTGAATAGATTCCATCAACTCCAGCTTCCAGGCAGCCTGTAATAAACTGTCTGTCATAACTGTCTACCTTAACCCAGATAATCTTTTCTTTACTCATGAAGGATCTCCTCCGCTTCTTCGGGCGTGCGGTTTTCATGTACTATTGAAGAGATCGCCCGGACCATTCTGTCCGGCTTGCGAGCCTGAAAAACATTTCGGCCAATAGAAACTCCTCGTCCACCGGCCTCGTGGGCTTCACTGACCATCTGTAAAATGCTGATCTCATCTTCCATCTTTTCTCCACCGGCAATTACTACCGGCACCGGACAACCTTCTATCACTCGGGAAAAACTTTCGGGATCCCCAGTGTAATTACATTTTACGATATCTGCTCCCAGCTCCGCGCCGACCCGGGCGGCATGAGCGACTACTTCGGGAGCATATTCATTCTCTATCCGGGGCCCCCGAGTATACATCATTGCTATCAGGGGAATTCCCCATTCCTGGCAGCTGTTACCGATTTCGCCGAACTTTTTTAACATCAGGTCTTCGTTTTCAGCTCCCAGGTTGATATGGATCGAAACGGCGTCGGCACCCAGCCGTAGAGCCTCTTCGACAGAACAACTCTGAATTTTATTGTTCGGTTTTAGCGACAGAGCTGTGCTGGCCGACATGTGGATGATAAGTCCGACATCCTTTCCGCCGCCCCGGTGGCCGTGGACAACCATACCTTTGTGCATTAAAACCGCTGTTGCACCACCACTGACCACCCGGTCAATCGCTTCTGCCATATTCTCTAAACCTGGAACCGGTCCGATCGTTACACCATGGTCCATTGGAACAATCACGGTGTTTCCCGACTGGCGGTTTATTAAACGTTCCATACGAATCTTTTTGCCTATCATCTGTCCTGTTTCACCCCATAAAAATTAACAAGATTTACTAACAATAGCTTACCGTTGTTTGAGTGTTGAAAAACCAGCATATTCTCCCGAATCAGCAAGTTCTTCCTCGATTCTTAAAAGCTGGTTGTATTTAGCAATACGATCGCTTCTGCTGGCCGAACCGGTCTTTATCTGCCCGGTATTTAGTCCCACTGCAAGATCGGCTATGGTGGTGTCCTCAGTCTCACCGGAACGGTGCGAAATCATTGCAGTATAGGCTGCTTCAGTGGCTAAATTTACCGTTTCAATAGTTTCTGATACAGTTCCGATCTGATTGACCTTAACCAGTACCGAGTTGGCAATACTCTCCTCAATACCTTTTTTCAACAGGCGGGGGTTGGTAACAAAGTTATCATCACCTACCAGCTGGACCTTTTCACCCAGCTCCGCGGTTAGCTGTTTCCAACCCGCCCGGTCATTTTCATCACAGCCGTCTTCAATCGAAACGATTGGAAATTTATCGATCCATTCTCCATAAAGCTCAATCAGTTCAGCTGTGCTCAGACTTTTTCCCTCACCGGCAAAAATATAGTTTCCATCCTCATAAATCTCTGAGGATGCCACATCCAGTGCCAGGGCGATATCTTCGCCCGGTAGATAGCCGGCCTTTTCAATCGCTTCTATAATCAGTTCCAGGGCCTCACGGTTAGATTGGAGATCAGGAGCAAATCCTCCCTCGTCTCCAACTGTTGTAGAATATCCCCGCTTGTTTAAGACCGATTTTAGACTGTGGAATACTTCGGCGCCCTGTCTGAGGGCTTCGGCAAAACTGTCCGCTCCACCGGGGACGATCATGAACTCCTGGATATCTACGTTGTTATCAGCATGTTCGCCACCGTTGAGAATATTCATGAAGGGAGCCGGTAGCCGTCGGGCACCAACTCCGCCAATATAGCGGTATAACGGTAGATAGGAGGCCTCCGCACCGGCCCGGGTAACCGCCATTGAAACACCCAGCAGGGCATTGGCACCGAGATTTGACTTATTATCCGTTCCATCCAGCTCCAGCATGATGCGGTCGATTTCTCTCTGGGCTGTTACCTCTATACCGAGTAGAGCCGGTTGAATTATATTGTTTACATTATCTACGGCAGTTAAAACTCCTTTGCCGTTGTAACGATCATTGTCACCGTCACGTAGTTCGATAGCTTCCCGTTCGCCCGTTGAGGCTCCCGATGGAACCAGCGCTCTGCCCGTAAAACCACTGACCGTTTCTACTTCGACTTCAACCGTCGGATTGCCCCGGGAATCCAGTACTTCTCTTGCTGTAATCTGTTCAATTTGTGACATTCTTAATTACCTCCTGAAAATATTATTCCTCGTGCTCTCTAATTTATTTCTGATTTGACCCAAAAAGTTGCCGCTGCTTATTTTACCTGACAGATGTGCCTGGTGCTACTTTTCTGTCCGGCTCAAGCAAAGAAATGCAGTCCTCGGCATCTGCTGCCAGCAGCATACCCTCACTTTTTTCTCCCCTGATCTTCGCCGGCTCCAGATTGGTTATCACTACTATCTGGCTCTCAATTAACTGCTCTGACGAATAATCGTTTCGCAGTCCGGCCACCAGCTGTATCGGTTCTTCGTCACCGATATCGGTCTGCAGTAGTAGCAGGTTTTTAGCATTAGGATGGGGTTTACAATCAACCACAGTTCCTACCTTGATTTTGAGTTTTTGAAACTCTTCAAATGAAATACTCATATTAGTTTCCTCCTGAGATGATTTAATCAGTAAAAATTTTATCCACGGAAAATCATATCAAACCAGTTCTACCTGTCAATTTTACCGTTATTAACAACTGTTTATTTAACAGTGATAATCTCTTAAATTAAACAAAGCTCTCGCGCAGCTCCCGGCGTGATAACGGGCTGATATCTGCCGCACATATGTCCAGGACAGTTCGGGCCCCTGTTTCACCCCGCCGGGCCAGCCGGTGGACCGCCCGCGCATAAGCCACCAGTATTGAACCGGTTGCCCCTGGATTGCTGCCCCAGTTACAACTGTACTCTGTGTTTATTTTTGCCGCACCTGTTTTCCCTGTGCATAATACTGTCCCGCCGTGCGACATTTCATGGTGCTCTTCCTCCAGCTCTTTCTGTGTGATGAAGATCACTTCTGTTTGATAGGGTTCAAAATAATCCGGCATGGTTTTTATCTGTCGGCTGATCTCCTCCCGGTTGGCCTTCTCATCGGCGACCACATAAACTTTTCGAAAATGTTTTTCACCCGGCTCAAAGTCCGGGTTTTTCCCCTGGCGAATCGCCGTCAGGGCAGCCTCCAGGGGAATAGTGTATTGTCGGGCGTCCTGTACTCCTGGAATCTGTCTGACAGCGTCAGAATGACCCTGGCTGACCCCCGGACCCCAGAAACTGTAAATCTCTGACTCGGGAAAAAAGGCGGCGGCCTGAACCCGCTCCACAGAAAAAATCCCCGGATCCCATCCGGCTGAAATCAAGGCTAGTTTTTTTTGCCGTTTGCCCACTTTATCCATCTGTTGGAAATAATCGGGGATCCGGTCGTGAGTATCAAAACTGTCGACTACGTTATAATGGCGGGCAAATTTTGGCCCCTGTTCGGTCAGGTCGCTCTTTGAACCACCACAGAGTATTGCCACCTCTGCCGGCAGCTGTTCGCTAAAGTCGATCTTCTGGTTGGCATCCAACACCGTCTTAACCGTTAACTGCCGCGCGGCCAGGGTCTGGCGGACACGGTCGGGGTCCCGGGAAATTATCCCGCTTAGCTCCATATCTCGATTTTTTTCTATTGCAGCATGGACACCCTGTCCAAGATTTCCATAGCCAACAATTACAATTTTCCTTGAACTCATAGTTGTTCGCTCCTCAAGTAGATTTGGTTGAATAAATTATATCGTCAAAACCGTCAGTTAAACAGCGGCTTATTGGAACCGCCGGTCGAGGCAGTTATCCAAAAATCAGATTTAATTGATTCACCCCCTTGTTTACCTGGAAAAAAAACCTTATAATATGTAGCTCATCAGGCGCGTAGCTCAGGGGCAGAGCGCTACCTTGACACGGTAGAGGCCGGCGGTTCGAAACCGCCCGCGCCTATTCCATCTGAGGGTCAGACACTACGTTTTACGTTTTATATAGGGGTCAGACACTACGTTTTACGTTTCTAACTGATTATTCAGAACTGGTAAGCGGGGAATTGATATGGTACGTTCGTTACGTCCCGACTTTGTTAATACATATCATCATGTTGTTATTCGTGGTGTTGATGGTCTGCCCTTATTTGACACACCTGAGAAACGTCAAAAATTTCTGGAGATAATCCGTGAAACCCGCCAGTCTCATGATTTAAAAATTTATGCTTTTGGCTTCATGGATGACCACTGGCATGCTCTGGTCCGTCGCGTGGGGATTGAAATGTCCCGTTTTTTTCAGACAGTAAAAGCTCGCTATACGATCTGGTATAACAAGAGATATGGACGAACTGGAACAGCTTATGATGGCAGATATTTTAGTTCGATTGTCGAGGTTGACAGCTACTTTCAGATGGTCTGGCATTATGTTCAAAATCAGGGAGTTAAGGCTGGAATTTATCAGACGGCAGTAGAGGATCCAGGGTCAACAGCTGGGTTGTATGCCGGCTTGAGTGATGAATATGACTGGATTGATTGGCGTGAAGCATTAAAAATAATGAATCTTCCAGTGGAGCAGTCGGTTTGTAAACTAGCAGAGCAGATGAACAAAATGGAGAGCCCGGAAAAACTTCCCGTTCGTTGCCAGCGTCAACAGCATTTTATTGCCTCCGATCAATATGTGGAAAAATATATGCAGATTCGGAAGAAAAAGGTAAGAAGTGGTCAACGGGAGGAAAGTCCCGTTTCCTGGAGTAAATTATTGCAGGGAGTTAGACAGTTATACGGCTATGAGGTTGAGCTCGTTCTGAAACCCACAAAAAAACGAAAACTTGTCGACGTTCGTGCAGGTTTAGCTTATGCAGCACGTCGTTATGGACATAAGTCAACAACAGAAATTTCATTAAAATTAGGAGTATCAACTGCCACAGTATCAAGAATGATAAGGAAAACGATAGAACAACTTAAAAAGATCAGGATGGAATGGGATCTGTGGATTCAGTCGGGAAAATCGTAAAACGTAGTGTCTGACCCTGTTTTGAAATCGTAAAACGTAGTGTCTGACCCCGTTTTGAGCTTTACCGGGGGGGGGATATTTGGTATTCTTTGGGGGTTGGTTTAGTTTAAATTTTCCCCGAGCGGGGTCATTGTTAGGAATGTGAGTTAATATGGGTGAGATAGTAAAGTTGAAACTTTCCGAAAAAAGTTGTGAACTTCCTTTTAAAGCCGGAGAAACTTTTATTGAATTGGCTGAAAAAGCCGGTATTGAAGAGAGTTGTGGTGTGCTGGTCGATGGAGAACTGGTCGATCTGCGTGATTGTCCTGTCGGTGGTGAGGAGATAGAGTTTGTTGATTATGAGGATGAGGCAGGAAAGCATGTTTACTGGCATACCGCCTCTCATGTTCTGGCTCACGCGATGAAATATTATATGGATGGGGATTTAAAGCTGGCCATAGGACCTGCCACCGGCGAAGGTTTTTATTATGATTTTGAGCTACCCCGGACATTATCAGAATCGGAACTGGAGAGACTGGAAGCTATTATTAAGCAGATAATTCAGCGCGACATATCGATTGAGCGTTATAGTTGTTCAAAGGCCGAAGCGACTGCTAAGTTCAAAGAAAACTCCGCCAGTTACAAATTGGAATTATTAGATGATATTGAGGGTGAACCCACGTTTTATAGACAGGCTGATTTTGAGGATCTATGTAGTGGTCCGCATCTGCTATCAACCGGTCAGCTGGGGGTTGTGAAACTAACCAAACTGGCCGGAGCATACTGGCGCGGGGATGAGAATGGTCCCATGCTCCAGCGGGTTTATGGGATTGCTTTTAAAACAGAAGAGGAGTTAGACCTTTATGAAGAGCGGCTTGCGGAGGCTAAAAAGCGTGATCATCGAAAGCTCGGCCAGGAGCTTGATTTGTTTCAGGTTGATGACTCTGTGGGGCCGGGCTTGATAATCTGGCATCCCCGAGGTGCTGAAATTCGCCAGACGATTGAAGACCACTGGAGAAGGCGTCACAGGGCAGAGGGATACAGGACGGTTATGACACCCCATCTGGCCCAGGAGGAGTTATGGAAAATCAGTGGTCATCTGGATCATTATGAGGAAAATATGTTTCCGCGAATGGAACTGGATGATACAAATTACCGGGTAAAGCCGATGAACTGTCCGTTCCATATGAAGATTTTTAACTCTCAAACTCGAAGTTATCGGGATTTGCCCCTGCGCTATGCTGAGCTGGGAACTGTTTACCGGTATGAAAAATCAGGAGTGCTGCATGGACTTCTTCGTGTGCGTGGTTTTACCCAGGATGATGCTCATATTTTTTGTCAGCCCGAGCAGTTGGAAGGTGAGCTTATCTCCCTGTTGGAGTTCACAACTGAAATGCTGGCGACCTTTGGATTTAACGATTATGAAATATTTGTCAGTACCCGACCAGATGATTATGTAGGAACTGAGGACCGCTGGGAGCTGGCAACAGAATCGCTCAAAAAAGCGCTTGAAACGGCGGGACTTGATTATAAGATCGATCCTGGTGAAGGTGTTTATTACGGTCCTAAGATAGATCTTAAGATCCGTGATTCGCTGGATCGCGAGTGGCAGTGTAGTACTATTCAGGTTGATTTCAACATACCTGAGCGGTTTGATGTGGCTTATGTTGATAATGATGGTGAAGAAAAAAGACCGATTATGATTCACCGGGCACTCTTTGGTTCCCTGGAACGATTT
The DNA here is from genome assembly GCA_003557545.1 of bacterium. Taxonomy (GTDB): domain Bacteria; phylum T1Sed10-126; class T1Sed10-126; order T1Sed10-126; family T1Sed10-126; genus PWOD01. The sequence continues at coordinate 1,575 of PWOD01000076.1, read as the reverse complement.
TTTGGTTGTCTGGTCGAACATTATGGTGGCGCCTTTCCCCCCTGGCTTGCCCCGACACCGATCTGGATTTTACCGATAGATTCTGCCAATCAGGAATACGCGCAGAAAGTGGCGGATAAATTTGCTGAAGCCGGGATTAACAGCCGGATTGAACCGGCCACGGATAGTCTGGGCAAACGTTTGCGGCTGGCAATTACGCAGAAGATCCCTTATGCTGTGATTGTTGGTAGTGACGAGGAAGAGTCTGGTAAAATTGAACTGCGAACTTATGGAGAAACCAGCAGTAACAGTTTAGAATTAGAGATAGCAGTTGAAAAAATTTCACAGATAATTGCAGATCGGGCTCCAATTAAACCGGTTTAAAGCTAAAAAAACCGTTATTTGGCCTGGTCAGAGAGGGAAACTATTAGTTTTTTTACAAAAATAAGCTATTATTATCTCTTCCATAATGGTCAAACTGTCAAGTAATGCAGTTTGCCGGGGGAGAGTTTGTGTGAAATTTAGTAATCTGATTAAATTTATTCTGGAGGTGCTGTTAATATAGGTAAACGGGAAGAAAGAGTTCGAGTTAATGAAGCAATCAAAGAAAAAGAGGTTAGGTTAGTAACTGAGGGTAGTGAACAGATAGGTGTGGTTCCACTAGAAAAAGCCCTGAGTGAGGCCCGTGAGCGTGGCAAAGATCTGGTTGAGGTTGCGCCTAATGCCAAGCCCCCTGTTGTTAAAATGATGGATTATGGCAAATATAAGTATGAACAGCAGAAAGCACGGCAGAAGGCCCGTCAGGCCCAGGATACGATGAAGCTGAAACAGCTTCGGTTAAAACCTCAGATTGCTGAGCATGATCTGGATTTCAAAATAAATGATGCGCGGAGATTTCTGGAAAATAACAACAAGGTGAAGTTCCAGGTTTTTTTCCGAGGGCGTCAGATAACAAAACCGGAGCTTGGTCGCGAGGTTCTCGAGCAGATACGTGATGAACTTGCAGGTGAATGCAAGGTAACCAAACAGCCAAAGATGGAAGGCCACACGATGATTATGATCGTGGAACCCACGTAGAACCAATTTTTTCTTCCATTAAAAATATAATCTGGTGGGAAGAGTCTAAACTGTGTTTTAGTATGATTGATAATAAAGTGGAGGTTTTTTAAAATGGCTAAAATGAAGACCAGAAAAGCTGTGGCCAAGCGGTTTAAGGTTACAGCAACGGGTAAACTGAAACATCACAGAGCGCGTAAAAGCCACTTGCTATCGAAGATGTCTTCGAAGTCAAAACGGCAGTTGCGCGGGGATAAAACTGTTAAAAACTGTGATGTTAAACGTCTGAAAAAGATGTTGCCGTAAAGTTGCAAATGACCGGTTTATCCGGTCAAACTCTCCAGATGGTCAGTCTTTCAGATAGGTATAAGGTTGAAAACTATCGGTTGGCCATTTAACTGCTTAGATGGTTGATTGGGCGGTTGTTGGTTTTATCTGGAGCAGGTTGATAAAATGGAAAGTTGTTTGTTTTGTATTATGAATAATCTGCAAAGGAGGAAAAATTATGGCTCGAACTAAAAAAAGCACGTTACGACGTCG
>PWOD01000082.1 GCA_003557545.1 bacterium | reverse complement strand
ATGCCGGAATCGATATTGCCGGGGGCTATGGAGAGATAGCTTATGCTTCCAGAGAAGGAAGGGTGAATTTTGTTGGATATATACCTGGTTACGGTAATGTGGTGACTGTTGTTCATTCGCGGCGGTACAAAACACTTTATGCTCATCTGTCGGATCAACTGGTCAGACAGGGTCAGACCGTCGAACAGGCCCAACCAGTAGGGCTGATCGGCAGTACCGGACATGCTACTGGTCCGCATCTGCATTTTGAAATAAGAGTAAATGGTGAACCGGTTGATCCGTTAAATTATCTACCCAACCTGTAAACTGATAGGATAGGATGAGGGCTCTGGTCGTTTTGGGGCAGATATAAAGGTTTAAACATATAACTTCCGATAAGTTATATTATGTAAAATAACCGTTACAAGAAAATTATCAGCAATAATACTATCAATGCACCGACAACTGCTGCCAGAATTAGAATTATTATAATCCAGAAAAGGTTCGTCAGGGATAATTCTTGCTGTTTGCCGGCTGTTTGGTCGGTTGAGATGGTTGGACTATCCTGGGAATTTTCTGACTGTTTACGGCGTTCTGCTTCGGCTCTATCGAGCGCCTGTTTAATCAGTGACACTATCAGGCTCACCAAACCTTTCGAAAAAATTTCTGATTTCTAATTCGTCCCAGGTAATCTGCCCGGCTCCTGCAACCTCAACTAATTTTAAAACTGTGCGGGGGCCAACCCGGCCGTCCACTTCAATACCCTCGCTGTTTTGAAAATCTATTACCGCGTTTCGAGTTAACGGACCGAAGGAGTTAATCCCGGGTAGTTGATAATCTCCCGCTGCGTTTAATAATATTTGAAGATGGCTGATCGCCTCCACTGTCTGGCCCTCACGATAGATCTGATTGGGATTAAAGTTCAGATTGGTGATCAGCAGCATCTCTGATTCGAACTTATCGGAAGTTGGTGAGATCCAGCCACTAAGCGGATCCCAGATTTTTTCTTCTTCGGGGACCGATAATAGATATCTTTGTCCCAGGTCATCTTCCCATAATAATAATCCAGGTAGAGTTTTTTGGCTGGCTTTTTTAAAACTAATATTTTCCAGATAGAGCGTGTCGGCCGGCAAATAATCAGTAAAAATTTCCCGGAGAGTGAGCTTTTCATCAAACTCTAACAGGGTTAATTTCAGGGGTTCTTTCTGACCGGTTAATTGACCATATCTAAGGCTTGCCAGTCGTGCTATCCCGTGAAGTTTTGATTGTTCCATAGAAAGATCGATTGTTCTTGCGTGCTCGACACCCCAGGGGTTGGCCAGCTTCTGTTCAACAGCGGTTAAACCCTGATCTTCTTCAACCGGGGTAACTGAACTGGTTTCATCCAGTTCAGTTAGTGACGGTTCATCTCCGACATTAGAATTATTAATAAATAGATTTGTTAAATCGCTCGGGTCGCTCTGGAGTAGCAGATTGAAACCAAAGATTACGATTGCCAGAATCAGTGCCGCCACCCAGCCCCGGCGGATAGCATGAAAAATCTTATTGGTAAAACTATCACGGCTGGTAAACTTTTCTAATCTTCGAACAGTTAATGAACTGCCGGAGTCGGCATCTTCAAGCTTTTTTTCGTCAAGCAGGTCCTCCCCTGCTCTGAGTAGATGATCAATGTTCAGGGTTCGAGATTCATCTACATAGGCGGCCATTAAAACACGGTCACAGAGTAGATTGATAGTTCGTGGATTACCCCTGGTAATTTTGTAAAGTTGTTTAAAAATATTCTTATTAACCTTAATAGGTTTTTGTGGATTCGCCTGTTTGAGGCGGTGGAGTACATATTCTCTGGTCTCTTCACGGCTAAGGTTGGACAGGTGACAGCGCACAGCAATTCGTTGTTTTAACTGTCTTAGTCCCTGTTCGTTGAGAAGGCTGTTAAGTTCTGGTTGGCCAACCAGAACGGTTTGAATTAGCTTTTCTTTGTCGGTCTCCAGATTGGATAGGAGACGTAAATTTTCTAGCACCTCAGGGGAAAGATTTTGAGCTTCATCGATAATTACACAGAGATTATTTCTCTGTCGATACTGTTCCAGAACAAATTCATTAAGCTGATCAATATACTGTTTTTTAGTTGTTTCGGGGGGTAATTTTAGACCAAACTCATCAGCTATAGTTGCCAGAAGTTCCTGGAAATTCATTGTTGAGTTTAATATAAGAGCTGTTTTTATTTGATCGTCCAATTCCCGTAAAAAGGCCCGGCAGATGGTTGTTTTCCCCGACCCGACCCGACCGGTTAAGAGAACAAAACCTTTTCTTTCGGTTACACCGTAGAGGATATGAGCAAGGGCCTCTTTATGTTGTTCGCTGTAGTTGAGAAAATCCGGATCAGGCGTGACGTTAAACGGCTTATTGTCGAAACCAAAATAGTCCTGGTAGAGTTCTTTCATACTCAGTAGATCCTCCTGTCTTTTAAACTGCAGATCGTCTGGCGGGCCCTGTTAAGCACCTCTTCTGAGAGTTGAAAAATCAAAAGTTGTTCTTCAGTTCCAGCCTCGCAAACAATCTCACCCCAGGGATTTACCACCATGCTGTGGCCATAACTGACAACACCGGTTTCTCGATTATGGCCGGTCTGTGCGGGGGCCACGATATAAGCTTGATTTTCTATGGCACGGGCCTGTAAAAGAGGTTTCCAGTGATAGCAACCGGAGATTTGAGTGAAATTAGCCGGGAGAAAGAACAGCTCGGCTCCCCCTTCTGACTGTTTACGAAATAGTTCGGGGAACCGTAGATCATAGCAGATCGCCAGACCACAGCTGATACCGTCGATATTTTCCACCGTTATCTTAGACCCATTGGTAAACATCTCTTTTTCGGAGATCTCCGGCTGATTTTTAAACCGCGCCGAAAACAGATGAATTTTATCATAGGTCGCAGTTTTAAACCCGTGATTATTGAAAACTATCGTTCTGTTATAAAAAGTTTGTTGCGCTTGATCGGTTGGATATGGAACTGAACCGACAAGAATGTGAAGATCAATATCCGCCGCCATTTTTTGTAAACTTTCCAGGGCAGTTTGATAATCTATGGCAGGAGTTTTCCGGAGGGTTTCTGCCTCTGCTCTTTGTAAGAAAAACTCCGGAAAAGCAATCAAGCTGCAGTTGTTAGCTGCGGCTCGTTTGATAAAGGCCAGCGATTTATTCAGGTTGTTTTCCAGCTCTACAGCTGAATCAAGCTGAGCAATAGCCCAGCGTTTATTCCACATCCTAATCAGTCACTCCAGAAAAAAGCAATTGAGTAATTTCATTGTCGGCGATTAAAGTTGATCGGGACTTTTCACAGAGGGTGGTTGCGTCCTCAAAATAATTCTGCTGGCTATGAGCTAATTGCATGTTAAATTGCTCTCCTAACGTTGATCTCAACAGGATTTTAATCTGAACCCTTCCCTAACTTAAGTTTACATTATGCACAAAGATTTTTCAGCCTCACTAATTTTTCGGGAAGTGGGCTGGTGATTGATCTAAAAATCTATTTCCAACTGGTTATAATCCAACCGCCTTCCAGATGTAATCTGGTTCCATTGAAAGCTCTATTCTCCGGGTCGAATCCTTTAAAAGGTCGATCAGATAATTATAAGCTCCGGTTCGCCGACCCCTGGGATAACGGTATTTGCCATCCGGAGACAGGATGAATTCATCCCGGATAAAATCTGTCCCGGGAAACCGGCGAATAATTTCTTTATCCAGACCCCGGGGAAAACGAAAAGTCCCGAGTTTGACAAAACTCAAACGATCAAACTGGATGGTATTTTTCAATCTGTTGATAAAAGTGTAATAATTTTCAGCCCAATCTGTTGTTAAAATTATCGGATCAAATCGAATGGCAGTTCTGAATCCTTTGCTCTGCAGTTGCTTGAGGGCCTCTATTCGGCCGGCCACCGGAGGAGCTCCCAGCTCAATAGCTGGTGCGGTTTCAGCTGGTGTTAGTGTCCATGAAAAGATCAGGTTATTTAAGGGTTTAATGTTGTTAATAACTGACTCGACTGTGTCAGTTTTAGTTCGAATCTCCAGGCTTGCCCCGGGGTTATTGTAGAACGATGGCCAGAGCTCAGGTAGATAGTTGATTAATGGTTCCAGCAGGAGGCCGTCGCTCAGCTCACCGAGACTAAAGTTGTTTCCGCCCCGGGCAATTGCTGTTTCAAGCTCAGCTGTCAATAACTGGTAGTTGATCGTGGCGGCAACAAACCGGGAGTTCTCCAGGTAATCCTGAAGATAACAGTAGCGACAATTAAATAGACAGCCTTGAATTGGGGTCAGACAGATCTCCGGGCTATCGGGCAGGGCTGCAGGATGTGACCAGTTTTTAAGATAAGAGCGTTTTTTTGTTTCCAGAAAAACGGTGCCCGGAGTTAAGTTGGCTGTGTTGTATGGAGAATGGTTGTTTATCAGCTCGACCTTTATCTCTAATTCCCTGGCTTTATTTATTACCTGAGAAATCCCCGGATAGTCGCGAGTTGTCGAGTCGATCAGCAGCTTCCCAGGCAGGAGACTGTTCATCTGGAAAGTTCGGTAAAAAAGTCAAATAAAGTAGTACACTCTTTCAGAGATTCTGTTAGTTCTTCAAGCTCTTCTGCAGAATCTGCTTGAAAATTAAATTGTAGATTATTACCTTCGAAATTTTTTGGTGGCATGATAGAAATTTTGCTGTTTATTTCAAGTTGTTGTAAAAGTTTCCGGAATTGTTCATAATATGCCATGGTTTCGGGGAAAGCTCGCTGTTCCAGAATTTTAAGCAAATTATCCCCCTGTTTTTTGGGAGATTTTTTACAGTTTAACAACCCAGAAAGCTCGGCTTGATCAATCTGATCCGGAGTTATCCGGCGAAATGCTTCCGCCAGCCGTCGGGCCTGCTGGACAGTTAAATGCAGTCTGTCGGCTTCCAGCTCTCTAATAATGATTTGAAAAACCGGTTCTGCCAGTTCATGTAGCTGGTAAAACAACTGTATGGAAAGAGTTCCTCGGTGGAGTTTTCTTGCCACCCTCCCGGGGAGATTTCGGAGTTCTAAATAACAGTCAATCCAGCGTTGATTGTTAGGAATTTCAAGCTGTTTAAGATATTTTT
>PWOD01000112.1 GCA_003557545.1 bacterium | reverse complement strand
TTATGCGCTGGGTGATGTCAGTGGAGGGACCGGTACCTGGACGGATTATCATGGAGGGTTAGTGGGGAGGAACTGGAACGGTTCGGTGAGCAACTCGTACTCGCTGGGTGAAGTAACAGGAGGTCGTAATGTCGGGGGGTTAATAGGGAACAGTTTATCGGGATCAACCAGCAACAGCTTCTGGAATATAGAGACCTCCGGGTTAAGTCAGAGCGCCGGGGGCAGCTATAAAACAACTTCTGAACTTCAGGATATTAGCACCTATGAAAATTCCGGCTGGGAGATTGAAGGAGCCGGAGTCGATAAAAATGACGGTTATCCCTACCTGGTAGAGTCGGCGGCTATCTGGGCGATACCGGTGAATGAGCTGGAATTAACAGTTGAGATCGAAGGTGGAGGTGAGGTGGTAGTTAATGGAGAAACTTACAGTGGTCCGATGATGGTTGATGCGGGGGAGACGATTGAGCTTGAGGCGGTGGCCGATCAGTACTGGATTTTTGACAGCTGGTCGGGAGATTTAACCGGTGAGACCGCCAGTCAGCTGCTGTTTATCGATCAGGAAAAACAGGTTACGGCAAGTTTTTCCAATGATTTTATTTTAAAGGTTGAGATTGCGGGTAGCGGCCAGGTCCAGGTGGACGGTGCAGTCTACAATGAGCCTGTGGAAGTAACCGGTGGTCAGCAGGTGACGCTTGAGGCGGAAGCCGAGCAGTTCTGGTATCTGGTTGGTTGGTCGGGGGATTTAACCGGTTCCCAGGTAGAAAAACAGTTGACGGTTGATGGTGACCTTCAGATCCAGGCTGATTTTGCCCGTGATTCCTATAGCTTGACGGTGGTTGTTGAGGGATCCGGTGGAGTTAAGATAGATGGAGACAGTTATCTTCAACCGGTCGATATTCCGGCTGGAGATACAGTGGAGCTGGAAGCGGTGGCCGGTCAGTTCTGGTACTTTTCTGGTTGGGGTATGGATCACAGTGGTGATGAATCGCCAGATCAACTGTTAATCGATGGTGACAAACAGCTGCTGGCAGAATTTTTCCCCCATGATACGGGGCTGTTAACAATAGAACAGGGGGGTTCCGGAGAGGTGCTGGTGAACGGTGATAGTTATCTTGAGCCGGTCCCGGCGATAATCGGTGATACATTAGAGCTGCAGGCCATACCTCTGCAGGAGGTGGGGCAGCAGTACTGGGAGTTTATTGAATGGCGGGGTGATCACAGTGGGACAAACGAGGGGACTATAATAAGTTTGACCGGGGATAAAACTATTGAAGCAATATTTTCCCGGCATGATACCCGTCTGTTAACTATTGTGTCTGAGGGAGTTGGAACAGTTCTGGTCTATGGTGAAACATATGTTGAACCGCTGGTAGTGCCGGAAGGGGAAGAGATAGAGTTGACTGCTGTGGAAAGCTCCCGCTGTTACAGGTTTGAAGAATGGGATGGCGCAGTGTCGGGCAGCCAGCTGATTGTTCATTCAACTGTTTATGAGGATAGCTACCTTACGGCGCTCTTTGTTCCAGATTTTGCTGCTGGAACCGGCAGTTCGGCTGATCCCTATCTAATTGAAAACTGGTGGCATCTGGATAGCGTCCGCTGTTTCATGGAGGAGAGTTTTCAGCTGGTTGAATCGCTTGATTCTAATAGTGATGGATATGACCAGGTGGCGAGTTCATCGGCCAACCAAGGGGCGGGTTGGGAGGCAGTGGGGGATGACCAACAGGAGTTTCAGGGTCTGTTTGATGGGAACGGAAAAATCCTGGAGGGATTACAGATTAATCGTCCGGCTGAGGCGTATACCGGGTTATTTGGCTATCTTGGTTCGGGGGCCGAAGTTAAAGATTTAGGGGTAAATAAAGTGGAAATTGTGGGAGCCGATTATAGTGGCGCAATAGCCGGTAGAAATGCCGGGCAGATAGGTACTAGCTGGGCAACCGGGCAGATTGAGGCTGGAAACAGGAGTGGTGGATTGGTCGTACAAAATCAGTTAGATGGTTTGATAGCCAATAGTTATGCCCGGGTAGAGATAGAGGCGGGAGACCGGGTGGGTGGTCTGGTAGGATTTAATTTTGGGGGAGAGGTTGAAACCAGTTTTGCAACTGGCCGGGTACTGGCTGATAATGACGCCGGTGGACTGATTGGGCTAAATTCTGGTGGTTCGGTGTCAGCCAGTTTCTGGGATGTTGACAGTTCACAACAGTCGACCAGCGATGGTGGAACAGGAAAGAATAGTGCTGAATTAAAAGAGCGTGAGACCTTTGAAACGGCAGGTTGGGAGATTGGTGGTGCTGCTCAGGAGAAAAATGATGGTTATCCTTATCTTACCTCGATGGACCCGGCCTGGAGAATAGCTGAATCGGAGCTGAGTTTAACAGTTAATATTGAAGGTGTGGGGGATGTGTTGGTTGATGGGAATATATACAACGAGCCGTTAGAACTGGCAGCCGGGGAAACGGTTGAACTGATCGCGCTGCCGGGGGCTGATTATCTATTTGGTCGTTGGACAGGAGATTTAACCGGGGGGGAGACAGTAGTTGAACTGGCGGTCGACTATGACCGGGAAGTGACGGCGCTGTTTAAACATAAAACCCAGCCGGTTATTGTGAATATAGAGGGGGAAGGTGTTGTTTGGGTTGACGGTGAAACCTATGTTGAACCGGTTGATGTGGCGATTGGGGAGACAGTTTTACTGGAGGTTGAGGCTGGCGAATATTATCATTTTACCGGCTGGTCAGGGGATCTGAGCGGACAGCAATTATCAGTCGAGCTGGTAGTTGATGGGGCACGTGAGGTGACGGCAATATTTGATCAGGACAGATATAGTCTGGAGGTTGAGATTGAACGGGAGGGGGAAGTTTATGTTGATGGTTTACTTTATGAACAGCCGGTTGTTTTGCTGGCGGGAGAAACGGTGGAGTTGATGGCTTCAGCTGAAGAATATTTCCATTTCAGCGGTTGGAGTGGTGATCTGCAGGGGAGTGATCCAGAAGCGGAGCTGTTTGCTGATGGCAACAAAGCAGTCACGGCAGTTTTTAAACAGGATACCTATCTATTAACAGTGGAAATCGACGGTTCAGGAGAGGTACAGGTTGGTGGAGTTGAATATACTGCTCCGGTTGTTTTACCGGCGGGTGAGACAGTCAGTCTGGAAGCTGTAGCCGATGATTTCTGGAGTTTTGATAACTATAGTGGTGATCTCCAGGGAAGCGAGACGGTTGATCAACTGTTTATTGATGGAGATAAGAGTGTCCGGGCAGAGTTTACCCAGGACAGATATACACTGACTGTAGAGATCAGCGGGCAGGGGTCGGCCCGGGTTGAGGGGGAGAGCTATATTGTTCCAGTGACTGTTTATGCCGGTGAAACAGTTGAGTTGGAAGCAGTAGCGGCGGACTATTATCATTTTTCTGAATGGACCGGCGATCTATTATCGGGAGATACCGTTGAAGAACTGTTCATCGGCGGGGATCGAGTAGTGGAAGCGGTTTTTGCCCGGGACACACATCTTCTGACTGTTGATATAGAGGGAGCAGGTGAGGTGATAGTTTTTGGGGAAACTTATGTTGAACCGGTTGAAATTTATGGTGGTGAAACAGTAGAACTAAGGGCCCAACCGGCAGACCATTATCATTTTGTAGAGTGGGAGCAGGCAGTTACAGGGACTGATACAGAAGTTCGGCTGCTGGTTGACGGTGACAGGACAGTCAGGGCTAATTTCCGTCGGGACACACATCTATTAACAGTTGACATAGAGGGGGCCGGAACTGTCCTGGTGGACGGTGAAACTTATCTTCAACCGGTAGTTGTTGAAGGTGGTCAAACGGTTGATCTGAAGGCAGCAGCCGAGCGGTTCTGGAGCTTTGATTATTGGGCTGAAGATCTCCAGGGAACTGCTTCAGTGACCCAGTTGCTGGTGGAAGCTGATCATTACCTGATTGCGAATTTCTCCCGTGATACTTATATTCTGTCAGTTGAAAAAGAGGGCCAGGGGGAGGTGCTTGTTGAGGGAGAAACCTATATTGAACCACGAGTTTTACAGGCTGGTGAGACAATCGGTCTGGAGGCTGTACCGTACCAGGAAGTTGGAATAGAATATTGGGGTTTTGAAAGTTGGAGTGGTGATTTGAATAGTGATGCAGTTTCGGCGGGGCTGTTTGTTGACAGTGATAAAACAGTCACAGCCAGTTTTGTTCAACTGGATACGAGAATTTTGAAGGTTGATATAAATAATCCCGGTACGGTGTTGGTTTATGGTGATAGTTACTCGCAGCCGGTAGTTGTTCCGGCCGGTGATACAGTGCCGGTCCAGGCCGTGGCTGACAGTCCCTGTTACAGGTTTGGAAGCTGGCAGGGTGAGTTAACCGGAAGCCAGCTGGTTAAGCAGCTTATTCTGTCTGATGATGCTCTGGTCACAGCTGATTTTATACCGAATTTTGCCGGCGGTCTTGGGACAGAGGCAGCACCCTATGAGATCTCTACCTGGGAGCATTTAAACAGTGTCCGCTGTTTTCTTGATAAAGAGTTTAAGCTGGTGGAACAACTTGATTCCGGCGTGGCCGGTTATGATAAGCTGGCTGCTGAGTCGGCAAACGAGGGACAGGGTTGGAAACCTCTGGGAAATGACAGAGAGGAGTTTGTGGGAAGTTTTTATGGTGTAAATAACAGTGTAAAAGGTTTGAATATTAACCGCCCTGAAGCTGATCATGTGGGCCTGTTTGGCAGGGTGGGACGTAATGGCCGGGTGGAAAGTTTAACAGTAGAATCAGTCGAGATTAGTGGTAAGTTATATGTGGGTGGGCTTGCTGGTTCCAATAATGGTTTATTAGAGAAAATAGCGGTATCGGGGTTGGTGTCAGGGCAGGAAAGAATCGGTGGAGTAGCCGGAGAAAACCAGGTTGGTTCTTCGATAAGGAATAGTTTTTCCAGGGTGGCGGTTAGTGGGCAGAACCGGGTGGGTGGACTGGTTGGGTTTAATTTTGGCAGTACGGTGATCAATTCTTATTCGCTGGGAGAAGTTAGTGGCGACCAGCGAACAGGTGGACTGGTGGGGGCCGATGAGTTCGGTACTGTTTCCAATGGTTTCTGGGACATAGAGTTGT
>PWOD01000034.1 GCA_003557545.1 bacterium | reverse complement strand
TCTGAAATTGCTCCCATGCCAACTCGACCTATTCCATTGAAAATTGCAATTATACTGAGAATAAAGGCGGCGGCCATTGCCTCCACACCGGTAATTTCAGCATAATATACAACATGACCCATGGTGCCCAGGCCGACCCCCAGGGCCAGAAACCAGGCGGTCCATGCCAGCCAGAAGGTCGAGGTTTTCAAAGTTTCGAGGGGAGTTAGTTCCATAACAGTTTTGTGGGTTTTAGTTTTTTCATTTATCTGGAGAGTTTTTTGGTCCGGTAGAACCATTGCCAGTGAGGCGAGTGAGGTAATGATTAAAAAGCTGACTCCCAGGCCAAAAAAAGCAGTCTGCCAGCTGTATGCCTCTGTTAAAAAATTCGCCAGAGGAGAGAGGATGAAGGAACCGGCACCAAAACCAAAAATAACAATTCCGCTCATAAGTCCTTTGCGTTCCGGGAACCATTTGACGACCGTAGTAACCGGTGTGACATAGGCAAAACCGGTGCCCAAACCTCCAAGAACACCATAGCTTAAGCAGAAGAATAAAAGTCCTGTGGCAAATCCACTCAATAGATATCCAAGACTGAAGATAATTGCTCCCAGTAAACAGATAGGACGGGGACCGTATTTATCCTGGAGCCGTCCACCAAAGATCATGCCGATTGTATAGACAAGCAAAAAGATGGAAAAGGGTAGTGAAGCCTGGGTAGAACTCCAGCCAAATTCAGCTCTTAGCGGTTCAACATATACTCCCCAAACATATGCAACACCCAGCACCAGCATGATAAGTGTTCCGGCCGCCACAATCAGATAAGGGGGGAAAGATTTTTTTGTTTGAATCATTTTTTATCACCTTTCAAAATTTTTCATGATTATATCTGAAATTCTTTCAGAAAAAAACATATAACTGGGAAATTAGCTGCTAAGAGCAGACTGTCCTGCTGATTTTGCAGTTGAAGGTCAATTCAAAAATAGGTTAGATGATTTTATGAGGGCTCGGCAAACATGATATTTCAACCGTCAGTCAGGCTAGTAAGTGGCCTTAAAATTTTTTAACCCCCTTGATAAACTTATTCGAAACTGATATATTTATTGAGTTATTAATCGAGGGAAGTGGGATGGTTTAATGTGAAGGGGTTCACATCGTATTTTCCATCCTAAAAATTTAATTCTTTTATTATTTTAATTTTTCTGGCTTTGCCGTGTCGTCCTGTTTAACCGTCAGGTCAGGCGACAATATCTCGATACTACTGTGTTATCGGGGGAAGAGAAAGGTAAGTCCATGGAAAAACTGGACGAACAGGAATACCGGGCCTGGTTTGTCAAAAAAATGCGTGGAGACCTTGAAGCAGACCAGGCTACTTTTGCACAGATTGTTGGTGTTACTCCCGCTACTGTCAGCCGCTGGGAAAATGCTCGTGCGTTGCCTCGTCTCAGCCATTGGGAATATCTCCATGATCTTGATGAAATTTTGCAGCAATCTCCTGATCCAGGACGGTTGATTGAGATGCTTAAAATTGGGGCTGCCATCTGTTCGGATTCCTCGCCGCTTGAACTTCTGGTGGCAGGTCGACTGGAAACCGAACTGTACCATCATTTAAGTGATCTTAATCTCGGTCCTCCCTATAAAGCTTTTTCAGCAAGGTTTTAAGCTAAAACTACATATAGTTTGAGAAAACTTGCTTGTAAATAATTTAATTATCTAGAAAATTAGCTTGGTAACCAGTTGAACCGAACTTTTTGGGTGTAAATTATCAATTAGCTGTAGTTCAGCCGGGTAGCGGGAGTTAGTAATTAAATGTTGGATGAGAGGTTGATCAAAATGACAATGACAAAAGCTGTTATTGCTCAGACCGACCCGGAAATAGCTGCAAGGTTGCCAGATGAAAAGATAGATAATAGTTGTCAAAATCCTGGTCGGGGATTTCTCGGGAAGCTGGGTCTGGTTGGCTTAAGTTCCCTGGAACTGCCGATTATTTGTAGTTTGATCACCGGTGATCCCCTGTTGATTGTGGGCAAACATGGAACCGCAAAGACTGCGTTAGCTGCTGTTCTGGCGCAGTCTTTGCAGTTAAAATTTCACTCCTATGATGCTTCCAAGGCTTTATTTGAAGATATTATTGGATTTCCTAATCCGGATGCACTGTCCCGGGGGGAGCTGGATTATGTTCCGACCACGATATCTCTATGGAATAAACAGTTTATTCTGGTTGATGAAATTTCTCGAGCTACTCCACAGACTCAGAGTAAATGGCTCGAAGTTATTCGGTCCCGTAGAATAATGGGTGAAAAATTAGATCAGTTAAAATATATTTTTGCTGCGATGAATCCGCCGCGTGATTACCAGGGAGCTATACCGCTTGACTCTGCGCTGGCCGGGCGTTTCGCCTTTATTCTGGAAATGCCTACGATGGCTGATATGTCGCCCCGGGACCGTTGCGAAGTTATCGGTGCAGTTGGTTCTGATGATGCTCCACTGGGAAGAGAATTTTTCAAACCATCCATAGTCAATCAAGAACCGTCAGGTTTGTTACCAGCCTTAAACAGTATAGGCTGTCGTTTGCCCGGGGTGATTGATCAGTATGGAAAAAAGGTTGATCGGTATCTGACTGCTATTCTTGAGTCGGTTGAAACAAATGCTGATGAATTGAAACATCTGGATGGTCGCAGGTTGGGAATGTTACGGCGTAATCTGCTGGTTGGAATAGCTGTCCGCTGTCCAGAATCGAGCAGACAAATGTCAGAGCTATTTAAAAAGCTTTTGTTCAATAGTTTGCCACATCAGGCGATCGGTCTTCAACTACCTTATCATATTTATGAAATTGCTCATTGTGATGCTTTTGCCGCGGCTCTGGGTGATGAGTTGGTCGTTCAAACTAATAAGATCACTGGTCAGGAGCTGTTAAATAGAGCGTTGGAATATGACACCCCCCGGGCCGCCCTGCCGGTCCTGTCATCTCTCGCCAGGTTATTGAAAGGATATATGATTAATCAACAGGGGATAGAGATAGAAACCAGCAGTTTAAACCGTATTATTAGTTGTGGTCGCCTGGTGTTGGAAGAGTTCGATGTGGCTTTTAAATCATCCCGTGCCTTAAAGAGTTTTTGGTCATCTTCAACCGCAGCTGAATCTGTTGCTGCCCTGTTGTTGGGCTGGTGGTTTATTGAAAAAGATGCTGAAAATTCCTATCGTCTGGATACAACTGCTATGGAGGATGTCCCTGAATTGATACTGGAATTGCAACGAAGAATCAGTCGATAAGAAGTTAATTTTTTTACTGAATAGAACCACCAGTTTGAGATTGTGCCAAATTTAATGAGCTGAAAAAATTTCTCGAGGGGTTATTTTATGAATTTTTCAACCTATCGAATTGTTGAAAAAATTGGTGATTTGAAAATTTTAGAATTGACTCAAATAGAGTTATCATTAGAAAAAATTCTTGCTGGTTCATTAGTTGATATCGCTTCGTATAATCAGTTCATTGAGCAATTTATTGAAACAAAGGTCCTGGATTGTCAACCGCCTGAACTTAATCCATTACTCCCCACAGAGTTTAGTTATAGGTCATCTGATCTTGGCAACAGTCAGCGCAAAATAAACGGGTTAGTAATCGGTTCTGAGGTGGATAGTTTACTGGAGTTTGTCGGTAACCGTTTGCTGTCTGTTCCGCGTAATAATATTTTTTATCAGAATTTGCTGGAAAGCAGCGGAATAAGTTCGGATAAAACCCGATTAAAATATCGATTGGTTAGTAGTTTGAATGCTGATTTTAAAAATCGCTCCGAACCATATCCTGCTTTCCCCCTGATTTGCTGGCCTTCTTTTAATGAGAACCAGAGATACTCTCAAAACGATCATCTGGAAATGATTGAATACAGAATAGGGGAGGAAGATTGTCTGTTTTTTCCACTTTATTCAATTTATTATTTTTCTCCGGTCAGGGTCTGGTTTGATCGCTTAAGGTATGAGTCTGACAAACAGAATAGTTTTTCCAGGGGGAAGCAGATTTTTCGTCCATACTGTCCTTTTTACTACGCTCCCCGTGAATTACCGGTAAAAAATTCTAATTTTACCATTAAGACTGTTGATTACCTGGTTGGACTGAGTTTTCGGGGAAGATATGTTGAAAAATATATATGGCGCCGGGGTGACGACCAGGGTGTTACCGAGGATCCTCAGAATCTTCCCCTGGGATTGCTTAACAACCTTGAACAAAATGGTCGACAGCTGGATAGACCAGAATTGTTTTACGGGAATCTACCTGTGAAATTTTTATGTCCGTATAAGATTGTTGAGGCTGAGGTTGAACAGCTTGAACAGTTGGTTAAAAAACCACTTAAAAAGGTCGATGTTTGTCCGACATCTGATTGGCCCGATCTGTTAAGTAAACGGTTCTATCTGCATGATACACGGGATCTGTTTGTTTTTTCTTTTGTTAAGCCTGAGCTGCTGGGCAGTTGGAAGAGATCTCAGCCCGATTCTAAGCCTCAGGTAGATTTTAAAGCGGATAGTCGGCTGGCTGCCTATCTGCTTCAGAAAGTTAAAAATGGCCTTTATGACCCGGCTCATTCTTCCCGCCCGGTAGTGGTTGATAAGCTTCCCTCTATCAAGCAGATTCAACTTGCCATTAGCCGACCTAATTTTTAATGAAAACCGCCCGGTTCAAAGATTTTTCTCGAGTGATTGATTGGTTGAAAAACTGTCGGTTTTTATCCAGTGTCTACGGTCGTCACATATTTCAAATGTTTTCCAATGTCAGTCATATATGCTGGGATAAAACAGTGCAGACAGCTGCTATTCAGCCTGTTAAGGATGGAACAACCCAGATAAGAATATCACCTGATTTTTATGATCAATATTTAGATAATATAGCTAATTTTGCCCTGGTACTTTTGCATGAAGCATCTCATGCCTGGCGAGCAGATTTCAGTCGTGTTGTGCCGGGTTTAAAAAATCTTTCATGGATTGATATCTCGAATTTTGTCAGCGATATTTTTGTTAATGCCAGACTTTTTCAGAATGGTTTTCCATCCTGTGAGGATCTTACCGCTCGACTTTATCAGCCGGAAAATATAAATTTTTTATTGTTGCCGCCACATCAGCTTTTT
>PWOD01000013.1 GCA_003557545.1 bacterium | reverse complement strand
TTCCCAGCAGAGGAAGCTCAAGATTATAATGAACATGAACATCTACCGCAGCCGGTAAAACCTGCAGACCGGCCGCATCAATTGTGCATCTGTCGCCGGGTGGTAAGGACTGACCAAGGGTTATAATTTTTTCTCCAGAAATTCCAATGTCGCCACGGAACTGTTCAGATCCGGTGAAAATATCACCATTTTTTATTACAGTATCATAGCGCATCGATTATCACCCTTGAAGCTTAATCTTCTATTAACAGTAAAACTGTCCGTACCGGCTTATTCAGGAAACAAATGGTAAATACAATCAGGTACCCATCTGCCATGATTCAAGATATTCCAACTGTTTCGCAGTTAACCGATCAATCTCTACATTACTGGCCTGCAGCCGTAATCTGGCAATTCTCTCATCTATCTCCCGGGGGACCGGATAGACATCATGCTCAAGATCGGCAGCAGCTTTAGCCAGATATTCTGCGGAAAGAGCCTGATTGGCAAAAGACATATCCATAACCTCGGCCGGATGTCCTTCAGCCGCCGCAAGGTTTACCAGCCGTCCTTCTGCCAGAACAAATATCGACCGACCATCGGCCAGACAGTATTCCTCAAGATTCGGTTTTATCTGGTTCTTTTCAACCGCCATTTCAGCAAGATCTTCCAGATCCAATTCTACGTTAAAATGGCCGGAATTAGCAACTATTGCACCATCTTTCATCTGTTCAAAATGTTCTTTTCTAATCACCGATATATCACCGGTGGAAGTGACAAAAACATCACCTGTTTTAGCCGCTTCGGCCATCGGTACCACATCAAAACCACTCATGTGGGCCTCTAATGCTCTTAAGGGGTCAACCTCACAGACAGTTACATTTGCCCCCATACCCTGGGCTCGCATGGCAATTCCCTGGCTGCACCAGCCGAAGCCGGCAACAACAAATTGACGGCCGGCCAATAATATATTAGTCGCCCTTAAAATCCCATCGATCGTGCTCTGACCTGTACCGTAACGATTGTCAAACATATGTTTGGTCCGGGCATCGTTAACTGCAATGACAGGAAACTGTAAAACATTATTGTTGGCCATGGCACGCAACCTTATCACCCCGGTGGTCGTCTCCTCAGTACTACCAATAAGCTGGCTTGCAAGTTCCGGGTAACTCTTGAGAATAGTGCTTACCAGGTCAGCTCCGTCATCCATTGTGATCTGTGGAGCATGTTCCACTGCCGCTTCGATATGTGAATAATAACTATCTCGATCCTCACCATGGATAGCAAAAACAGGAATATCATATTTTTCAACCAGCGCCGCAGCCACATCATCCTTGGTAGAAAGGGGATTGGAGGCACAGAGCACAACATCGGCACCACCGGCTTTCAAGGTTCTCATTAGATTTGCCGTCTCGGTGGTAACATGCAAGCAGGCAGAAAGTTTCACACCCTCCAGTGGTTTTTCCTGACTGAATCTCTCCCGGATTCCCTGGAGAACTTCCATTGAACGATCAGCCCAGAGAATATTTTTTTCACCCTCATCAGCAAGAGCGGGATTTGCTATATCTGCTTTGATGGAACTCATAAAAACTCACTCCAATAATATAAATTAATCTACCTATAAAAACTCATAAGAATTAAACGGCCTATTATTATATAGTGAAAGGCTGATCAACGCCATAGCCCCGGGGTTAAAAGGTTTTTCAAAAGAGAGTTGACCAGATGAAAAAAGTGGAGTTGTCAGCTCTACAGGCTGTTACTCTGTAAGTATCGATCAGCTTTATTTAGCGAATCCTTATCCCCGATATCAAACCAGAGGCCCTCAAAGGGATAGGCATAGACCCGATGATTTTCTACCAGCCAGGTAACATACCAACCCGGTTCATCCGGATTCCCTCCGGACTCTAAATAATCATCCAGAAGTCCTAAATTGTCGCCTGGAAAGAGATAGATCCCCATGGCTACAAGATTAGTTGGTGGATTTTCCGGTTTCTCCATAAAATCAACCAGCCGGTTATTTTGATCCACCTCAACGATTCCATATTTCGACAGTTTACTTTCATCTTCAAACTCCAGAACCCCGATCATATTTTCAGCCTTTTTATCAAACTCTGCCACCATCTCCCCCAGATCAAAATCAAACAGATTGTCTCCCGCCAGCACCAGCAGATCATCCTCTACAGAGGCAGCGTCCACAGCAAACTTTATATCACCTATAGCCCCCAGCCTGGTTCCATCCTGGGTAGTTCCGTCATTGATTACACGGATCTTAAGGGGACTATCATGACTGTCAGACCAATCAGAAAAATTTTTATAAAACTTATCGTTAGTAATGACCAGCACCTCATCAACCATCCCGAGCTGTTCCAATTTTTCAACTATGTAATCAACTATCGGTCGGTCTCCGACCTCCAGTAACGGTTTAGGAGTATCCTCAGTCAGAGGATATAATCTTGTCGCATAACCGGCTGCTAATAACAGTGCTTTCATTCTATCAACCCTCCTGGAAAGATTTCTAAACTCAACTACCAGACCGCTTTGTTCGGACTGTTCAATCGGTTAAAAAAGGAATTATATACTGTTCGAAAATCGCCGGCCAGGTGAAATTTTTTCTCACCCTACGCTGCAATAAAGTTGCAGCCTGCGACTCAATTTCCTCACGTATCTGATAAGCAATTATCGACGGGTGTTCATTGGGATTAAAATAAAAGGGGGCTTCGCCACCAACCTCGGGCAGTGGCTCAATATCAGAACAGCAGATCAACGTGCGACTCAAACCGGCCTCCAGCAGGGGCAAACCGAAACCCTCCTGTTTGCTGGTAAAGAGCAGCAGATCACTGAGCCGGTAAAACTGCCGCATCCTGTTATAACTTATTTTTAAAGGTTCGCCGGTTTTTTGACTTTTTAAGTCATAACAAAATATTACCTCATCTTCCAGATCCAGATCATTTCTCAGACTTTTAAGCGACTCAAAATATTCCAAAGATTCAGGATTATGGGGATCAGGAGGGCCGGTAATAATAAAATGCAGGGTGTAGCCTAATTTTTTCAGATGGTAAATAATTTCCAGTGCAAGTTCAAAATTTTTACGTTGAACAATGCGGGCTGGATAAAGTGCCAGAAGATCATCATAATACATCTGATTTTTTCGATAAATGTTCTGAATCTCAGGATCCAGTTCATGAAACTCGTCGAACTCTATACCATCATGAATTACTGTGATATTTACCTGTTCACCAAAAAGCTCCGCCAGCTGCCGTTTGCGAAGACCTGATATTGCCACGTAATTTTCCACGCCGGCCGGTTGGCCGAGGAGATTCCAGGGATATTCATCCGGTGTATCATACTTCTCATCTAACCAGGCAATATCATGGGTCCAGGGGACAATTTCAAACTCTGCTGTTTCTGCCAGCTCTACCAGTGCTGCAGTTAACGGGAGATTGAAGGGCATGGTAAAGAGATTGTGGACCAGCACCTTATGGCAACCGTCAAACAGCTCAGTTAATCGTTCTATACAGTGCTGTTTTTGCCTTTCAAAACTATTCAAATCACCCTTTGAGAGAGCTTTCATGATCTGTTTTTTCTGGCTGTAATCAGAGGCAAATTCAGGAACTTCAAGCACCGGAATTTCCGGCGCGAACTGTTCCCCTTTACCCACCACAACACGAACTTCTGCTCCATATTTATGCAGCCAGCGGGCATGTGCTTCCAGGATAAACTCGGTCCCACCAATCACCGGGGGACAGCTATAATGTAACAGCCCAACAGTCATATTCTTGAGCGGTTGTTCCTCCATAATTTACACCTGCTTTATTAAAACTCTACCCGAACCAGTCCCGCATTCTCGGGTAATCTATCCAGAACCTGTTCCAACGGCCAGCAACCAGCCAGCGCAGCTATAACACTGTTTATCACCTTATGACCAACAATAATCAGAGGATGCTCCGTTTTCTCCAGAATAAGCTCCAGAGCCCGACTGACCCTCTGTTCAACCTGTTTGAAGGTTTCCCCGTTGGGTGGGGAAAGTTCGATTGGATCAGCCTGCCAGTCACGATAAAGCTGGGAATCAAGTGACTCCTTCACTCGCTCGCCGGGCAGACCATTCCAGTATCCCTGATCAAACTCTCTTAATTGTTCTTCTATCCAATAGTTTTTCACGGTTATCAGTTCCCGCAATATTTCAGCTGTCTGCCAGGCACGCCGCAGAGGGCTGACAGCCAGATCATAAGCCTGATTTTGAGGAAGAGTCCGGCCGACATTCCGAGCCTGCTGTTCCCCATGCTGATTAAGTCCTACATCTATATTACCCTGGATCAAACCACGCTGATTCCAGAAGGTTTGACCATGCCGTATCAGAATAACCTCCACCCGATATAACTACTCTCTTACATGTTTTTGACAGTATTGTTCAAGCTCAATCATCGGTGGTCGTTCAATCTCGGTCAGTTCTTCCTGCTGCATACGGTATTGATCGCCGGCCGTCAAAATACTACTGTATATTCCCTGAAGCTCCTGTTTGAGCTGGAGTTTATCAAAGGCATCAACCCGACTAAAAAAGGTCTGCAAAATACCAAACGCCATCTTTCCCAGCGAATGCAGATCCTGGTTCTCATGAACCCGCCTGTCCAGATCAACCTGGGCTATTGTTTCAATTCCAAACTGCTCACTAATATCAATTAACAGACCTGTTTCTACACCGTAACCAATAAAAAAAGGAAGTTTTTCCAGCAGTTCACGTCGACCGGCATATTCACCAGACAGGGGCTGAATCATCCCGGCCAGTTGTGGAAAAAAGAGGTTGAACAGAGGACGCACAAGAATCTCTGTTACACGACCTCCTCCCCCCCGACGCATCTCCTGACCAAACTTTAACGGTCGTTCATAAAACCCTTTAACATAGCTGATCTCATCCCGCTCCAGCAGTGGACCCACCAGCCCATAAACAAATTTAGGATCGATATTTTTAATGTCAGCATCAAGATAGATAATAATATCTCCATCGAGCAGATAAAGACTTTTCCAGAGATTCTCCCCTTTTCCCTGATATACCCCCTCTTCTTTTAAATAATCACTGGCCTCATAGACCGTAGCCCCATATTTTCGAGCAATTTCACGGGTTTGATCCTCAGAACCACTATCAACCACCGCAATCTCATCTATCAGCTGATGTCTGATCATCAGCTCTGTCTGGATCAAAATTATCTCTTTAGCAATCGTTTCCTCTTCATTAAGTGTGGGCAGACTGAGGGCGATCTTCTGAGATTTTTCTTGCTTGAGTTCAACCAACCGCTCAATATCCTGGTAACGGGAATGATGATAACTATTTTTTTTCAACCAGGCCTCTAAATTCACGGACGGTCACCTCCGAATAAGTTGTCAACAGTTAATATCCAATTAACCTTATTGTCCGGCATCCAGACGATTTTTTCAAGGGTTACCTTGGCCGGTCAGTCCCAAAAAGCGGGTCAATCTAAAAACAACCAGCAAATTCTGGTAAAAAGTCCTAACAGATTGATCGGGTCAGCTGCCCCGGGGATGAAAGGTTGCATGGGCAGTTTTAACTTCATCTCTAAGATGAATGTAGATGTCAGCGGTAGTTTTTACATCAGTATGGCCCAACATATCCTGTAAACTTCTTAAGTTGGCGCCCCGGGACAACATATGAGTAGCAAAGGAATGACGTAACGTATGGGGAGATACATCGGTAAGCCCGGCCTGGAGAGCTGTCTGTTTGACTATATACCAGATTTTTTGGCGGGATAGCTTGAGCCCACGTTCAGTTATGAAGAAAAATTTTGACCCACTCGAGGAGATCCAACTCGGTCTTACATTTAAAGCATATCGCTCGGCCCAGTCCAGCGCCTCCCGACCGATTGGAACCAGCCGTTGTTTGTTTCCCTTACCCCTGACCCGCAGCTCACCCCTTTCCCAGTCTATTGCTGTGGCCTGCAAGCCGGCAGCTTCGGAAGCCCGCAGACCACAACCATAAATCATTTCCAGCAAGGCTCGATCTCTTATCCCCCGATCAGTTTCACAATCAATCGCTTCCAACAGCTGTTTGACTTCACCTTCATCCAGATAATCTGGAAAAAACTCACGGCATCGCGGACGGTCCAGTTTCAACAGCGGATTTTTAGTTTTACCGGTTTTTTCTAAAAAACTGAAAAAACGATTCAAACTTGAAAAACGGCGGCTTATAGTTCTTGAGCTATATTCCCCCCGGCGACAGAGTTTTAAATATTCGGCCAGCTGCTGTTGCTCTACCTGGTGGGGTAAAATCCCCGTCTGAGCGGTAAACTGTTTAAAATTATCAATATCCGAACAGTAGGAATTAACCGTGTTTTCTGCCAGCCCCTCCTCGACTATTAATTTTTGACGGAAACTATCTATTGCAAAATCCCAGTCAGTTTGCCACTCCCCGGAGCTCAACAGCCATCCCGATCCCGGGATAATCCTGCTATATAATCAAACAGCTGAATAAAAATAATCCCTATCCCTATCATTCCTATAATGTATAGACCAGTGGTTGTATCAGGCCGATCGGATAGAAAATTAAAGGGCCACAGTCCGCGCAAACCACCAAACATTAATCCCAGCAGGGCGGCCATGGTCAGCTGCTGCCAGCTGTCAAGAAACCAGCGCAAGAGACGGGAAAAAATTAATAAACCCAGGACCATACCGCCGACAAATATACCTATTCTCCAAAAAACCGAACCAGCAAATTGACCGCTAAAAAGCTGCTGATTAAATACCCTGACGAGATCCAGAACAAACCGGTAAGAACCTAAGATTAATAATATATAAGCTCCGCTAATGCCCGGTAAAATCATCGCAATTATCGCCACAAAACCGGAAAGAAACAGATACCAGTTCGGCAACACGGGGAGATAGAGGGAGTTGCCGGCCTCGAGATAGAGCTCAGAGAGATCGCTGGTTTCGGCCAGTTCAGGGATTTTCTGTAAATTCTGCTGATATTCAGCCACCTGCTGGGGGGACCCGGACAGCGGAGTTCGCAGTAGCAGCTGTTCGACAGTTTCACCGGTTGACTCCACGGTTACCCAGATGCGGGGGCTAAATCTCATACCCCTTCCGGGATCGGTCAACCCAAAAGCAACAGCAAAAAATACCAGACCAACCAGAGCGGCAGTGAAATAATCTCCTCTCTTCCGGAGTTTCAACTCCCTGGCCGGAATCTGTAAACTGCCCAGAATCAAACCGAAAAACAATGCTGAAATCAACCGGGGATGCTGATCCATTAATTCCGGCAGAACCATCCCGGCAGTACTTATAGCAGTCAGAATACCTACCCCCAGAATAATAAAAAATGGGATCTTTAAATTTCTTACCCGGTCAGCTGTAAAGGTTATTAATTCTCCCGGATTTTCCCGGTTTTTCAGTTTTATCAATAATTCTTTAATCCAGAAAAGATTTAGATTGCTGAGAGCTTCTA
The DNA here is from genome assembly GCA_003557545.1 of bacterium. Classification (GTDB taxonomy): domain Bacteria; phylum T1Sed10-126; class T1Sed10-126; order T1Sed10-126; family T1Sed10-126; genus PWOD01. The sequence goes on along the minus strand of PWOD01000013.1, from coordinate 11,285 downwards.
TCAACTCCCGATAAATTCCCATAACCAGGGCCATGGTTCCACCACTGACACCTGGTATAACATCGGCCATCCCCATAAACAAACCCTGTATGTAAAGAACCACCCACTCTTTAAAAGTCCGTTTATTCTGTAACATTACGGCGGTTCACCACTATTCTGAAGGCCAGCCATATTCACCAATTAACGGCACAAAACGACAGTTAATAGTCACCTGTTGACTAAAATCATTGGCTCCCTGTTTAGTAACCACCATCAATTTCTGTGAGCGACGGTCCCCCACCGGTATAACCAGCTTGCCTCCTATCCTCAGCTGCTGCTTGAGTGGAGTCGGGACTTGTGGAGCCCCGGCGGTAACAATAATTCTGTCAAACGGAGCGACCGCAGACCAGCCTCCCGAGCCGTCGGCCAGCTTAAAGTTAACCCTGTCGATAAGACCCAACTCAGTCAAACGCTTTTTGGCTTGACCGGCCAGTTTCTGACTATTTTCTACTGTATAAAGATCTGCTCCCAGGACTGCCAGGATTGCCGTCTGATAACCGGACCCCGTCCCTATCTCAAGGATTTTCATTCCCTGGTCAACAGCTAACAGTTCCGTCATCAAACCAACCATGTAAGGTTGTGAAATTGTCTGTCCGTCAGCAATCGCCAGGGCTCGGTCAGCATAAGCTTGGTCCCGCTGCTCAACCGGCACAAATTTTTCTCGTGGAACCTTCCGAAAAGCCTGTAAAACCGAATGATCAGAGATTCCCCGGCGCTGTAGCTGTTCAACCACCATCTGCTCCCTGGCCTGCTCAAACCGGGAGGAATCACCTGACTGATAATTCAAGGTAACTGATAACCGTGGGTAAATCTAAAAATCGAGTCAAGGTAATGAAACTCCAATTGGTAACGTCGCCAGGCACCCGGCTCAATGCGATCTATAGGACTACGAAAAACTGCGGTGTAATGTCGGGACAGCCGCCGGTTATAACTCTCCCAGATTTCTTCGGTATCGATTGTGGCAGCATTAAAAAACTTTCCTTTACCAACAGTCAACAGGAGATTGTCAGAAGACGGTTCTGCAACCCCGGGATCAACTACAAAGAGAGGCATGGAGTTATTACGAAGCCTTCTGGCAATCCGGCCATAATCGCCGCGTAAATCGTTGAACCGACTGGATACAACAATTATTCCGGTGGGTCCCCGCCAGCCAAATCCCAGATCTATGGCATTATTCAACAACTCTTTAAAAGTTTCATCCGACAGCGGATCTAAGATCCTCTGGGGTTGTTGCTGGTTCATCCGATAATTTAAACTTTCCCGGGAATAAGTAGATGGTTGGATTGCCGGAGTCGGATGATTATCAACACTCCACAGGCTACCCCTGCTATCCTGTGGGGCCTGCTCAACCAGCCGATTAAGTTGCGGTCTAACCTCCCTCCAGCCCGCATCGTCAATATACCCCTCATCAAGAATTAAAATCCAACTGGGCGAAAAATATTCTCGAGTTGGTCTCAGCAGACTGGGCAGAGCTCTTAACTCCTCAACTGTTACACCGACATTTCTATCAACAAGATATTCAAACCGGCCTGTCTGGAGAGGATCAGCAAGATGAAGATTCATCCTGATCACCGGATAATCATCAAGATGAACCCGTTCGTCATTAACAATTATATCCGGCCTGGTTATATCTTCAGGCCGGTAAATTTCCAGCAGATGCTCATTATAGCGGGAAATAATCAAACGATCACCGGAAAAAAGCAGGTCGCTGACCCCTGTCCCACTAATAATCTCTCCCTGGGCTCTGATTAGATCATGTTCGCCATCTAGATCAATTCGAATAATTCCCTCATCACTATTTCCATAAAGATTTTCTTCGCGCCACCATATGTTATTAATTTCAGGCCAGCCATGCAGATCGTAACTGGCCAGTTCAGAACCATCAACAGCAACCAGTTCGAGGCTGTTTCCTCCCCGGTTCAGCAACCAGAAATTCTGTTCAGAATCAAATGCCACATCAGTAATATTATCCATAAAAGTGGCTTGCCAGACAGTCCCCAGATAGTCACCGCCAGTAGAAAATCGAACAATTCGGTTGGTCGAACTATTAAACAGATAGATTGCATTTTCCGTTGAAAAAACACGGGCCGGAGCTTCCAACTCAGTATCTGCAAAAATCTTCAGTTCACCATCAAGACCGATCAATTTAAGTTTGTTTAGCCGATGTTCGGCAATCAATAATCCCAGCCCGGGATGATAGTCCAGATCAATCGGACGGTCAAACTTCCGCCAGCGTTCCAGTTGGCGGCCCTCCTCACTAAACAGCAACACTCTACCCAGCCCATATGAGCTGCTGAAAAAACCACCTGACGGGCGGGGGGCAAGAGCGGTGGGATTTAAATTTTGTCCAGCCCCCGGTTGTTCACCACGCAATCTATAGATTAATTTCCAGTTTCCCCGGACCGGTTCAGACGGCTCATATCTTAACTGATGTTTGCGTAACTGATGTTCAAACCAGCTGCGCCGTTCACCACTAAAAATCTCCCGGCCCTGTTCCCATAGTTCAACCGCCCGGTTATTTTCACCCAGGGCATAATGAACCTTTCCCAACCAGTATCGAGCTCGGGCAAATCCAGTATCCCCGGCCAGAGCCCTTTCCAACCGCTGGCGGGCTATTTGCAGATCACCCTCACGATGATAGGCCTGATAACCAAAGGTAAACTGTGTCCAGGTATCCCCGGGATCAATAACAGTCGGCTGTTCCCGGGTAACAGCCTCATCAATAAACTGTTCCTCAGTTACGGGATGCTGTTCGGCTCTAACTGCAGTATTCCCGGTAACAACTATAAATATGGCTATAAAGAAAAAATATATTAGTTTCAGGGAAGCTCTTCCATCCATTTGCTCTCACCAAATTCATCTTCAATAACAGTTCGATAATAGTCTGCTTGTTCAGAATCATTTAGCTCCTGTTTACTTATTCGCCAGCCGCTGAACAATGCCTCCGGCAGGTGAAAATCATCCGGATAACGGTCTCGCAACTGCTCAATAGTTTCCAGCGCCGCCTCATAATCTCCCTGGTGATGATAAAAAACATGCAGCTGAAACAGGGCCCGAGCTCGGTCAGCCGGAACTTCTGCATCAGCAACTATCGCTTCCAGAAAAACCGGGATCAAACTGGCCTGACCCTCCCGTAAAAAATGCTGTATACGGGTAAAGTCGGGATCTTTCAGATCAGGCCCCCCAACCTCCTCGGGAAAACCAGCCTCCGAATCATCTGCTGGCTGAGCAGTGGTTGTAGAATCATCCTGTATTGATTGAGTAACAGAGCCGGTTGAGATTGGGAATGAATAGTATTGAAACCAGGCTACGGCTGCAGCAGCACCGGCAATAAATCCGCTCAGGGTAAGCAACAACAAAATTTTAAACAGATGCCGGCCGCCCGCCTGATCGTCTACTTGCTCCACAGAACTCACCTCTTGTACCCCGGGTACCCCCGGCTGATCCGAGGATTTACCTGATTCCACTGGTTTGCTCGACGCATGTTTACGACAGCGCCCCTGCCCCCCGTCAACCGGCCAATTTTTACAGGGCCGGCCAGTTTTTAGTGGCCGACCACATATTTCACGACCCAGCTGTTTTTCAATTAAAACAACCTGTTCTCTATATTCACCGGACCAATCATCCTCAAACTTTGCCAAAAAAATCAGCCCTTAAGTGCATCTGGTAACTTATCACCAAGGAGATCCCCGATCGTTACGTTACTGGAATCCGCCCCCTTTTCCTGCATATACTCTTCCATCTGCTGTTTCTCCTGGTGTTTCTTATACTCTTTTATACTGAGATCGATCTTCCTCTCCTTCTCATCAAGTCCGATCACCTGCACCATAACCTTCTCCCCTTCACTAACAATTTCAAAGGGATTTACCCGTTTGCCCTCGACCATTTCACTGACATGAACAAGCCCTTCCAACTCATCCTCTATTTTAACAAAAGCGCCAAACTGTAGAACGGTTGTGACGGTTCCCTCAACTGCTGAACCAACCGGATATTTACGAGCTTTTTTAACCCAGGGGTTGGGTAACATCTGTTTGATTCCCAACTCGACCCGCTGACTATCCGGTTCCATTCTCAACACCTTACAGCGTACCTGCTGCCCAATCTTAAACTGCTTGAAAAGATCTATATTGTCCTGTTTCCAGCCAATATTCGATTTTTTTATTCGCCCCCGAACATTTTCTAACAGCTGGACCTTAACGGTATCCGAGGTGATATCAACAACCGGTGCAGCCAGGACTGTTCCCCGGGGAAATTTATTCTGTAAAATCTTCCAGGGATTTTTTTGGGTCTGCTTATGACTGAGCAACACATGACGCCGGGCTTCATCAATCTCCAAAATTTTAACCTTGATTTTACTGCCTCTGGAGAACTGTTCTTCCGGATGCTCCCAGGTTTTAGTCCAGGCCAGTTCTTCCTCTGGAATCTTCCCCTCAACATCTTTTTCCAACCGAACAAAAATCCCATCACTCCAGACATCAACAATCTCACCGGTGGTCGTCAACCCAGCTTCATACCGGTCGGTGATCTTTTCCCAGGGATCAGGGTATTTCTGTTTCAATCCGAGCGATACCTTGTCATCCTCCTGGTTTATCTCCAGTACCATTACCTCTATTTCTTCATGCAACTCAACATAATCATTTACCTCACGAACCGGTCCCCAGGCTATATCACTCTTATGCAACAGCCCATCAACCGGGCCAAGATTTATGAAAGCTCCAAAGTTAACAATATTTTTCACCTTGCCCTTAATCCACTGACCCGGTTCAAGACTCTCAAAAAACTTTTTCCGTTCCTCTCCACGCTTTTCTTCAAGATATTCACGTCTTGAAACAACAACATTTTCTTCAGCTCGATCAAACTCCAGCACCTTCATTTTAAAAGTTTTATCGAGATATTTATCGGTGTTTTTCTTGCGGCTGAGACTCAGGTGAGAAAGCGGCATAAAAGCGGTCAAATAGTTTAATATTCTGACCAGAAAACCACCTTTTATCTTCTTAAATATCTTGGCTTCGACAAACCCATTTTTTTCATAGGCTTCAGCAATAAGCTCCCAGCTTCTATCAGCCACCGCCTCTTTTTCACTCAACAGAGGACAACCACCTTCATGTTCCTCAGCAATAATTTTAACCAATTTTTCATCACCCACCGATACACCACCCTGCTGCAGCTTATCGAAGGGCAAAATCCCGTCGGCAGGGCCCCCGAAATCTATTACTGCGCAATCATCCTGCAGCTGAACGACTTCTCCGCTATAGATTGCTCCTTTTTCTATCTCTACCACATCATCAATTTTTTCTTCAGGTGGTGTTTCATAATCAAAATCTTCATCTTCCGGATCAAGCATCGTAGGTTTAGGGTCAGCCATGCTACAAATTACCTCCTGGGTTAATTTCTAATACAATCTTCTGAACTTCTTACAACAACCAACTCTAACTGTAACTTTCTATTACAACTCAACCAGCCAATTTATTTTCCCTGAGAAGCTGCCAGGACCATTACTGCATTCTGAATATCATCGGCCACTTTCTGATAATTCTTTCGCCTGTTGTCAGAAAGAACAGCATTTTGAAAATCTACTGCGGGGCCAAATAGGACAGCGGTTTTTCGGGGTCTGGGCCACCAGCCCTTTTCCGGCCACGCATCATTAGCACCGGCAATAAAACCAGGTATTACCGGAACTCCTGTCTCAAGCACTATCTTTCCTATCCCCGGTTTGAATTTTCTAATTTTCCCATCTCCACTACGGCTGCCTTCAGGAAATATTAATAATAAATTGCCTTTTTCTACTATCTCTTTTGCCTTGTCCAGGGCAGCTCGGCTTGAACCTCCACGATTCACTGGAAAAGCATTGTAAGCACGGATTAATGAGCCAAATAGTGGAATATCGTGAAGGGACTTTTTAGCCATATAATATACAGGACGGGGAAGATCCACGCCGATCATCGGCGGGTCAAGCACACTGGTATGATTAGTTGCTATCACTGCTCCTTTCTTCTCAGGTAGATTTTCTATTCCGCTGGTTTCATGTCTAAAATAAATTCTAAAAAGAACTCCCACTATCACCTGAGAAAGCCAATAATACCAACGTCTCCGGGCTTGCACCGGAATTTGGAGCTCATTCATTAGTTCAATTTCTGTTTATTATCTTTAACATTTCGCTCACTACTTGATCTATCGTAAACTCAGAACTATCTATTATATATGCATCTTCTGCCGGTTTTAACGGCCCTGATGAACGAGTACGATCGGCAACATCCCGCTCCTCTATCTCATCTATCACCGCATTAAAGCCAACAGTTTCACTGGCGTCCTGAAGCTCATTATACCGCCTTTGCGCCCGGATTTCAAGAGAAGCATCAAGATAAAATTTATATCGAGCATCGGGAAAAATTACTGTTCCCACATCCCGGCCATCCATTATGACCTGCCCTTCAGCCCCCAGAGCCCGCTGTTTTTCAACCAACTTTTCTCTGACCAGCGGAAGCACAGCAACCTCACTAACTCGCCTGTGTACACGGTTTTTACGGATAGCCTTACTGACATCTTCACCATCCATATAAACCTTCAAACCATTACCATCGAATCGCATCTTCATTGTGGTATTTTTAATTATCTCAACCAGCGCCTGCTGATCGTCAAGCGACTGGCCTGACTCCAATGCTTTCAAACAGACACAGCGATACATCGCACCAGTATCGATATAGTTCCAATCCAACTGCCGGGCCAGCCGTTTTGCAACCGTACTTTTCCCACTGCCGGCCGGCCCATCAATAGCTATAACTTCCTTTTTATCAGACAAAACGAATCAATCCCATCAAAAAAATTTAATTATTTCAGATAATTTTAATTCCCCGGGCTTTTGCCAGTAAAATTTCACGGGCCTGTTTAAACTCCCGGGGACGGCGAAAAGCTAATCTTACAGTTCCTTTTTCACCCTCCCGAACACGCAACACCTCAATATCACAGATATTAATTCCTGCTTCTCCCAGTATTCCTGTTATTTCTGCCAGTATTCCCGGCCTGTCGGGAGCCTGAATTCTCAATTCATAAAGTTTACCAATTAAACCTTTGGCTTTAGCCGGAACCCGATTACGTAGTCTTCGCGCGGCTTCCAACCAGTCTGTTACCAGCTCCCAATCAGCCTGTTCCAGAGCGTTTTCCAGTCTGGTGAGAACAGTTTTATATTCATCCAGGCTCTGTAAAATCTCCTGCCTGTTAGTCGCAAAAATATCACGCCAGAGTTGCGGTTTACTTCCGGCTATTCTGGTTGTATCACGAAATCCTCCAGCGGCCAGCGGAAGAGCTGCCTCCTCATAATCCGGCAACTCCAACAAAGTATGAATCATCCCGGCCGCTGCAATATGGGGAAGATGGCTAATATGTGCCACAACCCTATCATGCCGGTCCGGAGAAAGTTCCATCAGATGGGCTCCCAGCTTCTCCCAGATCTGTCGCACCATTACCAGACCCCGGCCCGGGCGGTCGGTGGGGGTCAAAACACAGATTGCATTCTCAAACAACAGCGGATCTGATGCTTCCAACCCTCCCTTCTCAGAACCAGCCATCGGATGTCCACCTACAAACTCCACAGAGGAAGGCAATATCTCCATTGCCTGCTGACAAATCCAATTTTTTGTTGAACCAACATCGGTCACGTAATCTCCAGCAAATTCCCCCTCGACAAGTTGCTCCATAACAGCTACCATCTCGGGAACTGGCACCGCCAGCATTACCCCGTCAACCCCCGAAGGAACCCTGTCAGGCGGATAAACAGCCTCTATCATCCCCCCCTCCAGGGCCTGTTCGGCCACTTGACGGCTATTATCCCATCCTGTAACTCTAATTTCAGTCCCACTTAACCCCCGAGCAACCGATCCGCCTATCAGTCCCAGACCAATCAGATGTAAATGCTGTTTAAAATCCACAAACATTATCCAATGCGGACAGCAAAATCTGATTTTCTATCGGTTTACCCACAGTGATTCTCACATGTTTTTCCAGACCATATGGACTCATCGACCGGATAATCACACCTTCAGGTAAGAGCTTTTCAAACAGCTCATCGGCGGTCAGATCACCCGGTGCCTCAGCCAGAATAAAATTAGCAGAAGGTTGAACAAAATCGATTCCACGACTTTCAAATTCAACTTCCAGCCGGCGACGCTCGGAGATGATTTTTTCCCTGGACCAGGCAAGAAACTCTTCCTGCTTGAGCGCTTCAACAGCAACTGCCTGGGTGGGCCGGGTAATATTAAACGGTGGCCGGACCTTGTGCAACTCCCGGGCCAGCCGGGGTTCCATCAGTCCATAGCCAACCCGCAATCCCGGTAGAGCATAAGCTTTAGAAAAAGTTCGCAAGACAACCAGACCGGCCTGATCCTCCGTCCGATTTTTTAAAAATTCTATCCCATCAGGATAATCTTCACTGTCGATAAATTCAAAATATGCCTCATCCAGCAGCAACAGGCAGTGGGACGGCAGGGCAGCAAAAAACTCCTCCAGCTGGGTTGTAGTAATATATCGAGCCGTGGGATTATTCGGATTCGGCAAACATACCCAGCGGGTATTTTCGGTGACCGCATCAACCATTGCCTCGAGATCAAACTGAAAATCTCGGGTGAGCTTAACCGTAACCGGACGGGCCCCCATTTTTAAAGCATCCATTTGATAGATAACAAATGAGGGATCACCACAGACAATTTCACAACCTGGCTCCAGCATTGCTTTGGCCAGACAGTCCAGCACCTCATCACTCCCGGCACCCACCACGATCCCGTCCATTGGCCAATCATATTTTTCTGAAAGAGCCTCACGCAAATAATAACTCCCCCCGTCAGGATAGCGATTTAGCTGGCTAAACTCCTGACAGTAGATCTCTTTCAGCTGTTCGGGCGGAGAGTAGGGATTTTCATTGGAAGCCAACTTCACAGGTGGACTATCCAGTCCATATTTTGCTTCAATCTCCTCAATCGGGCGACCTGGCTCATAGGGATGTAGCCCGGCCAGCGCCGGTCTAACCTCATAGGGTGATCTTTTACTCATTGAACGGCTCCTCACGGGGATATGATCCTAAAATTTGAAAAAACGCTGAAGTGGTCTTAAGCTTTTCCAGTAGATCCCGAACTTTTTCCTCCTGCTGATGACCTATAAAATCAACAAAGAATATATAATCCCAGGTACGGCTCTGGGCCGGACGGGATTCTATTTTAGTCATATTGATATTCATTTCACCAAACGGTTGTAGAGTTTTATAGAGGGCACCGGCACGATCCTTAAGTGAAAATGCTATCGATGTCTTATCATCACCGGTCGGCTCCGGTAGATCCCGACCGATCACCAAAAACCTCGTAAAATTATCGATCCTATCCTCAATCTGATGGGCAAGGATTTCCAGACCGTAGATTTCTGCCGCCACCGGACTGGCCACTGCTGCTATGGCCGGCTGTTCAGCCGCACGGGAGGCTGCTGCAGCAGTGCTATTGGTTTCCCGGGTGGAGACCCCGGGGAGATTTTTTTCTATCCATTTTTTTGCCTGGGAAAAAGCCTGCCTGTGAGAACAGAGGACTTCAATATCCTCCAACCGGGGCATCTTTCCCAATAAACAGAGTTCGACCTCCAGATATGACTCACTTGAAATAACCAGATCAGACTCTAAAAACCTATCCAGGGTATGACGAACCGCCCCCTCCTGGCTGTTTTCAATCGGCACCACACCAAAATCTACCTCACGCCGTTCTACCGCTTCAAACACCTCATCCACCGTCTCATGAGAGACAAACTCAGCCGTTCTGCCAAACCGGTTCAAAGCAGCCGAATGAGTAAATGTCGCCTCCGGCCCCAGATAGGCTATTTGCAGCGCTTTTTCCAGATTCAAACAGGTGGCAATGATCTGATTATAAATATGTTTCAATGCAGGCAGAGGAAACTGTCCCCTGTTTAATCTTTCCAACCGTTTGATTACCTGTTTTTCACGTTCGGGTACATAAAGTCTCATTCCCCGCTCCTTTTTGTATTCCCCAACCCGGAGAGCAACCTCAGCCCGTTGCTTCAGCAACTCCACTATCGACTGGTCGATTTGATCTATTTCCATTCGTAATTCGGTTAATTTATCAGTCATCATCGGTCTCCTCAAGGGCAAACATTTCAACCTCATCTTCATCTGGTAAATCATTCAGGCTGCTCAAACCAAAATAATCTAAAAACTTTTCAGTCGTCGCATACTCCATGGGACGGCCGATCTCCTCCCGGCGTCCTTTAATTCGAATAAATCCCTTATCCAGCAAACTGTTTAAAACTGACTGGGAATTGACACCGCGAAACCCCTCCACCTCAGCCCGGGTAACTGGCTGGTAATAAGCTACTATAACCAGCGTTTCAATCGCTGAGTTAGAAAGCCTGGCCCGGGTCTGACGACCAAACAGTTTTTCCAACAATGGATAATGTTCCTCCCGGGTAGTCATTTTAAAACCACCCGATATCTCCAATAACTGCATACCACGGCAATCAGAATCATACTGTTGTTTTAATTCAATCATAATTTGTCTGATTTTACCACCACCTACCGGCATTACCCTGGCCAGTTCTGAAGCTCTCAACGGTTCTTCGGAAACGAACAGGGCAGCTTCTACTACCTGTTTTAAATCATAGGTAAACTCTTCACCGGACATTCTAACTTTTTCTCCTCTCTATCGCTACCGGTCAGACTGTTTCTTCCGGTTCAATCCAACTATATAGATATCATCCGTATCAATTTTTTTAACGATTCGCAGTTCAGACTGTTTAACCAGCTGCAGCAGGGCTATAAATGTTACCACAATTTCCTCCCGCCCGGGTTGAGAACTTAAAATAACTGTAAATTCGACAGCTGCCCCCGGTTGGGCTATTTTCCGTATTTTATCCATCTGTTCCTCAGTAGTAAACTCATCCGAAAACTGATAGTCAACCATTGTTTGTGACCGTTTGTGGGTCACCAGTATATCCTGAAACGCCTTGATCAACTCAAACAGGGTAACCTCCTTATATACCTTCTCACCCTCCTTAACAAACTCAGGCAAATCAGGGCTGGTATCATAAAGCCGACCTCTTAACTCGGCTTTTTCCTGCAGCTGTTTTCCAACTTTAACAAAAAACTCCTTCTCCTCAGGACCAATCTCTCTCAACAGTTTTTCTTTCCCCGGCTCCTCACTCCGGGGCAACAGTTCCTTTATTTTAAGTCGTAATAACTCGGAAAATATTAAGAGAGAAGC
>PWOD01000214.1 GCA_003557545.1 bacterium | reverse complement strand
TTCTTCAGATTATGCAGGGTCGTGATGACCGGGAGCAGATAGTGATTTTTAGCCGTGAAAATCTAGTTTTGGCTTATCCGCAGCTGGATGTTCTGGAAAAACATCAGCTTGATTCAGCTGAGCGGGATCAGCTGATTGCTCGGAATATTCCACTGGCCGGGCTAATTGGGGCGTTGCTGTCGGATGAGCTGTTGGATGAACGGGTGAAAACTGTTGACCATGGTGATACCGTTGAAGTTAATATAGATTATCCTGATCCTCGTGTTGAGTTTGATAAAACATTTCTGGTCATTGAAAAAACAACCCTGAGACCGTTGATCGTTGAAACAACAGGTGAGCAGATCTATCGGATTCAGATTACTGACTATCGTGAAGATGAACGTTTGCCCCGTCCGGTAGAACGGGCAATTGATCATCTTGATCCACAGTATCTGGAGGGTTTTACTGATGGCTGAATTTGGCTCTCTGTTTAAACAAAAACGAGCTGAGCTGGGAATTACATTGCAGCAGGCAGCTGAAGATCTCCATCTCCGGCAGAAATATCTCACCGCCCTTGAAGAAGGGGAGTTTGAGAAGCTGCCGGCCGAAGTTTATACGATCGGTTTTATCCGCAATTATGCCCGTTATCTGGGCCTGGACGATGAAACATTGGTTGTAAGTTATAAAGCGCAGATTGAACCCCGGGAACAATCGGCTCCACCGGTTGATAAAAACTCCCGGATATATATCGGGGCAGGCCTTGCAGTTATCAGTTTGCTGGTGCTGCTTGTAATTGGATTTCGTATAGATTTTTATCGATCAAGCCCTGATTTTCGCTCTGAAAAAAACTCTGAACGAACTGTGGATCCGACAATTATCCCACCGCCAGAGTTACCCTCTGAGACTGTTCATCAGCCGGAAACTGCTGTTGAAACTACTGTTGCTGAACCGCCGGAAACGGCTCCTCCGGAGCGATTGGAAATTAATGTTAAGGCTGTGGAAAAAACCTGGTTGTACGTGATTTTTGACGGCATGGGAAAAAGAGAGATGTTGTTGCAACCGGGGGAGTCGGTTAGCTGGGTGGCTGATGAAACTATCAGTCTGAGACTGGGAAATGCTGCCGGTATAAGACTGTTTTATGATGGTATTGAACTGCCGCCGTTGGGTCGATCCGGTGAGGTTCTAGATAAGGTGATATCACGTGAGAATGGCGATTTAAAAGTTCGAGAAGCTGGTTTGAATGAAAGTGAGGAGCGATGACGGTACCTAATAGACTTACGATTTTACGTTTTTTTATTGCTGCAACATTTTTAATTGTTATGCTGCATTATGATCGGGTTGAGTGGTTGCTGGTTGGTTTGTTGTTATTCCTGGCAGCCAGCTTAACTGACCTTTACGATGGGATTCTGGCCCGTCGCTACGATCAGGAGACTGATTTTGGCCGGTTGATGGATCCTCTTGCTGATAAAATGATAACCTTGATAGCGTTTGTTTATTTTGTTGAAATTTCTGAGTTAAGCTGGCCGGCCTGGCTGGTAATTATTTTGCTGGCCCGGGAACTGGCGGTTAATACCCTCAGAACTCTTGCCGCTGTCAGGGAAAGAGTCATGGCAGCTGCCATGACCGGTAAATATAAGACCGCGGTTCAGCTTACCGGGATTTTTTTAGTCCTTCTCGGGTTAATTTTTTATCGATTGGACTATGTGTCGGAAGCCTGGTTAAATGGTGTTTCCTGGACAACTATGTTTCTCGTGCTTATCTTAACCGTTTATAGTGGAATCGAATATTACTATCGCAACTGGGGCTTATTTCTTGCCTGTTTATCTAAAAACCATGATTGATTGTCACACTTTCGGTTTACTGCCGCTCCTCTGCTCATGTTAAAACTTCCCGGGGCCCTGGCGCGATTTATCAGCACTGCAGGTGGTATCGGTTACTGGCCCTGCTGTCCTGGAACCTGGGGAACTGTACCGGGGGTTTTGTTGTTCTTCTCAGTCGACCGGCTGTTATCTCTGTTGGCTAACCCTCCGCTCCATATCCCGCTTCATTTAATCCTCTTTATTTCCCTGCTCCTACTGACTTTTAAGGCAACCGCCCAGGCCCTGGATTTTTTCTCTGGATCTGATCCGTCACAGGTTGTGATTGATGAAATAGCCGGAGTTTGGTTGGCTTTGCTGATCCTGCGGCTGTTCCTGGCGGCCCCGCTGGAGCTGTTTATTTATCCGCTAGCTTTTCTGCTGTTTCGCCTCTTTGATATTGTTAAACCTCCCCCTGTCTATCAGCTGCAGGCTCTGCCTGGTTCAGTTGGTGTCATCTTTGACGACCTGTTCGCCGGGATTCTGGCGGCCGCTTTATTGTTGATTTTATTTGTAGTTTTTTGACCGTCTCGTTTCCGGGTCCATCGTTAGTCCTAAAAATCCCTTCTTTTTCGGTTGAATATTTGTTGATATTAACCTCGTGGAAAAAGATTTAGATTGCATTATTCAGCAATAATTTTTATGATTCTAAGTTGATTGTTTTAAATTAGTAGAGCTTTCAAGCTGCCCTGCTTGATTATTTATCTGGAGTGATTAAAGTGAAATTCTTTAGTGCGGATGAGAAAAAAACAACCGAACTTCTGATGAGTCACGTAGATGAAGTTGAGGCCACTATTAAAGTCTTTCGTAAGCTATTATTCGCCTATCTCAAGGGGGATGAGACTTTTCGTGAACTAATCCATGAGGTGCACGATGCTGAACACCGGGCGGATGGTTTCCGGCGGGAGGTTGAACGTTGTATATACCGCGGTTCATTTTTGCCGGTAGTCCGCGAAGATTATATTATGGTTGCTGAACTGACTGATAAGATTGCTGATAGAACCCAGCTGTGCGGTGACATTATTGCCCTGGAAGAACCACTTATTCCCTCTGAGCTTGAAGAACAGATGCGTGACCTGGTCAGGGAAGTGGAGGTCTGTTTTGTCCCTTTTAGTAAGCTGGTTAAACTGGAAAACAAAAGTGATAAATCTCAGGTGACCGAATATATCAATAGAATCGAGGCCGGTGAACAGCGAGTTGACCGTATCGAGTGGAATCTCATAGCTGAGCTATACCGGCTGGAGGATTATACGTTGGATCAAAAAATTCATCTCAGAAGTCTTATCTGTGCTATCGCTTCGATTGCTGATTGTGTTGAAGATGTGTCCGACAGGATGCTTATTTTACTGACGAAAGAGATCTTTTAGCCATGGTTATAAATTTTTTAAAAACCCTTACCGGTGGATATCTGGGCTGGAACATTGGAGCTAACGATGCTGCTAATGTGATTGGACCCCATGTTGGTTCGGGTCTTTTGAGTTACCGTTTCTGTATAACAATACTGGTTATTTTTACCTTCCTCGGCGGGGTCTGGGGAGGGCAGCAGATGGTGGACGATGTCGGGGCTGTTCTGCCGGCCGAAGGTGCCTTTGAAGAGGCTGCTGAATGGGACCTTGTTAATATCGCTGTGCTGGTAACCCTGGCCGCCGGAATTGCTGTAAATATTGCCACATACCTGGGCATCCCTACATCTACTTCTCAGGGTTCAATTGGTGCTTTTTTTGGTCTTTCTATTGCCATGGGATTACGTTCGGCCGGTTGGGACGGGTTTTTGGAATTGCCCCAGTGGGAGATCTTTGGTCGGATGGTATCCAGCTGGATTATTATCCCTTTTCTCGCCGGGTTTCTTGGTTTTTGTATCCAAAAATGGGGGAGCAGGTTTTTTAATCATCTGGTTCGTAATGAAAAGATATTCGATATGTCAATAATTTTACTGCTGGTCGGTTCGGGGATCTATGGTGCCTACCAGCTTGGTGCAACCCATGCCGGAATTGCTGTGGCTCCCTTTTATCGGGCAGGAATTTTCCAGTCATGGTGGGGGATAGATGCTCGTGCCTGGGCGGCTGGGTTTGGCGGACTGGCAATTGCTCTGGGTGGATTGACCTACGCCAAAAATGTCATCTATAGTGTTGGTACCAAGATTACAGCTCTCGACCCTTTTTCTGCTTTCAGTGCTGTTGTGGCCATGTCCATAACCCTTAATTTTTTCGGTCGCATGGGTGTGCCGGTTTCGACCTCTCAGGCGGTTGTTGGGGCTGTGGCTGGAGTTGGTATAACCCGGGGAACCAGAGCAGTCTCTTTTTCCAAAGTGCGGGATATAGCTATAGGATGGGTAGCAACACCGGTTTTTCCCGCCCTGATAAGTGGGATTATTTATAGCATTGTTGTCCATATTTTTTAGCCTGTTTTTAGGGGATGTGTTGCATGAAGGCAGTTTATCCGGGGAGTTTTGATCCCTTGACCTACGGTCATCTCGATCTGATAAAACGTTCTTTGAGGGTTTTTCAACAGCTGGAGGTGGCAGTTGTTTCAAATCCTGCCAAACAGGCTTTGCTCTCCGTTACGGATCGGGTTGATCTGATCCGTCAGGTTTGTGGTGGCTGGTCGGGAATAACTGTTAACGCGTTTGATGGTTTGTTGGTCGATTATGTCCAAACTACCGGCTCCCGGGTGATTTTGCGGGGCTTGCGGGCTGTTTCAGATTTTGAGTATGAGTTCCAAATGTCTATGATGAATAAACGGTTGGCCGATGAAATAGAAACTTTCTATATGATGACAGGTGAAGATCATAGTTTTGTCAGCAGCTCTACGGTAAAAGAGGTGGCCTCGCTGGGAGGAGATATATCCAGTTTTGTTCCTGCCGTGGTAGAAAATAAGCTGTTGCAAACTCTGGAGGCATGATTTTTCTCTCTTAAATATAAATTTAAAACTTGAATTCAGGAGGAATTTTGATGGGTTTTGCTGATGAGATAATTGCAAAAGCGAAGACTCTTAATGGTACACTGGTTTTACCCGAAGGGGATGATGAACGGGTTCTTGAGGCGGCTAAACAGCTGATTGATCAGGGGATTGCCGGCAAGATTATATTGCTCGGAACTAAGCAACGGGTTTCTAGTAACCAGATCGAACTTATTTCTCCAGAAAAAGATAGAGATTGTGAGGAGATGGCCCACCGGCTGGCCAATAGAAAAAAGGGAATCACCCTGTCCCAGGCTGAAAAAGCTGTTAGAAATCCTCTTTATTACGGGGCGGGATTAGTTGGTATGAATCGTTCTGATGGCATGG
>PWOD01000189.1 GCA_003557545.1 bacterium | reverse complement strand
GGATTACAGGACCGGCTGGATTACAATAGGATTAAAGCTAACTGGCAGCAGGTTATACCGGGTTCAGCTGCCCAACATTTGAAGATTGTCAGTGTCAATTATCAAAAAAAACGGTTGGTGATTAAGGCTTCTGACCCCGGCTGGAGTCAGGAGGGGGAGCTTTTGAAACCACAAATCATCAAAGCGATAAATCATTACCTGGGATATGAGTTTGTTGAAAAGATACGGGTTATTAATTAGAAATGGTTGCTCCTGATATCGACTGATATAGTCGGTTTTTCTGCCTTCCCATATAAGCGAGCATGTGCTTGAGCGTGCTGGACAGAAGCCAGCAGTTTTGTTATAATTCAGACCGTTAATTCTCCTCTGATCTGAAGTTCAAAGTGAGGGTTAATCTGCAACAATAACTGAGTTTTTTGTGACTGGTTAAATATTTAATTTTGGACTGGTTTAAATGGTAGATAATGAGTATGCGTCAGATAAAATTAAAGTTTTAGAAGGGTTGGATGCGGTTAAGAAACGACCTGGAATGTACATCGGAAGTACTGATTCACGGGGTCTTCACCATCTCGTTTATGAAGTTATAGACAATAGTATAGATGAGGCCATGGCGGGATTTTGTGATCGGATTGAAATTACAATAGATGAAGAAAATGCAGTAACTGTACTGGATAATGGTAGAGGTGTCCCGGTGGACGAACATCCCAAGTTCGGCATCTCGGGAGTCGAGGTTGTAATGACCCGGTTGCATGCCGGCGGAAAATTTGATTCCACCTCGTACAAAATTAGTGGTGGTTTACATGGTGTGGGTGTATCGGTGGTTAATGCTCTTTCCCGTCAGCTTGAGGTGACGGTTTATAAGAATGGAACTGAGTATTATCAAAAATTTTTAGAGGGTGTTCCGGCCGCTCCGCTGGCGGAGATCGGTCCGACCGAAAGAACTGGAACCCGGGTGAGATTTAAACCTAATCCGGAGATTTTCGAGACACTTGAGTTTGACTCTGATACGCTGGTAAAAAAGTTTCGGGAGCTTGCTTATCTAAATAGTGGTTTACAGATAAGTTTTCAAAATGAGCTGGATGAAACTACGGCCGATTTTTGTTATGAAGAAGGTATCACGGAGTTTGTTCATTATTTAAATCGGAAATTTGAGCCTCTCCATGAGGATGTTGTCTCCCTCTTCGGTGAGGCGGATAATATCTGTGTGGAGTTGGCTATGCAGTACGCCAGGGATTCTTATACCGATCGAATCTTTGCCTTTGCCAACAACATCAACACACATGAAGGAGGAACACACCTTACCGGCTTGAAAACGGCACTTACCCGTGTGATTAATCGTTATGCAGAAAAAAACAATCTGTTAGATAAAAATGAAACTCTCAAGGGGGAGGATATTCGCGAGGGATTAACGGCTGTTTTGAGCGTGATGATACCGGAGCCTCAGTTTGAGGGGCAGACCAAGACAAAGCTAGGAAACAGCGAAGCTCGTGGGGTTGTCGAATCGGTAGTGAATGAAAGCCTTACAATCTATTTGAATGAACATCCGTCTGAGGCCCGGCGGATCGTTGAGAAGGCTCAGTCGGCCGCCCAGGCCCGTCGAGCAGCACGGAAAGCCAAACAGCTGACTCGTCGGAAAACAATTTTACAGTCAAACTCTTTACCGGGTAAACTGGCGGATTGTTCCAGCCGTGATCCCGAGAAATCAGAGCTGTTTATTGTTGAGGGAGATTCGGCCGGTGGTAGCGCAAAACAGGGTCGTAATCGAGAGTTTCAGGCGATTCTCCCGTTAAAGGGTAAGATATTAAACGTTGAAAAAGCGCGCATCGACAGAGTGCTTGATAACAATGAGATACGGGCGATGTTGACGGCTCTGGGAACCGGAATAGGTGAAGAGGAGTTTGACATTTCAAAGTTACGTTATCATAAAGTAATTATTATGACTGATGCTGATGTCGATGGCGCCCACATAAGAACCCTGCTTCTAACCCTTTATTTTCGTTATTTACGGGATCTTATCGAGGAGGGATATCTGTACATTGCGCAGCCTCCACTTTACCGTGTAGCTGGTAATGGCCGGGTTAAATACGTTTATAAAGAGAGAGAGTTGGCGGCGGTTCTGGAGGATTTCAAATCCAAACCAACCATACAGAGGTATAAGGGATTGGGTGAGATGAATCCGGATCAACTGTTGAACACAACGATTGACCCCCAAAAAAGGGTGCTGCTTCAGGTCCAGCTTGAGGATGCAGTAGAGGCCGATGAACTGTTTACCACTCTGATGGGCGATGAGGTTCAGCCGCGTCGTGAGTTTATTGAAAAATATGCAAACAAAGTACGTAATCTAGATGTCTGACCAGTCGTGGTTCTGACGATTTTAATTTTAAAAGGTGTTGTAAAAAATGTCCGATGATTTGATCCAGAATGAACAATCAGAAGAACGGGTAGAGATTGCTTTTGTTGAAGAAGAGATAAAAAATTCCTACATCGATTATGCTATGAGTGTAATTGTGGGGCGTGCTCTGCCGGATGTGAAAGATGGTCTTAAACCGGTTCATCGTCGTATTTTATACGGAATGCAGGAACTTAGCCTGTATTATAATCGGCCTTACAAAAAAAGTGCTCGGATTGTTGGTGAGGTGTTGGGTAAGTTCCATCCCCATGGTGACAGTGCTGTTTATGACACCCAGGTCAGAATGGCCCAGGATTTTTCGTTACGTTATCCTCTGGTTGATGGTCAGGGTAACTTTGGTAGTATCGATGGTGATAGTGCTGCTGCGATGCGTTATACCGAAGCTCGGCTGTCTAAAATAGCCGGAGAATTGCTGGCTGATATTGATGAAGAAACGGTTGATTTCCGACCAAATTTTGACGATTCAATGCAGGAACCGGTGGTGCTTCCGGCCCGATTTCCAAATCTTTTGGTAAACGGTACCTCGGGAATTGCTGTGGGGATGGCAACCAATATTCCCCCTCATAATCTTTGTGAAGTTGTGGCCGCGGTGAAACATCAGCTGGAGTTTCCGGACTGTACCATTGATCAATTGATGGAGTTCTTACCTGGCCCGGATTTTCCCACTGGCGGGATAATCTGTTCTTCTCGTGGAATAGAGGAGATGTACAAAGAGGGACGGGGTAAAGTTGTTATCAGGGGTAAGATAGAGGTGGAGGAGGGACGTGGCAGTGCGGCCGGCCGACTGATTATCCGGGAGGTTCCCTATGGTGTTAACAAGGCCAAAATGATCGAACGGATTGCCGATCGTGTTAAAGATGAAAAGATTGAAGGTATCAGAGATATTCGGGATGAATCGAATCAGGAAGGAATCCGGGTGGTTATTGAACTGGCCCGGGCGGCAAATCCAGAGATCGTCAAAAATCAGCTTTTTAAATATACCCGGTTGGAGCATACATTTGGCGCTCAAATGCTGGCCCTGGTTGATAATGAACCGGAGATTTTAAACCTCAAACAGTTTATCAGTCATTTTCTGGGCCATCGACGGGATGTAATCCGGCGTCGGACAGAATACCGTCTTCGTAAGGCTCGCCGTCGGGCCCATATTCTTGAGGGCTATATTATTGCGATCGCCAATATCGATGAGGTTGTTAAAATAATTAAAAGTTCGGGGAGTCCCGATGTGGCGGGCCAAAAACTTATAGAGAATTTTGAAATCACCGAGAAGCAGGCCGAGGCTATTCTTCGTATGCAGCTCCAGAGATTAACTTCGCTGGAGGCTGATAAGGTTGAGAAAGAGCACCGGGGACTGTTAGAAGATATCGAGGGATATGAAAAAATACTGGCCAGTCGGGAGCTGGTCAACCGGATAATCGGAGAAGAGCTGGACGAGATTGTCGACAGTTATGGTGATGCTCGTCGATCAACTTTTAGCGATGAGCCGCTGGATGTAAGTAAAGAGGATCTGATCGAGGATAAACCTGCGGTTTTTACCCTATCTGGTGAGGGTTATATTAAACGAACCGATCCGGCCAGTTTTAGACTACAGCACCGGGGAGGGCGTGGGGTTTATGGTGCTGACCCCAAGGAGGGTGATTATATAGCCGGAATTTTCTCCGCCTATACCCATGATTATTTACTGGTTTTTAGTTCCCGTGGTATCTGTTACTGGTTAAAAGGTTATGATGTACCGGAGGGGGGGCGCCGGACCCGTGGAACTCCGATTATTAACCTGATTGATATTCAGCCCGGTGAAGAGGTGCGGGCCATGATACCGTTGCGGGAGTTAACCGAAGGATATCTGGTGATGGCAACCCGCTCCGGTCGGGTGAAAAAGACCGATCTAGAAGCCTACAGCCGTCCCCGTCGTGGGGGAATTATTGGAATAGATCTGCCGGAAGCTGACGAGCTTGTGTCGGTCTGCCGGTCGACGGGAGAGGATGATCTTATTCTTGCGACCGCGGGAGGTTATGCGATTCGTTTCAGTGAGAAGGATGTTCGTTCAACCGGCCGGGGAACCCAGGGAGTGCGGGGTATTGACCTGCAGTCTGGCGATCGAGTTGTGGGAGTTACCCGGGTGGAAGAGGGTAAGGATTTACTTACTGTCTGTGCTGATGGTTTTGGCAAACGGACTGAGTTTGTAGAATACCGTCAGCAGACCCGGGCCGGTAAAGGTCTGATCAATCTGAAGAATAGACAGAAGACAGGCGATGTGGTTACTATCGATTCAGTTGCCCCTGAGGAAGAACTGGTCTGTATTTCTGACCGGGGAATTATATTGAGAATTGCTGCTGCCGACGTCAGTAAGATCGGGCGCACTACCCAGGGAGTGAAGATGATGAGGGTAATGGAGAGCCAGAAGATAACCGATGTAACTGTTTCGGTTCGTAACAGTGATAATGATAGCTAGGTTGTTAAATTATACAGATAGATTTTTTATTTTGGGGAGAGATAAGCAGTGGAAGATGCGTGCTTAAGTTACTATAAGTTTAACCGGGAGATTCCCGACCATGGTGAAGCTGTGACGATTTATGAGTGTGGCCGGGATACGGAGGGGGCTTTGCTGGTGAAACGGTTTGTCACCCATCTGCTCGGCACGGAGAAATATGATTGTCTGGATGTGGACTGGACCATGGAACTGGTGAGGGAGGAAGTTGTTGAAGTTACGGCCGAAGAGTTTGAGCAGCTCTGGAACGGCTGCAGTGCTTGAAAATCGTTCGCTGAAACTGACCGTTGACAGTCTTGAGGATGCGGCCCGTTATTGCCGCCGCCTGGCTGGTTCCCATTATGAAAATTTTACAGTATCACTGCCCCTTTTAAATCGGGATTTACGGCAGGATCTGGCTAATATTTACTGTTACTGTCGTTGGGTTGATGATCTGGCTGATCGACCTCTTGCCCCCCCTGTAATTCTTTCAGACCTGGCAAAATTTGAAAAGATGCTGGATGCTGTTTTTTCCGGTTCTCCCCCCCCCCATCCGGTTTTTTGGGCTTTAAGTGAGACTGTTCAACGTCGTTCTCTGTCGATTATCCCTTTTCGTGATCTTTTATCGGCTTTCCGGCAGGACCAGCGTCAGTTTCGTTATCGGAGTTTTGCGGAGCTGGTTGATTACAGCCGCCGCAGCGCGGCGCCGGTGGGTCGGCTTGTCCTGGCCTGTTTTGACCAGCAGACAGAGCTTAACCAGTACTACGCTGATCTCACCTCGATCGCTCTACAGCTGGTTAATTTCTGGGCTGATATTCCTCTTGATTTAAAGCTGGGCAGGATCTATTTGCCGGAGGAGGACAGGGATAAATTTAAGGTTGATGAAAAGCAGATTAAGGATGGTATTGTTGATCAAAATTTTCGGCAACTAATGAGTTTTGAGATTGAGCGGACGCGGGATTGGTTGCGGGTTGGTTGGAATTTAAGTAGCCGGTTAACTTTTCCTCTTTCCCTGGCGGTTGAGTTGTTTAACGCCGGTGGCTGGAAGGTGCTTGATAAACTGGCTGCTGCCGATTACGATCCGTTTCAACGCCGTTGGACGCTGACAGGATATGATAAGCTCTGGTTGGGATTTAAAGGAGTGTGTCGCTGTCTTGCCGGAATCTCCAGCCCACCGACCAGCTGAACTTAGCGAGGCTTTTGCCTTTTGCCGGAAGAAAAGTCTGGAGGCCGGCAGTAGTTTTCACCCGGCCTTTATTTTTCTCTCCCGGCCGCAGCGGGAGGCCCTGTTTGCTGTCTATTATTTTTGCCGGCGGGTGGATGATGCGGTCGATGAGCTGGAAGATCCGGCAGCCAGCCGGGAGGAGTTAACAAAGTTAGAAGCGGGGATTTCGGGTGAGCGCTCCGGGGCGCTCTGGTTGGCTATGGAGAATCTAATTGAACAATACCAGATACCGCGCAAATATTTTTATCAATTAATCGAAGGTATGAGATTTGATCTCGGCAGGGTACGAGTGGAAAGCTGGAAGGAATTAGATCGGTATTGTTATCTGGTGGCCGGTACAGTCGGTCTAATCATGCTCCATATATTCGGGACAACATCGGGGCCTGCGACAGAGGCCGGTAAAGCTCTGGCCCGGGCGGTTCAGCTAACCAATATTTTACGTGATCTGGCCGAGGATAGGCAGCGGGATCGTTGTTATCTCCCGATTTTTGACGGCTGTCATAAGGCAGCTGTCGAAGGCTGGATAGAGTCTCGAATGACAGTTGAATTGCAGCAGGTTTTCCATCAGGCTGTTGACCGTTCGACTGTTAACTATCGTCAGGGACTTGAGCTTTTACCGCTGCTTGGCTGGCGCCACCGGCTGACTATCGGGATGATGACTGCCAGGTATAACTACTATTTAAAACAATTAAAACAACCGGATTTTAACCCCTGGGAAGCGCAGCTTGATATCTCATCTGTAGTTTATCCGGTTTTATTGTGGAAGGTTTTGAGGGCTACTCTGGGAGACGCTGAAAATTGTCTGTTCGAGTAGGTATTGTCGGCGGTGGTCTTGCCGGGCTGAGTACCGCCTTCTATTTAACAAAATATTTTAAGTCGGAAGAGCTGGAAATTACGATTTTTGAAGCGGCCCCCGGTTTTGGCGGCCGGTTTAATTCCTGGCAACTTCCGGAGTTTCCCTATCCCGTCGATAATGCTCAGCATCTTATTACCGGCAGCTGTCATAATAGTCTGGATTTTTTCGGCGAGCTGCTTCCTCATCAACTAAAGGGTCCTGAGGGATTCTATCTGGAAGATCAAACAGAACTGCCAGCAGTTACCCTGCCCTGGTCAATGGGATTGTTTAAATTATTTAAAAGATGGGCAGGCAGTTATCTTAAGGCTCTCTATGGCGGCTGGAAAATTTTATGCTTGCCGGCCGACTCTCCGGCTGCCTATGATCATCTTCAGCAGTGGTTGGAGCTCAATCAACCGGCAGCTTTAAGGGAGATATTCTGGTCGAATTTTATCGGTAGCGTTTTTAATACCTCTCCCCGTAAGATAAATTTCGAGTTTTTCCAACAGTGGTTCGGGCAGGCTGTTTTAAATGATACTGATGGCCTTAAGTTGTATTTTTTTCGAGAATCTTTGAAGACGGTTGTGGGGCAGCTGGTTGAACAGCTTGAGGCCACCGGAATAAAACTGCTTACAGGCTGTCGGATTAGCCGTATTAGACCGGATCAGCGGATGATTGAAGCGGCCACCGGTCAACATTTTAACTATCATAGATTGATTCTGGCTCTGCCGCCGCCGTCGCTGCAAAAACTGTTATCTCCCCTGTCCTACAGTAAAACTTTATCTGAAAGTTTAGAGAGTTTTTCTGCTTCTCCGATAATTTCTGTCCATTACCGGCTGGATAGTGATCCGCGAGTGGTTTCTCCAATGCTGCTGGAAACAGGAGTTTTTGACTGGCTGTTCAGTCATTCTCCGAATCGCCCGGGTGAAGGCTATCTGCAGCTGTTGAAAAGCAATGCAGATGATCTTCTTACAGAACCCGGTGAAGCTATTGCCCGGCAGGGTCTGCAGCAGTTAGAATCGTTAGGGTTGCTGAATTTCCAGAAGGTTACTAACTACCGGGTAATTAAAAATCCCCGGGCAACCTATCTGCGGCCTCCGGGTCAACAGTGTTCACCGGTTGGAAATGATCTGGGGTTTAAAAATATCTATCTGGCGGGAGACTGGACTGTGCCGGACTGGCCGGCCACAATAGAGGCGGCAATCAGCTCCGGTAAGAGTGTTGCCCGGCGGCTGGCAGATCAACTGGATAAGCTAAAATAAAGCTTGTAGTTGGGTTGAAAGAATTTTTAGTGGAGTTGATTTTTAATGAAACAGACAACCTTTGAATGTACTCCTGCACCAGGCACGTTTAACCTTCCTCAGAAACTTTTTCTAGGTTTACAGCATACGATGGCGATGTTTGGAGCCACCATACTGGTACCTCTGTTGACCGGATTAAATGTTTCTGCGACGCTCTTCAGTGTTGGTCTGGGAACTTTGATTTTTCATCTATTTACGGGCGGAAAAATACCAGGTTTTCTGGGTTCATCATTTGCTTTTATTGCGCCGCTTATTCTGGTCAGTAATTCGGCTGAATTGAGTTTACGTCACGCTCAGACAGGTATCATTGGAGCCGGCCTGGTCTACCTTGCAGTTGGATTTATGATCCGGATAATTGGGGCTGATAATGTTGCTAAAATCTTTCCTCCGGTAGTAACCGGCCCGATAATTATGGTGATTGGACTGGCCCTTGCGCCGGTGGCTCTCGACTGGAGTTCTACTAACTGGACAGTGGCACTTATCACTGTTTTCTATACAATCTCAATCACTGTCTTTGGCAGCGGTTTTCGTCGGGTTATTCCGATTTTGCTTGGACTAATCTGCGGTTACGCCGCAGCAATGGCTTTTGACCTGATATCTTTTGAAATGATTGCCGAGGCTTCCTGGATCGGCTGGCCGGGGTTCAGCCTGCCGGCTTTTAACTGGCAGGTTTTATTGATAGTAACCCCGGCGGCGATTGTATCAATTGTCGAACATACGGGGGATATTTTAGCGATCGGTCATACGATCGGCCGGGATGTTAAACGGGATCCAGGTCTGGACCCCACTTTTTACGGCGGGGGTCTTGGAACTATAATCTCCGGGTTTCTTGGTGGGCCGTCATTAACTACCTATGGAGAAAATATTGGAGTTCTGGCGCTGACCGGGGTTTATTCAACAGTAATTGTTAGCATCGGGGCGGCCTGGGCGATTCTGTTGGCCTTTATTCCGAAGGTTGAAGCAGCTATTCAGACGATCCCTGAGTCGGTAATTGGTGGTGTTTCAATCCTGCTGTACGGAATGATTGCCGCTGTTGGTATACGGACTATGGTTGATAATGAGGTGGATATGACAAGTTCGAGGAATCTCTTGATTGTCAGTGTAATTTTAATCGTCGGTGTGGGACTGGAAAGTTTTACACCGGTTAAGGGTGTTGAGATGAGTGGTATGGTCGTGGCTGCTGTGGTGGGAATAGTGCTTAACCAGCTGTTGCCTGACTGCGAATAACTCTTCCATCCGTTAATTTACCGTAATTAGTTCGGCTATCTGACGATATCTTCCGCGGCCGATCCCCATGACCTGCTGAATCTCTTCAGGGGTTTGAAAATCACCGATTTCCTCTCTTCTGTTGATAATTCTGGCGGCCAGTTCCTCACCGATGCCGGGCAGTTTTTGTAGAGTTGTTCGGTCCGCTGTATTGATATTTATTAGTTTTGAGGAGGGCTCCTCGGATTGTTCTTCAAGTTGAAAAGCGATTAAATCTGTTCTGGTTAACGGCCGTTGCCCCCGTCTAATCTTATCAAAAGCAGTCTGGCTGGGAATAGTTAGATGTAGACCGTTATGGAGTTTTTGGTGGACCGGAAGTCCCAGCCTGTAGGCGGTTGGTGTGAGCCCTCCTGCGGTTTCTATCAGGTCGATAACCGCGCTGTCCTCGGGTAGCTGATAGATACCTGGATTAGTTATCCCTGAACCATTAATTGTTACCCGGATGAGCGGCGCTGGAGCTTCAGAGTCAGTTATCCGAGGGGCCGGCTCGGTAATTTTAGTTGTTCTTATCTCGGGCGGCAGCGGCGGAAAAAACAGGTAAGCAGCCGCCGCTCCTGTGATAACTGCTGCCAGTAATAAAATAGCCAGGCGGGCGTTGTTGGTCAGCTGTTTTCGGCCTCCGGGTTAAGTTTGATCCGGTTTTCAAAAGCTTTATTAAGGGTCATTCTGTCGGTATATTCAAGATCACTGCCAACCGGCAGACCGTAGCCCAGCTGACTGAGTTTGATCGGATAATCCCGGAGCCGCTGGCGGAGGTAGTTGATCGTTACTTCCCCCTCATTAGTTGGATTAAAGGCAAAAATTACCTCCTGAATAGTTTCATTGGGGGTTGTCAGCCGGTTGATTAACTGGCTGATTGTCAGCTGCTGTGGGCCGATGCCGTCCAGTGGTGATATGAGTCCTCGCAGCACATGATACCGTCCGTTAAATTTTCCGGTATTTTCGATTTTTAAAATTGTTTCAGGCGAGGCAACAACGCAGAGCTGGTCAGGGTTGCGCTGGCTGTTAGAACAGATTTTACAGAGCTCTGTCTCACTTAATCCGTAGCATTGTTTGCAGTATCCCAGTTGAGATTTAGCCGTGATGATGGCGTCGGTTAATTCTTCAACCTGGTCATCAGCTATCGACAGCAGATGGAAAACTATCCGGCGCGCTGATTTTTTACCTATTCCGGGTAATCTGCTGAGCCGGTCAACGGCAGCTTCAAAACTTTTCACCTGGTAACCTCCGTTGGTTTTTAATAATCTGTTCAGCGGTTATTCCACTGGATTTATCTGACTTGTCTGGTGTCGAATCTCAGTCAAAAGAGTTGCCACCGTAAGAATTTATTTTACCATAATAGATAGTTGAGCGAAGCGATTTTTCCAGAGTCACAGGAGGGTTTAGGATTTTTTATAAAAAAATTATTTATGGATTGATAATTATTCTGGCGCTGGTTTATCTGGTTCAGTTTATTCTCCCGGATCGGCAAGAACAGTTTTTCGAGGCGGAGGTTGAGCGGACGCCGGTCAAATTGTACTTCATAGTGGTTTCTGACGGTCAGGAGAGTTTACAGTATATAACCAGGGAGCTCTGGTTAGAAGCGGATCAGCAGCCGGAAGAATTAATGTTGAAACAACTGCTTGCCGGACCAACTCCTGCAGAAGAAGAACAGGGATTCCAAACAGCGATTGATCCGGCAACCGATCTATTGTCACTGGATATAGATGAGGGGGTTGCCCGGGTTGATTTTAGTTCTGAGATCGAGCCACCGGGTGGTTCGGCCTGGGTGCTGGCTATAAAGGATCAGGTTACCAGAAGTTTGAACCAGTTTTCTACGGTTGACGAGGTAATGATTATGGTTGAAGGAGAGACAGAGGGCCGGCTGCAGCCCTGAGGAGATAAGGACGGTTTATTTGCCGATGCAAAAATCGGAAAATATTCTATCAAGAATATCTTCCGTGCTTATTTCGCCGATAATCTTGCTGATTTCAGTAGTACATAACCTGAGATCTTCAGCAATCAGTGTCAGTTCATCCTGGCAGTCTAATTTTGTCAGCGCGGCTTTGAGATGGGCACGGCCAGATTTTAATAGTTCGATCTGTTCAGCCCGGGTAACCAGCGGATTATCAAGAGTAACTTCTCCACTCCAGAGTTTTTGTACTATTTGCTTCTCCAGTTTGTCGATTCCCATCCGTTGTTTCACACTGATCCGGCAGTCTACCGGTCTGGCCAGCTTTTTTTCAACAGTTGAATCTGAGATCTGATCTTCAAGATCAATCTTATTTAAAACTACAACTGTCGGTGTCCTGGCCTGTTGGATCAGTTGGTTAATCTGTTGTTCATTCTGTCCGGGTGGATAGCGTGAATCAAGCAGAAAAATTGCAGCATCAGCAGTTTCCAGGGCTGCTTCACTTCGTTCTACTCCATGTGCTTCTATCTCTTCAGCCGCTTCATGGATGCCGGCAGTATCATGTAAGGTTATGGGTATACCCTGAAGCGAGATATCTTCCCGAAGAATATCACGGGTAGTTCCGGGCTGAGCGGTGACAATCGCCCGATCCTTTTTTAGTAACAGGTTAAACAGACTAGATTTTCCGACATTTGGGGGGCCCACAATGGCCAGTTGACAGCCGCTTGTTATTAATTCTCCCAGCTCACCTTGATCGATCAGGCCGGTTAGTTTGGCGTTCACCTCCCGGAGTTGTTCAGCAAGCTGATCAAGGTCCAGTTCCTGGACAGAATCTTCGTCATTAAAATCGAGTGAAGCTTCAAGCAGACAGCGAATAGTAACAACTTTTTCTCGAAGCTGTTCGATCAGTTTAGAAAGTTCACCGCTGAGTTGCCTGGATGAGGCTCTAAGGGCTGCTTCAGAGCGAGCAGCAATTAAGTTGCCCACCGCCGCCGCCTGGGCCAGATCAAGTTTTCCAGCAGTAAAAGCCTGTCGTGTAAATTCGCCCGGCCGTGCCAGTCGGACGTCAGGAATTTTTAGTAGCTCCTGCAGTAGTTTCTGCAGCAGCAGGGGGCTGCCATGACAGGAAATTTCCACAACATCTTCACCGGTGTAGGAAGCAGGTGTTTTGAAATAGGTGAGGACGGCCTGATCTGTAAGATCGCTGTTGTGGTTGATTTGAATTGTCCTCAGGTAAGCTTTCCGGGGCTCGGGATTGTGGGGGAAGTCAGGACTGATCTGCTGGACTGCTGCCAGCGATTGTGGCCCGCTCAATCTGATTACACCAATCCCTCCTTCACCCGGAGCAGTAGCGATAGCGGCGATAGTCTCTTCATGGGCCAAGCTGATTCACCTCGTTTTATCTGGTTGGAGCTCTACCTGCTGACAGAACCCCTCCCCGATATCAGAGCTACTCAGCCCGGCAATCGTTGCTACTGTATCATGTACTATCTGGCGATCCTCCGGCATCATAGACTCCAACCTGTAACTCTGCTTATTTCTAATAACAAGATTAGCATAATAATGTGTCTCACGGATCAGCTGATTTGTCCGCTCTATACGGTAGTTGCCGCTGTCCAGAACGACCCGCAGAGGTTTTTCGGAAAACTGGTTTATTTTTTCTTGCACAATCCTCTGGATCCGTCTGATAGTTGCGCCACCCGGCCCCAGCAGTTTTTTCGGCTGCTCTCTGGATTCAATAGTGATTTTGTAGTGATCAGCTAAAAGCTCTATTTCCAGCTGGTAATCTTGTATATCCAAGATTTGCATTAGTCCGGCTATTTCATTTTTAATTTTTAATTTTAGCTTAGAACCATTATAGCTAATTCTTATTCGGGCATTTTCAGCAGTTTGTTGAAACAGACCGGGCTGTTCTTCCCGGATGATTTTGATCTGGACCTCATCACGATTTTTATTAAGTCCTGTCAGGCCCTGCTCAATAGCCTGTTCAACCGTCGGAGCTTCGACATAAACTATCTGTTCAGTCATTTTCAATTCATCCTGGTTAAGGTTATTAAACTATTTAGCTAGCTGCCGGTTGATTAAATAGTGCTGGAATACAGTGGCCAGCGAGTTGGTCATCCAGTACAGAACAAGTCCTGCCGGAAAGTTCATGAAGATAAAAACGAATACAACCGGCATAATATATTTTAAAAATTGTTGTTGGCCTCCCGGACCGCCGGCTGGTTGTTGTAATGATTGTTGGAAAAACATGGTGATCCCCATGATAACAGGAAGCACGTAGTAGGGATCATGAGCCGACAGATCGGTTATCCAGAGGAAAAACCCGGCGCCCCGCAGTTCAATGCTGTATTGCAGGGTTCGATAGAGTGCAATAAAGATCGGCATCTGTAAAAGTAGCGGCAGGCACCCGCCTACGGGATTGACACCCTCCTTCTGGTAGAGCTCCATCATTTTTTGGTTGAGTTTTTCTTTGTCCTCCTTGTATTTTTCACGGAGTTTGTTCATTTTCGGCTGAATTTCCTTCATCTTTTGCATGCTTTTTAAGCCTTTGGAGGTTAAGGGGTGAAGAATCAGTTTGATTAGAATGCTTAACAGAATTATGGCAATTCCATAGTTGGGAATTATATTGTAGATGAAGTTAAGTATATAGAGTAATGGTAGGCTTAAGAAGGTGAACCAACCAAAATTCATGGTACCCTGAAGGCCCTCCGCTGTCTCGGCCAGGACCTCATATTTTTTAGGGCCAAGATAAAGTTCAAAACTGTAGCTGCTGGTTTCACCCGGTCCTAAAGCCAGTTCGCCATAGCCAGCCCAGGTGGTAAATAGTTCGGGATCGTCGGGATTACGTTCCATGTAGATCATATTAAATGGGGTTTGAGGAATGATAGCGGCTATAAAGTAGCGGTTGGTTATTCCCAGCCAGTTGATTGGTCCTCTGGCAAACTCATATTTTCTTTCGCCGCCACCCCCAAAAAGTTGCCAGAAGCCTCCGCCCTCCGGGCTGAAATAGCTCATATCATGATCTTGTGCATAATAGACGTAATTGGCATCGAACCTTGTGGCCTCTGTTCCGTCGAGACCAAATCCCGGTCCCCATCTCAGGGCGAAAGCTCCTCTCCCGGCAACTCCGCCAGGAAAGTCTATGCTATTAAGTTGCGTTTTTTCCTCACCACGGTTGGTAAGCTGAATTCTGAGGGTTGCCCTGTAGGGCTGGTCGGGATAAAACTGATAGCTTTTTTCGATATCCAGTGCTTCATCTGTCTGTTGAAAAAATCTGTAAAGTTTCTGTGATTCAGATTTTTCCGAGTTATAGATTGTTCGGGAAAGAGTCGGGCGCGGAAAAGCCGTTTCCAGCAGCAGCCCCCTACCCCGGTGATGAACCAGGTTAAAGGGTTGATCGGGAGATTCGATCAGTGGATAATCAGGTAGTTTTACAGCCTCCAGCTCGGCTCCGGCGAGGTTAAACCGTCCGACCAGATCTTTGAACTGGAAGGGGATGGTATCGGCCTCTACCGGTTCTAAATCAACGGTTTCAAGAGGTTCTGTCGGTTCTGGTTGTTCCGGCTGTTCAACAGTTTCCACCTGTTCTGGTTCTTGCTGTTGATCGAATTCAATCTCCTCTGGTTGTTGAAAATAGGAGAAAAGAAATATAACCAGCACTGAAAGAATTAAGGCCAGAGCCATTCTAAATTCAGGTTTTTGCAATGTTGTTGCCTCCGTTTATTCCGGTCTGCAGAGAGATTCTGTTATGCCAGAATGATAATTAATGATTTACAACCGGTACAGTCTAAACATATTTAGCTATTCCGGCAACAGTTTCCAGCTTTTTCAGGATCAACTTTGGGTCGTGCGGATTAGTCGTTTTATTCATCGTCGCAGCTTCCAGCCGATTTTGAACAGCTGGAGGGCCAACCCGGTTGATAGTATAAACAGGCAGAAGATTATTCCGAAGGATAGCCAGGGGTTGACCTCCGAATAGTCGAGTAGCGAGTAGCGATAACCGTCAACCATGTAAAAAAGTGGGTTAAATTTACTCAAATCTCGCCAGGGACTGGGTAGATTATCAAGACTGTAAAATACCCCGCCGAGAAATACCAGAGGAGTTATCAGATAGTTTAAAAAGACTGCAATATTATCCCAGCGTTCAGCCCAGAGGCCGACTATCAGACCGAAAGAACCAAAAGTAGCGGCGGTCAGAGTCATAAAAAACAGCATGGCCAGGGGGTGATTAACTGGAATATCGATGAAAAATAGACTGACCCCCAGGGTTAAAAAGCCAATGATAAGTCCCCGGGTTGTGGCACCGATTATATAGGCGCTGACAATCTTTAGATAAGATAGAGGAGAGACCAGAAGGTCCTGGATAAAATCTTCGTGTCGAGCAATAAATAGTGATGTTGTCGAGTTAGCGTAGCCGGAGTTTATTACACCCATCATAATCAGGCCCGGAAGAATGTAGACCACGTAGGGATAGCCGGCTATTTCCCGAATGTCATCTCCCAGGGAGTAACCGAAAATCAGGATATAGAGAATCGTCATCAGGACCGGAGGAAAGATGGTCTGGTTTGGTAGACTTAAAAAACGGCGCAATTCCCGTCGGACAAGAGTGAAAAAATCCTGCATCAGCTGTTAGCCTCCCCTGTCGGCATTGATGGTTTGAGATGTTCCAAAAAGATCTCCTCAAGCGGTGTTTCGTCGACCTGCATACCAGAGATTTTAATTCCATTTTCAAGTAACCTGGTTAAAATCTCATGAATCTGACTGTCAAAACTGTGCCCACAAGCTCTGATTGAGTGGTTTTCTATCTGCAAAAAGGGATAATCTTGTTCGAGTTTTTCGGCCAGCTCTCGAGGAAGCCGGTCGACTTTAAAAAGACATCCATAACGGCCATAACGGTTCATCACATCTTCAATTTTGTCTTCTAAAATAAGTTTACCTCGGTTAAGGATGGCGACCCGGTTGGCGAGGGCCTCGACCTCTTCAATGTAATGAGTGGTCAAGAGGATGGTTTTTCCCCGTTCTTTTAACCGTTTGAGATAATCCCAGAGCCGATGTCTGAGTTCGACATCCAACCCGGCGGTCGGTTCGTCAAGAATAACTATTTCAGGGTTGTGAATAACTGCTTTGGCAAGTAACAACCGTCTTTTCTGTCCTCCTGAAAGCTCTGGAGGTTTGCTGTTGATTTTATCAGTAAGCTCAAATAAATCCAGCAGCTCCAGGGCCCGTTGGCGGCTTTCACGGCGTTTCATTCCGAAATAGCCGCCCTGGTATATAAGGCAGTCAAGCACTGAAAAAAATCGGTCAAAGTTAGGTTCCTGAGGTGCTACTCCGACCAGCCGTCGGGCGGCTGTATAGTTTTTTACTACGTCCAGACCTTTGATTTTTATTTTTCCTGAACGGAGTTTCGCCAGCCCGGTTGCCAGATGAATTGCAGTTGTTTTTCCTGCTCCGTTAGGGCCCACCAGTCCCAAAAAATCGCCCGGGCAGAGTTTTAAATTGAGCTGAGATAGGGCCTGCAGATCGCCATATTTTTTACTTACATTAATATATTCGAGCAGTGGTTGTTCAGTCATCTTTATAGCTCTCCATAGTGCCCACACGGGCGGATTTAGGACGTTTCAGATTTACCGGTCGATTGAGTACCACGGATAGGTCCTCCCGCTTTTTAGTTAAACAGTCCGCGATCGATCTCCTGGATCTGGAGATCATCCGGTAGTTCAAAAGGTTCGGGGCTGTCCGGTTTTAACTGCCAGTCGGTAAGCCGTATCTCTACACCGTTGGTCAGCCGGACAAGACGGGGAAAATAGTTGATAATCAGGTTCTGGGTCTCCTCGTAGGGGTTTTCTCCACCGGTAAATTCTGGTTGCCGTCGGACAATTTCTATCCAGTTAAACAGGATTCCTTGAAAGTTTTCAAGGGTTTCTCGTTGCCCGTCAGACAGTTCAATTACCGGTTCTTTGAGAAGAATTGCTGTATCCCGTCGGACACCTTCTACTAAAAAAGAGCCTTTTTCAGCGGGGCGCTGCTGCCAGTCGATCTTTTCTTCGGGAGAAAACTCGATTAGAGGTGGCGTATCTAGATTTATCGGATCAATTTTCGGAAGATCCTGAATCAGCTCCTGACGTATTTCTTCGGACAGGTGACCGTAGGTTTCATCCAGTTGCTGCCGCATCTGTTCATACCTTATGTTGAGATGGGCTGTTACCCGCTCAAGCGCCGGACGGGTAAGTTTTATTGCCTGGTTACCCTCCAGCAAGTAGAGGGTCAGGGGCTCTTGAGTGCTGTCAAAAACAATTGAATGTTGAAGCTGACCGTTTAATAGTAAATCGGTTCGAGCCTGTCCGTTCCTTAACCACAGCTGGATAGTTTCAGTTTCATCCTGATCATATTCTAAGCGGGCGATAGTCGGTTGAGAACCGATCACCGGTGACAGGGGTAAAATCAGGTAAAACAACGGAAAGAGAAGTAAGACGATCAATTTCATTTTGAACACACCTCAACAACAGGATAAAGAAAATCTAACAGCGTTAGCCCACCAGAGTGAGTGGGGTTATTAATCGAACAAACAATAAGCGGAGAGGGTGGGATTTGAACCCACGATGCCCACTAAAGGGCATACCGCATTTCGAGTGCGGCGCTTTCAACCGGACTCAGCCACCTCTCCGGGTAAGCTTGGTTAAAACTTTATTTATTTTTTTTCTGCCCGGGGACCGGATCATATCCGCTCCCTCCCCACGGGTGACAGCTTAGCAGACGTTTTACAGCCAGCCAGCCCCCGTAGAACAACCCATGTCCATTTATTGCCTGCCGGCAGTATTCCGAACAGGTTGGATGGTAGCGGCAGTTTTTACCCAACAGTGGAGACAGGATTTTTTGATAAGAGCTGATCAAATGATTAATCAGTCCTCGCAAATAGATCCGCCTCTCTCAACAGAGCTTCGATAGTGGCTGCGAAGGCAGCCTGAGAAACATTAGGTTGAGCCTTTCTGGTCGCCAGAAAAACCAGCGAGAAGCCTTCTTTCAACCGATCAATCTGCAGCCGAAAGCTCTCTTTCATAAGCCGTTTTATACGATTTCTATCGACTGCCCGGCGGGCGGTTTTCTTAGCCACAATGAAGGCCGCCCGGGTTTTTGGAGAAGCCCGGTTCTGTTTTTGGAAAACCAGGTGACATAACTCTCCACTGATGAAAGATCCCGTTGAAAAAACCGCCTCAATTTCAGCTGAGGAGCGTAGACGTCGTTCTCTTGTCAGGGACAGCTGTCATTACCCCAGCAGACCGCCGAGGCCTCCCATTCCGCCACCCGGGGCCATACCGCCCAGCAGCTCCTCCTGCTTTTTGCTGGCCTGTTCACTGGCGTTATGTATGG
>PWOD01000185.1 GCA_003557545.1 bacterium | reverse complement strand
GCCGCCAAAATTAAAAAATGCTTTTATTGCTACGCTGGAGGAGCTGGAACGGGCCCGGTTTCTTATCCACGTTATCGATATAAATAGTGCGAGGTTAAAGGAAAAACTGGAGATAGTAACGACTCTCCTGGAAGAACTGGGAGTTGATGACAAACCCTGTTTTAAACTGTTTAACAAGATAGACAGGGTAAAAAAAGGTGTGCTGCAGCGTTACCAGAAGAAATTTCCCGATGCTTATTTTGTGTCGGCTAAAAGCGGGGAAGGGTTGACGAAACTAAAGCGGACAATATACCGTTATCTATTGAAGAAAAATTTAATTGAACGACCTGATTATGCAAAAAAATTGCCCCTGAGGGAGATGATCAAACAGTGATTCCCTGGCAGACTTTACAGGAAATAGCACGTTTGAAAGAGGAAGCAGAGCTTGATAAGCTTGGCTGGTCAGATGAGGATTTTGCAGTTGAAATGAGCTCTTTACAGCCCGGGACTGCAGCAGCAGCTCCTGCGGTACAGAGCTCTGTGACCGGTTCTAAACCACGCGATGTTGATCAGCCGCCGGAAGACTGGGTGGCTATTGAAGCACCGATGGTTGGGACTTTCTATGAAGCACCGGCGCCGGATGCCAAACCATTTGTTGAACCGGGTGATAAGGTCTCTTATACAACCACCGTCTGTATTATTGAGGCTATGAAGTTGATGAATGAGATTGAAGCTGAATGTAAAGGCACGGTTCGGCAGCTCTGTAAAAAAGATGCGGAACCGGTCAGCAAGGGCGATGTATTGCTCTATGTTGAGCCGGACTGAAAAAACCAACTGATATTCCAGGTGTTAACCCCGGAAAAATCACTTCAGCAAAGAAAGAGAGCTGGAAGCTAATGGATGAACAAGAAAATCTTGATCAGATGCAGAAGTTGATTGATGAGCTGCACCGGGAGCGTGAGGAGTTTAAAGCCGGTGGCGGCAAGCAACGAATTGAAAAACAGCATGAAAAGGGTAAGTTGACCGCCCGGGAACGGATAGATTATCTGGTTGACGAGGGTAGTTTTCGTGAGATGAATCCTTTTACCCGTCATCGATGTACTGATTTCGGTATGGAAAATAAACGGCCGGCGGGTGATGGTGTGGTCACCGGGACTGCCCGAATCGATTCCCGGCAGGTCTATCTTATGGCTCAGGATTTTACGGTCATGGGTGGTTCTCTGGGGGAAATGCATGCAGAAAAGATAGTCGCTGTACAGACCAAAGCTCTGGAAAACGGCCGGCCTTTCATCCAGATAAATGATTCTGGTGGTGCACGTATACAGGAGGGGATTCATTCATTAAATGGATATGGGAAGATCTTTAAAAATAATACCTTTGCCTCCGGGGTTATTCCTCAAATTACCTGTATAATGGGTCCCTGTGCCGGTGGTGCCGTCTATTCGCCGGCCATAACCGACATTATTTTTATGGTTGAAGGGACCAGCAACATGTTTTTGACCGGTCCCAAGGTAATTAAAGAGGTGACCGGTGAAGAAGTTACTGTTGAAAAGCTTGGGGGTGCTGTAACCCATGCCAGAATTACCGGGACGGCTGATATAAGTTTCGCCAGTGAGCGGGAATGTCTGGATAATGTAAAAAAACTATTAAGATTTTTGCCGGATAATTATCAGAAGAAGCCGCCCAGAGAGAAGGTTGAGGATCCAGTCGATAGGCCGACCGAGGAGATACTCAGTGTTGTTCCTACTGATCCCAAGCTGGCCTTTGATATGCGGGAAGTGATAAAACCGGTGCTTGATGAAAGAAAGTTTTTTGAACTCAAACCTGATTTTGCCGGCAACTGTATTATTGGATTTGGCCGGCTGGCCGGTCATCCGGTAGGTATAGTCGGTAACCAACCGAAGAAGCTGGCCGGCTGTCTTGATATAGATAGTGCTGATAAAATAGCCCGTTTTGTACGGCTCTGTGACAGTTTTAATATTCCATTGATTAACTTTGTTGATGTTCCCGGATTTTTGCCGGGTGTTGGTCAGGAACATGGGGGAGTTATTCGACATGGGGCTAAGATGTTGTTTGCCTATTCTGAAGCTAAAGTTCCCAAAATTAGTCTGATAGTCCGCAAGTCTTATGGTGGAGCTTTTGTGGCAATGTGCAGCCGTGACATGGGATATGATTCTGTTATGGCCTACCCGACGGCTGAAATTGCAGTCATGGGCGCGCGGGGTGCCGTTAATATTATTCATAGTTCTGAAATAAATAAGGCAGAAGATCCTGACAGGGAACGGCAGGAAAAAATCGATCAGTTTCGTGAACGGTTTGCCAAACCATACCGGGCCGCTGAGGATGGCCTGGTCGATCAGGTGATTAATCCGGCTGAAACCCGGCGGGTGCTGGTTGAAACTCTTGAAATGGTGATTAACAAGGATCAGCATCGACCCGGTAAAAAACATGGAAATATCCCGTTGTAGAGCAAAACAATGATCAACTTTGGTAGTTTGCCGACTGTTTTGCTGGTGTCGGTTGTGGGTATTACAGTGGTGGCAGCAGTCCTGTTGCTGCTGATTTTAACTGTAGTTTTACTGCGATTTTTCTTTCCCGCTGAAAAGGCTCAACCAATCACTAAAGATAGCTCTGATAATACAGTTGACAGTCACCCGCAGGAAACTCCCGGTGACCGGTTGGCTGAGCCGGTGATAGCGGTTGTTGCGGTAGAGATACATCGTCAGAGGATTGGGCTGGGTGAGCGTCTTTTCCAGGGCTCAGAGAGAATTGATTGAGTCTGTCGGGCACTGTTCTATCGGAAGAAATTTTTTTCTGATTATAACGGAGGGTTGGTTACTATGGCCAGATACAGCTTAGTACATGAGGGTGAAGAGATTGAAGTAGAAGTAGAATGGGTGGGAGATGGTTATCGTGCAACTATTGGTCAGAATAGCTGGAAAGTAAAACCAGCTTTTTCAGAGGCGACAGCAGCCAGTCCGGGTAAGCAGACTGCTGTAGAAGATGATTGTGAGGTTAGATCAGCAAGTTCTGAAGTGACCGAGATATCTTCTCCTATTGCAGGGAAGGTCATGGAAATTTATGTTGCACCCGGGGATAGTGTTACCTCAGGAGAGGATTTGCTTAACCTTGAGGCGATGAAGCTGGAGTCAAAAATTCCTGCTCCGATGGCTGCTGAAGTCGATAGCATCCATGTTTCCGAGGGTGAAAGTGTTGAAGAAGGACAAAAATTAATTACTCTGAAAGGAGTTTAAAATCATCAGTCAAACGGTTCAGGAAATTTTTAGTTTAACTGCCATAGAGAGCTTCAGTTTGGGCCAGGCGGGGATGTTAATTGTTGGATTGGTTCTGCTCTATCTGGGAGTTAAAAAATCCTATGAACCTCTGCTTCTGGTTCCGATTGGATTTGGTATCATGCTGGCCAATCTGCCAGAAACCGGTTTGCTGGCTGATCAGGGACTGCTATCCATCGTCAAACTGGGAATTGATTATGAGATTTTGCCCCCCCTTATTTTTCTTGGTGTTGGCGCTCTGACTGATTTTTCACCGATGCTTTCGCGGCCCCAGACGATGCTCCTGGGAATGGCGGCTCAGGCCGGGATTTTTCTTACTTTTATTGGAGCAGTGCTGTTTGGGTTCATACCGGCAGAAGCTGCCGCCATTGGAATAATCGGAGGAGCTGATGGACCAACGGCGATCTTTGCGGCAAACCGGCTGGCCGGGGAGTTGGTAGGGCCGATTGCTGTTGCAGCTTATTCATATATGGCTCTTGTACCCCTTATCCAACCACCTCTGATAAAACTGTTAACCACAACCCGGGAGAGGAAGATAAGGATGGAGCGGGGAGCTGTGGTTGATCCTCGGGTGAAAATAATTTTCCCTGTAGTCTGTATGTTTTTGACTCTGTTATTGATCCCCACCGCTGCTCCTTTGATAGGGATGTTGATGCTGGGGAATTTTCTTCGTGTATG
This sequence comes from bacterium, assembly GCA_003557545.1. Classification (GTDB taxonomy): domain Bacteria; phylum T1Sed10-126; class T1Sed10-126; order T1Sed10-126; family T1Sed10-126; genus PWOD01. The sequence goes on along the minus strand of PWOD01000185.1, from coordinate 14,821 downwards.
TGGGGTTGTGGAACGGTTAAATCGTGCCGCTCAGGATTATATAATGGATATCGTCACCTTATTTTTGGGGCTGGCTGTTGGAGCCTCGATGCCGGCCGGATTGTTCTGGCGCTGGCAGACCCTGGGTATTCTCATACTGGGAGTTGTGGCTTTTGCTTTTGCCACCGTCTGCGGGGTTATTTTTGGCAAAATCCTCTGCTGGCTGAGTGGCGGGAAGATTAATCCGGTGATCGGTGCGGCCGGGGTTAGCGCTGTCCCAATGGCTGCTCGTGTTGCTCATCAGGTTGGTCGTGAGGCAGATGCTGATAACTATTTAATCATGGTGGCTATGGGGGCTAATGTGGCGGGGGTCATAGGTTCAGCTCTGGCCGCCGGCGTGCTAATTCAGCTGGTTCCATTGTGGTTTCCATGATTGATAGCCAGAAAATTGCCGGAAAACTTCAGGAAGCCGGGGTGAGTGGTGCCGGGGGAGCTGGATTTCCTACCTATGTTAAATGGCAGCAGCTGGATAAGATTAGTGGCTTGATAGTTAATTTACAGGAGGGTGAACCGGTCTTTGGGACTGACTGCTGGCTTGTCACCAGCCAGGTTGATTTTTACCAACGGGGATTGAAAGAGCTCCTGGAATGTTCTTTCCAGCGGGTGATTATTGCTACTAAAAATAAATATCGTGAAGATCGGCTGAGTGGTTTTGAACAGTCCATTGAACCGGATCTTGTTATTTTTCCCCACCAGTTACCGTGTGAGTTTTCTCCAGGTAAAGAGTTGATGATCGTTTATACTGGTGAACGTTATGAACTGAGCCAGGAAACTGCTTTGATCTGGACGATAGCCGGTCAGCAGATAGGAACAGATCTACCCACACAGCACGGGTGGATAGTACAGAATGCTGAAACTATCTATAATATTTTAGCTGCCCTGCTTGATAATCGTCCTGTTACACGTAAACTGGTGACCATTTATGGTCCGCAGCTGTCCCCGGCTTATTTTGATGTGCCGGTTGGCACCCCGGTTTTGACCTTGTTGAAGTTACTGGAGATTGAACAGGGAGTAGCATCCAGAGATTTAGTTTTATTGGACGGCGGTCCGGGGTTTGCCTGTGAAATAAAAATGGAATATCGGAATTATGGAGTTAGTAAGCGGACAAACGGGGTTATGGTGACAACCCGGGAGTTTGTGGAAAACAATCGTGACAAAAATCAGCCGGTGAGAATTAATGCCCTGCAGGCCGGAAACTGGGACGAATCGAAGCGGTGTGTTGCTCCTTTGAGGGTGGAACCGGAAACTGTTACTATTCCAACCTTAACTAATCCACAACTGATTGGTAAAGTCGAGCCAAGTCAACCGGTAGTCGAACCGGGGCAACCGGTTAAAACCGGTGAGATTATTGCTGTTCCGGCCTCTACAGGGATAAGTAATTATCAGCATGCCTCGATAGATGGAGTCGTGCGGGAGGTAACAGAAAATTCTGTCCGGATAACCGTTTGATTATTCGGTTAATCGGAAATCGGGCTCTCTTCCACAGTTGATTCAGAGCTAATTGGCAGCGTCGTCGTTGTACTGCGTAGATGAAGATCGCGCTGGGGAAAGGGTATTTCAATCTGATGTTTTCTAAATTCACGATCAATAGCAAAATTTATTTCACTCTGGATGCGGGCTCTCCAGCGGGGATTTTTTATCCAAAAGCGTAGTTCAAAATCAAGAGAAGAATCTCCAAAAGCTCTAAATAGTACGTTGGGGCGGGGTGTTTTTAGGATTTTTGGATGTTCGCCGGCAACAGTCTCCAGAAGTTCTTTCACTTTTGCTGTATCACAACCGTAGGCCACCCCTACTTCACAGCTAATTCGGACATGATCCTCTCCGTGTGACCAGTTAACAACATTTTCTTCGACAAAGGCTGAGTTAGGGATGATTATGTCGATATTCTCCCAGGTGTTTACTTCAGTGGCCCGAAGATTTATTCCGGTAACAGTTCCTAATTGATCACCTACTGTGACTGTATCACCAACCTCGATCGGCCGTTCGAACAGGAGGATTAGTCCGCTGATAAAATTGGAGGTTATATTTTTCAAACCAAATCCGATACCGACACTGAGAAAACCGGCAATTATTGCGAGGCTGGACAGGTCGATACCAGCCGCCTCCACACCGATTAGAAAGGCAATGATAAGGACGCTGTAATGGATTAATCTTTTTACTGTGAAATCAGTTCCCCGGGAGAAGTGGGAGGCAACCCGCAGATCGTAAATTTTTTGTAGATAACGGGAGATCAGGTAGGCGGCAAAGATGAAGATTAATAGTACGGCAATGGTATGAAGTGAGATATGGCTGTCTTGAATTTTGAACAGGGGATAGGTTATTATTTCGTATAAGAGGCTGAGGGTTTCAGTTAGATGAAAGCTGTTCAGCATAGTTGTTCACCCTATTCTGTTTCTATTGTAGCTGAGCTGTCTGACTTTATTTGGTTAGTTCAATTAAAATTAATAACTGTTTGATCATAGTATAACTGGAAATTAAAAAAACTGAAAGGTGGCCAAATCGGTCAAACTCAGTGAAAAACAAGTTCTGGAGAACCTTAGATTTATTTATAATTGTTTTAGAAGGATGATAAAATAAAGTCAGGCTGTTTGAGAATCTTACTGGGTATGGTGAATCATAGTGGATAAGATTAAACCAGCAGTAAAAAAAGTTAGAGCTGTATTACAGGCACGCTGGCGGGATTTAAAAGTTTTTCTTGACGAGTCGTGGAGCGAAATAACCAGGACTGAAGATCCCCAGGAGTTACAGCTGGTTGATTTTTTACGTAATGTAAAACTGTTTGAGGGGTTGAAAAAAAACACCGAGTTTCTATCTCTGATTAAGTTTTTACACCGTCGTCAGTACAGTAAAGATGAGGTTATTTTTTCTGAGGGGGATCCGGCCAGCGCTCTTTATATTGTTGAGCAGGGGCAGGTGGCCCTGCAGGGCGACGCAGCTGATTCTTTCAAAGAAAAATTGCTTGAAGAGGGTGATTTTTTTGGAGAACTGGCAGTCTGTTTAGAGCATAAAAGAACGGCTGAGGCCCGGGCTCGCTCGGCGGTAACTATCTATCTGCTTTTTCGTAAAAATTTCCAACGGTTTGTCCAGCGTTATCCTCAATCCGGTCTGCAGATCCTTTTGAATTTGAATCGACAGCTAGCCACTGATCTGCGCAAAACTGAATTAGAGATGTCCCGTTTATCCAGCCAAACTGACCAGACAAAGGAACCGGCTGATAGTGTCTAAATCAAACTACCCCGCACCGCGGACTATTGTCACAACTGTTTATTATCTAATTCCGCTGTTTGTCGTGGGAACCGCCTTTTATTTTATGCCGGCCCTTTATCACCTGGTTGGGATGTTGTTCATGGCTTTCTTGTTTTCCTATCTGTTGCGACCTCCTGTCGAGTTTTTACAAAAAAAAGGTCTAACCAGAAATCGGTCAACAATTGTCGTCTTTGTTCTTCTGTTTCTTTTGATTATCGGAATTTTGGGTGGATTCAGTCCGCTTATCTGGAGACAGGCGGTTAATCTCCAACATACCCTTGGCGAACTCCAGATTGAGGAAACTATCGAAGATGGGTCGGGACAGCTGGAAGAGACACTGGGATTCATGGGGTATTTGAATGAGCTTGAAAAATCACTTGGTTTTATACCGGAGGGGACATTCCAGGAGCAGATTTCCCGGGCCTATGACTGGGGTTTACAGCAGATAACCGGTCTACTGTTTAATCTTTATTTAATCGCCCAGTATATGGTTGTAATACCATTCATTGCTTTTTTCCTTGTGCGGGATCAGCAGGAGATCGAAAAGTTTTTTCTAAGTGCCGTTCCTAACGTTTTCTTTGAAATGGCCTATAACATCTATATCAAGGTTGACGGTAAGATTGGTGAATATATGCGAGGGCTTGCCCTGGAAGCTCTGTTCATTGCAATCTTAAGTGCCGTGGGGTTGTATCTTTTGTCCGTGCCCTATGCTGTGACGATCGGTATTTTTGTGGGATTGGCCAATATTGTGCCCTATATTGGGCCGGTGGTTGGGGCGGTTCCGGCGTTGATAGTTCAATTTGTTGAGACTGAAAGTCTCGCAGCTGTGCTGGCAGTGGTTATTGTCATTGCGATTGTGCAGTTCCTCGACAATCTTTTCGTTAAACCGGTAGCCTTTTCCCATAGTATGTCTCTGCATCCTTTGATTGTTATCCTGGTTATCATCGCCGGGGGACAGCTGGCGGGAGTTCTGGGGATGATCCTGGGAATACCGGTGGCCGCCAGTCTCTGGGTTATTGGCCGAGAGTTTAGCTGGGCAGTTAACCATTACCGGTTCAAGTGATCAATCACCTGACCCGGGGGGTGAAGCTCTATCACACTAACCGAGAAAATTGCTGATCTGTTTAATCCATCAGCGAATAAGTCGATAAAAAAGCCTAATTTTTTTATTGTGGGAGCACCGAAATGTGGGACAACTTCACTTTATTTTTATCTGCGTGAGCATCCCGAAATATTTATGTCTGTGCCCAAGGAACCGCTTTATTTTTGCAAGGATCTAATTGATCATAAGCTGCGGACTAAAACTGAAGCTGAGTATCTTAGTTTTTTCGCTGGTGCGGCTGGTTATTCACGGGTGGGTGAGGCTTCAACCTGGTATCTTTATTCATCCCGGGCGGCGGCTGAAATCAAACAGTTTGCTCCCGAGGCCCGAATAATTATTATGCTTAGAAAAATTCCCGATGCGATCTATTCTTTACACAGTCAGTATCTCTATCTGGGTAATGAGTCGGTTGATGATTTTACTCGGGCGTTGCGGTTAGAACCCTTGAGAAAACAGGGTAAAGCTATACCGGAAGGTGCTTATTTTCCTCGAGGATTGATCTATACAGAGGTCTTTCTCTATGCTCGTCAAATTCTTCGTTATTTACGTGAATTTGACCGGGAGCAGATAGTTTTTATTACGCTTGATGAATTACGGCAATCGGCTGAACAGGTTTATAAAACAGTGCTGGAATTTCTTGGATTAGAAAGCTATCCTAAACCGCAGTTTGAAAAACATAATAGCAATAGTCGCTTCAAAACGGAGTTTATGCAGGAATTTGTAAAAAAAATACCGGGTGATACTAAGGAGACAATTCGTGATTTTCTGCCGGTTAAACCCTGCATGCAGGCCTTGGAAGATATTCGGCCCCTGATGGTTAAAAACACCACCCGGCCCCCTATGTCTGATCGTCTGTACCGCAAACTGGTCGACCAATCAGCTGCTGAGGTTCGCCGGGTAGAGAAACTGATAGATAAAGATTTGAGTGGTTGGTTGGCTGTTGACCGGTAGTCTGCGCTTAAGCGAGGGCTGATTATCGGCAGGCCAATTTGATTAAACCGGTATAAGAGCTTTTTACAGGAACTGCTGCTTCAGACTTATAATCTGGCTGAAGATTCATCCTTTACACTAATTTAATGGAGAAGGTGCAATGGAGCTTGTAGAGGTTTTAGTTAAGGCTATCGACCGTGCTGCCACAGAACTACCTCCGGGTATGATAAATCTGTTGGAAACAGCCAGGGACCGGTCGATTGAACCGGCCCGGACACAGTTGGAAACGATGCTTGAAAATCTTCGTTTGGCCAGCAAACTGCAGCGTCCCATCTGTCAGGACACGGGCACTCCCAGTTTTTTTGTTCGTCTGGGTAGTGATTATGGAAAAATCGCTGAAATTCGTCCGGCAATTGTCAGAGCTGTGAAGATAGCAACAGAAGTAGTTCCTCTTCGTCCCAATGCGGTTGATCCCTTAACCGGCAAAAATTCTGCTGATAATAGTGGTTATAATCTACCCCTGATTAACTGGGAAGTAGTTCCGGGGACTGGTTGTACAATCGATCTACTGTTAAAGGGTGGGGGGGCGGAAAACTGCAGCCGGCTTGCTATGTTGACTCCGACTGAGGGTCTTCCGGCAGCGGTAAATTTTATTGTCGATAGTGTGGTTTCTGCGGGTGGAAAACCCTGTCCGCCCCTGGTTGTTGGTGCAGCTCTTGGCGGCGGGGCGGACAAGGCTATGGGATTGGCTAAACAGGCACTGTTGAGGCCAGTGGCTGAAAAAAACAGTAACCCTGAGCTGGCCCGGCTGGAATCGACAATTCTCGACAAAATAAACCACCGGGGTGCTGGACCTATGGGATTGGGTGGTGGCCCTACGGCGCTGGCGGTGCAGATTGAGGTGGCCGCCCGTCATCCCGCTTCTTTCCCGGTGGGGCTTGTTATCCAATGCTGGGCACATCGCTGCTGTCGGGTTGAGTTGACTGATAATGGTTCTTTCCGGGTGAGAGTCAGATGATCAGGATAGTCGATGCTCCTCCCGAGCCGGATCAGCTTTCTGGTCTAAAAAATGGTGACATTTTTTATCTGGAGGGTATAATTTATACGGCTCGGGATGCGGCCCACCAGAGAATCATTTCTCAGTTAAAAGCCGGGATAAATTTACCGGAAACTCTTTCCGGGCAGGTGATTTATCATTGCGGTCCTTTGGCCCGACAGGTAGCCGGGGATTGGGAGATAGTTTCGGCCGGACCAACAACAAGTGCCAGGTTGAATCCTCTGATGGCTGATTTTTTAACTCTGGCCGGTCCCCGAATACTGATCGGTAAGGGAGGGATGAGTCGCCAGACCTGTCAATTATTAGAGGATAACGGGTCCATTTATGCCCAGTATACAGGTGGAGCCGGGGTGTTGGCCGCCGCTGCTATAAAACGAATAAAGGCAACCTGGTGGCTGGAGGATCTGGGTATGGCTGAAGCAGTCTGGGTGGTTGAGGTTGAAAGGTTTGGACCTCTGGTTGTTAATATGAAAAGCTATGATCGGTAAAATCAGTTCTGGATGAAGGATGATCTGAATGGATAAAATTGAAACAGCAGATGAGCAGTTTCTTAAAAAAGCTGGTGAAGCGCAGAAAATTGCCAGTCAACAGCATGCTAAATACCGTGGAAAATATGAAGGTAGTGCTAAGGTTCCGATAACCGGTCTTGATGATTTTAGTATCTGGTATACTCCGGGAGTGGCTGAACCTTGCAAAGAAATAGCGGCTGATCCTGAAAAAGTTTATAGTTATACCAACAAGTGGAATAATGTAGCTGTGATAACCGATGGCAGTCGGGTTTTGGGTCTGGGAAATATCGGTCCTGAGGCCAGTTTGCCTGTAATGGAAGGAAAGGCGTTGTTATTTAAATATCTTGGTGGTGTAAGTGCTTTTCCAGTTCCGATTGATACACAGGATCCCGATATTTTTGTGGAGACGGTTAAACTTATAGCTCCCGCCTTCGGAGGGATTAATCTGGAGGATATTGCAACTCCTCGTTGTTATGATATTTTAGAGCGATTGCGGGCGGAGTTAGATATTCCGGTCTGGCACGATGATCAGCAGGGAACAGCGGCAGTTGAACTGGCTGGAATCTTAAACGCTCTTAAGCTGGTTGGAAAGCGGATCGGTGAAGTTAGTTTCAGTATAGTTGGAGCGGGTGCAGCCAATGTTGCTCTCTGTCGAATTTTAGAAAAAGCCGGAGCTGATCCGGGAAAATTTTATGTAGCTGATAGTCGTGGTATTCTATATCCGGATAGAGAGGATTTTAGAGATTCGAAACAGGTTGATCGGGAAAAGTTAAAGCTGGCTAATAAGACGAACAAACAGGGTAGAAGAGGTGATGTTGGGGAGGCCATCAGGGAAACCGATATTCTGGTCGCGGCCTCCCGGCCGGTGCCGGGAACGGTAAGAGGAGAATGGGTGAAAACCATGCGACAGGATGCCGTGGTTTTTGCTGTGGCCAATCCTTTGCCAGAAATTTGGCCCTGGGAGGCCAAAAAAGCTGAGGCAAGACTGGTTGGGACCGGTCGTTCTGATTTTCCTAATCAGATTAATAACTCTCTGGGATTTCGTGGAATTTTTCGTGGAGCCCTGGATGTAGGAGCCTCTACAATAACCGATGAGATGGCAATTGCAGCTGCCGAAGCTATAGCTCGAACTGCTCAAGAAAGGGGTCTAAATGAGGAGTATATTGTACCGTCGATGGATGAACGTGAAGTTTTTGTTAATACTGCTGTGGCAGTTGGTATGACCGCAATTCAGCAGGGGATAGCCAAATATGAACTAACTGAAGATGAGCTGTGCAAGCAGGCGTTGGAGTTGATTGGGGAAACTAACTGAGAGATTGTTGGCTTCTAAAGTGAAATGCTCCGGTGGTCAGTCTTCAGGATAGATGTAGACAAACCTGACCTTCCATTTCTTCAGCTTGTCGATATCACTGCCGGTTAGTTCGACATCCTTGTCGAATAACCTGGTGCCCTCTCGGCTGTGGGCGGAACGCGCCAGTTTCATCCCCGGTACAAGCCTTGAAACCCGTTTTTTAACGGCAGAAACTTTCTTGGCCATGGCAGCGGGTACCTCCTGTGAATAGTCTGTTATTAAATCAATATAATCAGCTTGTTACTGGCCACTGCACCGGGTATGTTGTAGAGTAATCAGTCCGGCATCTCTAGTGTCGACTGAATTGGAGTAAAACTTAATTGCTCTATCTGCTAGCAGAGTAATTTACAGCTTAACAGTTTTTTACGGGGTTGGCCAGAGGAAAAACGTAAGTTGGTTTATCAGATATAATTGACTTCTCGATAAGAACCGGAGACCGGGTTGGATATAAGATTAGATTTAATCAACGTAACTCGTGGTTTTGGCTGTTTAGTATGTTATAATTAGTTATTAATGATGAGTCGGGTTGTTTTTGCTGTTCTGGACTTTTCGAACCATTCTCTTAATCAAGCATGGGCGAGTTGTAAAATTTAACAGGGCAAACTGGTAATATCAGCATATTATTCTGAATAATCCCGGTAATAAACAGCAAAGCAATTTCTTATAGGGGCGATGTGCCGATTATAACAAATATCCAGGGTCAGATTCTTTGCTGGGTTATCAGAAAAGGGAATCGGACAAGATTAGTTTTTTATGATGAAATAAGGAAGATAACATATATAAGCGGAAATTTTTTCGATAAACTAAAAGGGTGTGAATAATTTGGAGGTCAAGGATAATAATGCTATCAAAATATTATTTTCAGATGATGAAGAGATCATTCGAAAAGTGTTTACAGTTCAACTTGAAAACCGGGGATTTAAAGTTGAAACTGCTGCGGATGGAGCAGAAGCTCTCAAACGGATAACAAACAGATCAGCTGAATATGAGCTTGTAATGGTTGATGTCGAGATGCCGGTGATGGATGGTTTTGAACTGATTGAAAAACTGCGAGAAGATTATGACAAAACCGAGCTGCCGATTATTGTTGTAACGGCCAGTCCTTATTCGGAACGAGTCGTCAAGGCGCTGCGGCTCGGGGCCAATGATTTTATTTCTAAGTCGAATGATTTTGAAGTAATAGAAGCTCGTATTAACACCCAGATCTCATTAAAAAGGGCTGCTGAGCAGGTGAGGCTTTATCTGAAGGAAACCAATCAGATTAATGTTAATCAGCAAAAAGAATTAGACATGGCCTCTAAAATTCTAGAAAAACTATTGCCGGTCAGCTGTCCGGAGACAGATAATTACCAGTTTGGACTGGGCCGCCGGATGACCAGTAAGATTGGTGGTGATTTTTACAATTTTAAGCAGTACGAAAATAATGGTAAAATCCTTGTTTATCTGGCCGACGCAGTTGGTCATGGAGTCCCGGCTGCTCTGTTAAGTGCGCTGTTTATCAGCCAGGCGGAGCTATTTTTTCGCCAGCCTGAAAAGCTTTCTCGGGCCCTGAGTGAGCTCAATCGTCGCCTGTTCCAGATCTTACCGGGTGGCCGCTTTATCAGCGCTTTTTTCTTGCTATTGGATCCGGCAAATGGGACAATTGAGTATTTCAAATGTGGTCAGGAACCAGCTCTGCTGGTTAAACCTGATGGTCAAGTGGAAAAACTTGAAACAGAGGGTGTGCTGCTGGGGGCTTTCCCGGGGGAGATGCTTGATTCTTCTGAAGCCTTTAAAGCTGGCAAAAGGACGGTAGAGCCAGGTTCGAAAATAATTCTGTATACTGATGGGTTAATCGATGCCACCGCAGCTGATGGTGAGCCTTTTGGAGTAAAGAAATTTTATTGGGTGGTCGAAAAATTAAAAGATGTAGAAGCTCAATTATTTGCGGATAAGATTCTTGATTCGATTGAACGTTATACCGAATCAACTAAGTTTGAAGATGATTTAACCTTGATTGTAATCGATGTAAATTAATTTTTTTGATAAAGGTAGTTAAAAATGGGAATAAAAGAAAAAACGTTTATCTTTTCCAGTACGGTTAAACATTTCGAACTATCCGGGAAAATCTATTATGATAATGTGGAGAATTTAGAACAGGTTTTTGAGGATGCTTTTGAGTCAGGTGCTCGGGAGGTCGTTCTGAGCTGTAAAAAACTTGAGATGATCGACAGCTCCGGTTTGAGTGTTATCGTTGAGATGATTAAAAAACTCGCTACTCGTTCGGGAAAACTTCATTTTTATGGGATGAATCCTGGAGTTGAAAAAATATTTAATTTAACCAATCTTCAAAAGTTTGTGGAGATCTACCCGGATTTCGATTCAGTCCGACAGGCTTTGAATAAATCCTATCAAACCGGGTAATCACCAGGTTGAGTCGGTTGTTCGCCAACTGCTTCAGGTCTGCAGAGGGGCAGAAAAACAGTGAGTTTATTTTGGTTATTGTTAATTCTCTCATAGGTAATTTTTTTCGATATATTTTTGATTATTGTTAATCCCCTCCCGCCGGGTTTTAATTTAGAATTTTTAGCCGGATGCTTTTTTACTGGGTTGAATTTTATGCCGGGGTCTAGAAATTCCATTTTCAATCTGTTACCGATTATTTGAGCAGTGATTTTAAGTGGCCTTTCCCGCAGCTGTTTATCAGTTAAGTCGGCGTATTTTTGAATGTTGGTTATAAGTTCAATACTGATGATTGTAGCTTCAGATATTAGCAACTGGTCGCAGGAAAGTTCTTTTAGAAAATTTTTAAGTTTAATTATTATTTTTTTCCGAGCTTGTTTGAGCATGGAATACTGATCAATTTTTATCTTTAGCTGTTTGGATTTATTCATCTCGGTTTTCAGAAACTGTTTCAAAGACTTTTTCAGGAAATTCAATCCCGGCCAGCTGGAAGAGTTCTATAAGGTGGTCAGGCCGTCGGATGCATTTGAATTTGCCAATCACACGTCGGTTTTTATCAAAACCCTGGTGTTCAAATCGAAAAATATCTTTGAGCAGCAGGCCATGTTCATTATCAGGGAAAACTTCTGTTATATGGCTGATTCGACGACTGCCATCTTTGAACCGCTTAAGTTGAACAAAGAGCTTAACTGAGCTTCCAATCTGTCTCCGTACCACATGGTCTGACAGGTCGAAGCCCGAGAGCAGGGCTAAATTGACCAGCCGGAAAATTGCCTCGTGCGGAGTATTGGCGTGAAGTGTGGTGAAAGAACCGTCATGCCCTGTATTCATGGCCTGAAGCATATCTAAAAACTCACGCCCTCTAACCTCACCGACAACTATCCGGTCGGGACGCATTCTTAATGAATCTTTTAATAGATCGGTAGTTGTGACTTCACCGACACCCTCCATATTTGGGTCCCTGGTCTGGAGTCGGATGATGTTGTCTTTATTCTGATGAAATTTCAATTCCAGGGAATCTTCGATTGTTATAACACGTTCACCCTCAGGTATTAGTGAGGATAGAATATTTAAAAAGGTAGTTTTACCGGTAGAGGTTCCCCCACATACGACGATATTTAAACTGGCTTTTACACAGGCGCCGAGAAAATAGGCGAGATCATGGGTAAGGGTACCAAAACCAATCAAATCTTCAATCTTTAAAAGGGTTTTTTTAAATTTTCTGATCGTGATTTTAGGAGTGTTTGTGGTAAGCGGTGGAATAATTATGTGGATACGAGAACCGTCTGGCAAGGTGGCATCTACACTGGGTGAGGATTGATCGACCGACCGGTTTGTATCCTTTAAAATACTGCTAACACAGCGCATCATCTGGTCAACGCTGATAAAAAACACATCGGTTAGTTCCATTCCCCCTTCTTTTTCCGCATAGACTTCGGCCAGGTCATTGACCATTATTTCACTGACTGATTCATCCTTGATCAGCCTGGTTATCGGGCCGTAACCGATGACCTCGTCAACCACCATATCAACCAGAAAATTTTGCTCCCCAACACTCAGGTTGTGACGTGATTGTCGGATGATTTCTTCGGTATTTGATCGGACCTGATTATAAAAACCGGTGTTCTCGGCCCGCTCCCGGCTGGTTGTTCTGTCCATTCGGTACTTTACAACGACGGCCTCGACAATTTCTGGTACAAGATCCTTTAATTTATTGATGAACTCCTGGTCGAAGGGGATTAGCTCATTTTTATTGTCTTTTTTTTCAGGACTTTTGAGGATCTCCAGCCGTTTTTGTATTCGTTCAATTTCGGCCAGATCTTCTTCGCTAAAATTCAGTTTGTCCAGCGAAAAATCATCAAGTTTAATTTCAGTCGGAGAACTCCGTGGTGCTGAGGACTCCTGGTTATCTGGAACAGTTTGTTTGGTTTCCTGATCTTGTAAATCTTGAAAAACTTTTCGTAAACGGGAAGAACTTCGGGGATCTTCTGGGTCTGACACGGTTATCCTCCTTGAACAACCAGGTGTGGAGGTTGTTGTTAACCTGATGGTAGAGCAAGTTTTTATAGCATGAAAATTTTAGTTTGCTTAATTAAAGATATTTTATTTTGCTAAAAATATCAAGTACAAAAACAGGTTGAAATTGTATAATCTGTAAGTGGCACTATTGATGCAGGATTATTTTAAACAGATTTTGGATGGTTTATTAGATCGCTTGTTAATTGACGGTCAAATAAGATATAATAATATCATAAATAAGGCCAGTTGTTAATTTTTACAGCTTAAGCAGGATAATTTCCAGAAAAAAACAGGTGTTTATCAATGCAAAAATTTGAAAATAATCCTACTATTCTGGAGAGTCTGGCGAAGGCTCCCCGTGCTCTAATTGAGGCATTTGACTGTCCGGTTTGTATCGTTGCAAATAAGATGGGAGACTGGAGTCTGGAATATATGAACGGGGCCTGCCAAAAACTGTTATCCGTTTCGGATAATCTTTCTGATGAAAGTCGTTATCTGGAGATCTTGTTTTCCACCGACAGCGGGGAGCAGCGGACTGTTATCGAGAGTTTGAATCGGCAGAAAGCAACTGTTGCTTATCAGAATACAATTATTACAGGTCAGGTTGAGCGGCGGTTTAACTGGCAGGTTAAGTTGCTTGAGGCTAATTCCTCCTGGGGTCAGATTTATTTGTTTATCGGGCAGGAGGAGTGCGCTAGTTTTTCGTCCGGCTTATCGAGCAAAAAATCTATCAGCGGGTCTATTCGGGTTAATCAAACTGAACTACAAACTTTATTCATGCAGTCTCCGGCTGGAATAATTGTCCATGATAAAGATAGTGGAAAGATCATATGGGCCAACCGGGCCGCCTGGGAACTGCATGGTTGTTCTTCTCTCGAACAGCTGAAAAATACTCAGATCTGGACAGCATCGCCATATAGTTTTCAGGATGCTGTGGAGAAAATAAGACAGACTGTTCGGGAGAGCGACCAGGAGTTTGAATGGTGCAACCAGACCCGCGCCGGAGAAAAAATCTGGCTTCATGTTACGCTTAAAACAGTTTTTTTAACTGGTGTAGAGCATGTTCTGGCTACAATGGTTGATATTACCCGACGAAAACAGGCAGAGAAAGCCTTGCAACATTTAACTCATAGTATCAGCCGTTATACGGGAGTTGAGCTATTTAAAGCAATTGTCCAGGAGTTGATCGACTGGTTTGAACTGGATGGAGCATGTGTGGGAGAGCTTATGGATGATGAGGAGACTGTCAGGTCAGTAGCAATGATGTTAGATGGAGAGTGGGTAAAGGACTATAAATATAGTCTGAGTGGGACACCCTGTGAGAATGTTATGGAGCAGGATGCCTGTTTGATTAACCAGGCGGTCCAGAAAAAATACCCCCAAGATATTGAACTGCAGGAACTGGATATTGAAGGTTATTTTGGAATTCCCCTGAGAGATAACCGGGGACAAATTCTGGGAATTATCTGGGGAATCAGTCGTTCAAAAATTACCGGATATCCGTCAAACTGGGAAGAACTTTTGTCGATTTTAGGCTCACGAGCAGCAGTCGAACTTGAGCAGCTTAAAAAAAATCAAGAGCTACAGATTTATGGGTACCGGCTTAAAGATGCCATGGAATCGGGCAATCTTGCCTGGTGGGAGATGGAACTACCTTCGGGGCGGGTTAATTTTAGCCCTCAAAAAGCTGAAATGTTGGGTTTGCCGCCGGACAAGTTTACCCATTATAGGGATTTTACTGAGCGGTTGCATCCAGATGATTATCCCCTGGCAATGCAGGCCATGCGGGACCATCTGGAAGGCCGAGCAGAAAACTATCAGATTGATTATAGACTTCAGCATAAGGATGGAACTTATCGATGGTTTAAAGATGTGGGGAAAATTACTGATAAACAGGAAGGAAATATAAAAATTAGTGGGGTTGTTGTTGATATTGACACGCGGAAAAGAACTATTGAAAGATTACAGGAATCATCTATTGAATATGAAACGATTCTGGATAATGTCCAGACGGCGATTTTTCTAGTTGAACTGGTTGATGGTGAATTTGTTTATCGTCGCACTAATCGGTTTCACCAGCAGGCGACCGGATTAAAACCGGAAAATATCTGGAATAAAACTCCGGT